>JASGMB010000046.1 GCA_030156665.1 Clostridiales bacterium
AGGTGGTAAAGAAATTACGGTTGATGAAATTATTGAAGACCTAACAGGATATATGGAATTTATTAAATTTTCAGGAGGCGGTATTACTGTTACCGGAGGCGAACCCACACTTCAAACAAAGTTTGTAACGGAGTTGTTTAAGCGGTGCAAGGAACTAGAAATACACACTGCATTAGATACCTCGGGCTTTGTAGATATAGACAAGGTAGAAGAGCTTTTACAATATACAGACTTAGTACTTTTAGATATTAAACAGGGAATAGAAGAAAAGCATAAAGTGATTACCGGGGTTAGTAATAAAAAAATTCAAGCCTTTGCCCGATACCTTTCAGAGAGAGGCATTCCTGTATGGATTAGATATGTGTTAGTACCGGGATATACAGATGGAGAAGATGACTTAGCAGCAGCAGCTGATTTTATAGGACAGCTAAACAATGTTGAAAGAATTGATGTGTTACCATATCACTCAATGGGAGAATATAAATGGGAGAAACTTGGTGAAAAGTATCCTTTAAAAGGTGTGGAATCTCCCAGACAAGAACAAGTAGAGTATGCAAAAAAAATATTAGAGAGCAAGTTAACAAGGTGATAGACTAATATCTGTCACCTTGTCGGTTTCTTAAAGACAGACAGTTAATAAAAAAGTCTTTTAATAAAAGATTCTCAAGGTTGACTTTTTTGAAACACATGACGGAAATTATAAATAAATTTATCCACAAAATACAAAGGTTTCAGTATATTGTAAACGTATTTAGAGAATTTTTTGAAGAAATTACAAATCTAAAAATAGGTACCATTTCTATCTTGGGTATTTTAGTGGTATTGTCAGTGGCTTTCATTCTTTTAAAGAAAATGAAGAAGCTGCAAACAAATAATACCAGAGTAATTGTATATGGTGGATTATGTATTGCATTATCTTTTGTATTATCTTATGTGAGGTTATATCATTGGCCACAAGGAGGAAGTGCCGGTGGCTGGAATGATTGCCGGTGTGGCTTATGGTTTTTTACAATTAATTCAAGACCCGTTTGTTGTTCATTGGGCACAACTATTTTTAGATTATCCACTTGCATTTGGTGCCATGGGACTAGCTGGACTATATAGAAGGAATTTATCTGTTGGTGTGCTTGTGGGAGGAACAGGAAGATTCATTATGCACTTTTTGTCTGGATTTATTTTTTTTGGTTCCTATGCTCCAGAAGGCATGAATGTAATATTATATTCTTTGATGGTAAACGGGATGGTCATAGGTACTGATGTATTGATTTGTGTAGTTATTAGTTTGCTGCCTGGATTCAACCATGCAGTAGCAACAGTACGACAAACTTCTATGATATAGAAATATGAACAATTTAAAAGGGCAATAGGTTTGTAAACCTATTGCCCTTAGAATTTAAATGCTACTTTTAAACATTGATGTTGTGATTTATCTACTGCTGTTCGAATTGCTTCTCGATAATTTTCAATATTAAAAGTATGCGTTACCATTTCTTTTACATTTAATTTTTGATCTTGCAATAGACTTAAAGCAATTTGATAAGCTTTTTCTTTTTTACCGTCCTGATAAATTTCTGTATTGTAATACATTGAACCAGTAACTTTTAATTCTTTAAACCATACGGGTGTCCAATCGACTTTTTTGGGATAACTGGCTAGCCCTACTAAAACCATTGTACCTTTTGCACGGGTAAATTTTAACGATTCATCTATAGAGGAAGAGGAGCCTACACAATCAAATACCTTATCAAAACCGCCCAGCATAAATCGTTTGCCTAAAATAGGTTGATACAGCTCACCGTTTGTGATTTTCTTAAATTTGTCAAAATAGTCCTTTGCTTTCGTGTAGACCACTCTGTCTGCTCCAAGTTTTTGAGCAATTTCTCCTTGAAAAGGATATTTTGCCATCATTGTAATCTCACACTTGCTTTCCAATGCACGTATACAGGCAATGACCAGTAAACCTATTATACCGCTGCCTACCACTAAAACCTTTTCATGGTCATTGGGGAAATGATTCATTACCGGATGTAGAGCAGAACAAATGGGGTCAATCATTATTGCTTCCTGATCGGTGATTTGTTCTGGAACTTTATATACGTGAGATTGGTGTGCTACATAATACTCACCCCAGCTGCCACCCGTATCCCTACAAAAGCCGATGCTAATTCCGGGAGCGATAGGGGGCTTGGTGATATTTTCACACAAAGAGTAGTTTCCTTTTTTACAGTTAGGGCATAAAGGTGTAGTTTCCCTTGCATCACATGATAACAATGGGTCTGCAACTACCCTATCTCCAATTTGAAAGCCTTTCACATTTTTTCCTTTCTCTACAACGATGCCAAGGTTTTCATGGCCGATTACAAAAGGAAAAGAAACGAAGGGAGAAGTAGAAGGGCTATCGTGTAAAAGTATCATGTTTAAGTCACTTCCACAAATTCCACCGTATAGGGTTTTGATTTTTAGCCAGTTTTCATTCGGTAAATCAGGCACATCTATTTCTTTTAATGAAATACAGGACAAAGGCGAATGGTAAAAATTTTTATGTATTGCTCCTAAGACTATAGTTGTCAAATATTTTGGAACAGATGCGTTAAATACCACTGCTTTCATTCCAGTACCTCCATATCATATATTGCGGTTTCTAAATGAGCGGGGCTTTCCAGTATCTTTATTACTTTACACTTTATTTGATTTGCTGCTTTATATGTTCTAAATTCTTCCAAGGCTTGATATAATGACGATACATTATTGGAAGTAAATAGCAATGTATAGTTTTTGAATGCTGTATCATGTTGCGGATCATTATAACCGATAAAATAAAATCTACGTTTTGTTGACAAAAAATCACCTACTTAATTTATTTATATTTTTATTTATATTAAACCGTGCAACTGTTATGCAAAGTTATATATATACCCTATTTTAGCCAAAAATATTAGAGAATAGACATTGTCCCATCAATACACTTTGCAATATTTAAACATTGCAAAATGTGTATGAAAGTGTTATATTATAGAATATACAGATGTAAATACAGGTGTACAGACAAGGGGATATTGTATGAAAAAAGTAATAGATCGAATCTTTTTTTTGAAAAAACAGCATAATGCAGTGGTCCTGGCACATAACTATCAGCTTCCGGAAGTACAGGATATTGCAGATTTTGTGGGCGATTCTTTTGCTTTAAGTAAGAAAGCAAAAGAATCGAAAGCGGACGTAATCGTGTTTTGCGGGGTTCATTTTATGGCTGAAAGTGCAAAAATATTAAGCCCCAAGAAAACTGTTTTGCTGCCGGCACGTGATGCAGGATGTCCAATGGCAGAAATGGTAACTGTCCATGATATAGAACAGCTTAGAGAAGCGCATCCTGATGCAGCAGTGGTTTGTTATGTAAATTCATCGGCAGCAGTGAAAGCAGCCAGCGATATTTGCTGTACTTCATCTAATGCAGTAAGAGTGGTAAGATCCCTTCCTAATAAAAGAATCATTTTTATTCCTGATGAAAACTTAGGAAGTTATATAGCAAAACAGGTGCCGGAAAAAGAAATAATTTTATTTAATGGTTTTTGCACGACCCATAAAAGAGTAACGGTAGAAGAAGTAGATACGGCAAGAAATGCAGTACCTAATGCAAAGATACTGGTTCATCCGGAATGTACACCGCAGGTTGTTGAAAAAGCTGATTATGTTGGAAGTACTGCACAAATTATAGATTATGCAAATCGGTCGACAGATGAGAAATTTATTATTGGTACTGAACAAGGAGTTTTACACTGGCTGCAAGCTAAAAATCAGAATAAAAAATTTTATCTTTTATCACAGAAGCTGATATGTCCCAATATGAAGAAGACAACATTAAAGGATGTACTAAATGCATTGGAAAATATGACATACGAAATACAGATCAGTGAACAGGAAATAGAAAAAGCATATGGTGCCCTTGACAGGATGTTGAATGTATAATGAGGAGAGATGGCCATGAGAAGATTTGCGTTCCATTGTGACCTGGAGAAAGTAGAAAAAATCTATAGTGATGTGGTGATAGTAGGAAGCGGTATTGCAGGACTGTATACAGCTTTAAATGTTGATGATCATTTATTCTGTGTGATTTTCTCAAAAGACAAAAAGGAGGCATGTAATACCTATCTGGCACAAGGAGGAATTGCAGCAGTTACACAGAAAGATGATAGTTTTGAATTTCATTATAAAGATACACTGTATGCGGGTGCGGGGTTATGTGATGAAGAGGCGGTAAGAGTACTTGTAACTGAAGGACCCAGGGAAATTAAGCGGCTGATTTCTTTTGGTATTCATTTTGATATGGATGATAATTGCAATCTACATGCAACACGAGAGGGTGGACATACCCGGAATAGAATTCTTCACTGCGGAGGAGACGCTACCGGAAAAGAAGTTGTTCAAAAGCTTACTGGCCTTGTTGTAAACAAACCAAATGTAACATTAAAAGATGATATATGTTTAATTGATATTATTACACATAGGGGACGCGCAGAAGGTGTATTGGTATATGAAAAAGGATATAAATTATATATATCGCCCAATATTGTGATTTGTTCGGGAGGAATAGGACAAATTTATCAATATACCACCAATTCTCAAAGTGCGACGGGAGACGGTATTGCAGCAGCAATAAGAGCTGGGGCTAAATGTGAAAATATGGAGTTTGTCCAATTTCACCCCACGGCTTTATTTCAAACAGATACATCGCAAAGGTTTTTCTTAATCTCCGAAGCGGTAAGAGGAGAAGGTGGAATACTGAGAAACGTAAAAGGTGAACGTTTTATGGTAACGCAGCATCCAATGGGAGATTTGGCACCGCGGGATATTGTAGCAAGAGAAATATTTAAAGAGATACAAAAAAGTAATACTTCACATGTTTATTTAGATATAACCTCCAAGTCAAAGCATTTTCTGATGCAGCGTTTTCCAACCATATATCATGAGTGTAAAAAGCGGGATATAGATATATCTAAACAGTGGATACCCGTGTGTCCGGTACAACACTATTTTATGGGTGGTGTCAAAACGGATTTGAACGGCATGAGCAGTATTGTCGGTCTATATGTATGTGGTGAAGCAGCGTGTACAGGTGTTCACGGGGCAAATCGCTTGGCAAGCAATTCTTTACTGGAAGGATTGGTTTTTAGCAGAAGATGTGCACAGCATATTAACCGGCAGGCACAAAGTTTAAAATCCTTTGTTTCGCATATTAATACCATTCAGTATAATGATTGTACTGATAAAAAAATACTTCAAGAAATCAATACTGCTGCAATAAGACAAAAGATAAAAGAGGTTATGAGTAAATATGGAGGAATTATTCGAAATCAAAAAGGCCTTAGTGCAGGATTGGAAATAATAGATGAGATATTAGCACAGTTTGAAAACGCATATTTATCAACACCAAAGGATATAGAAGCATTTAACATGGCGATCATTGCAAAAAAAGTGTTAGTATCCGCACTAAGAAGAAAACAATGTGTGGGGGCACATTACAGGGATGACATTATACAACACAAGGAGGAAAAGGTATGTTAAATACAAATGTAGATGAGATTGTTTCAAGAGCGCTTAATGAGGATATAGGGACAGGAGATATTACAACTCTAAGTACCATACCTAAAGAGCAAAAAATTAGCGGAAGATTTATTGCAAAAGAATCGGGGATTATCTGTGGGTTAGAGATTGTTAAAAAAGTTTTTGAAAAGATAGATAAAGAAATAGAAGTTTTACCTCGAGTAAGTGATGGAGATAAAGTGAATAAAGGAGATATCCTTGCAGAAATTAAGGGACCGGCTGCGGGTATTCTTACTGGAGAACGGGTCGCCCTTAACTTTCTCCAAAGATTATCGGGAATATCTACTAAAACAGCTCAGATGATGGAAGTAGTAGAGGGAACCAAAGCAAAGATTACCGATACCAGAAAAACCACGCCCGGCTTGAGAGTTTTAGAAAAGTATGCAGTAAGGGTAGGTGGAGGGATAAACCATCGTTTTAACCTTTCGGACGGGGTTTTAATTAAAGATAACCATATTAAAGCGGCAGGAAATATTACCAATGCAATTGCAGCTGCAAGAAAAAATGCACCACATACACTAAAGATAGAAGTAGAAGTAGAAACCATGGAGCAGATTGAAGAGGCATTAAAAGCCGGAGCAGATATTATTATGCTGGACAATATGGATATAGCAACAATGGAAAAAGCAGTTAAAAAAGTTAATGGTCGGGCATTGGTGGAAGCATCCGGGAATATGGGAGATAAAGATTTGCAGTCGGTTGCAAATACTGGGGTAGATTTAATCTCTGTTGGCGCATTAACCCATACCGTTAAATGGATGGATATCAGTTTGAGGTTTTAGTAAAAAGTTTAAAGGCACGGGAATACCATTTATTCCTGTGCCTTTAAACTTTTCTTGCCATTGAGGAAATAGTTTATGCAAAAGTTTCAAGTCCCTTTCTTTTTGTGCTAACAAGTATATTTGCTTAAAATCAACTTTTATGTGTATAATTTAATTATATATTGTATTCGAAAACAAAACGGGGTGTTTATATTGCAACTGTTTATTACAGATGGAATGATTCGACAGCAGGCTACGAATGAGGCTGTTTATCAAAGAGGCATCATCTATTACCTGCAGAAAAGAGTTGCTTACTTTGAATTTGATGATGAGGACCTGACAGTAGATGCAGAAGTAATCGGGATGGAAGAATATGACGTTACCATTTCCTTTTTTAGAAATGGACAAATAGATGATTTGTACTGTACCTGTCCTGCATTTAGAGACTATTCCGGGGCCTGCAAACATATCGTAGCTGTATTGAAAAGAACACAGCAGGAATTTCAGATGCAAAATATGTATGAAAAACAAAATCTTAATATGGTAGACTATATTTTTGACTTTTTTGAAGTCTTTCGCGAAAATAAGACAAAAGAAGAAGTAAATCTGGAAATTATTTACGAACTGGAGAATGGATACAACGGTCGTTTGTCTTCGGTTGAACTACGCATAGGTATGGATAGATTATATGTTGTTAAAAATACCAGGCAATTTCTTGAGAGCATTATCAAAAATAAACCTCTAACATTTGGGAAAAAATTCATATTTGATCCGCTCATACATACATTTAAAGAACAGGACCGTGAGATCATTCAACTGCTTCGGGAAATTTATGAGCATCAAAAAATGTTGGAAGATTCTTTTGCTACCTCTTCTTCCTATGCCAGCGTCTTAAAAGGTAAGAAGATTTATTTGTCATCCTCTGCAGTAAAAAGACTTTTTAAAACTTTAAACAACCGCTTTTTTAAAGCCATTGTACTAGGAAAAGAAAGTGAATTCACTACTATTAAAGAAAAGGACCTTCCGCTGTCCTTTGAACTAAAGCAAAAAAATGAAAAATTGCTATTGGATTTAAAACAAAAACACACATTTATTCCTATTACGCAGGACGGAGAATACTTCTTTTACCAAGGCAGCATTTATCACATTTCAGAAAAACAGCAAACATATTTTTTCCCTTTTTATAATGGTTTTATGCGTAACAGAGAAAGAGCTATTATTTTTAGTGGCAAGGACAAAGAAAAATTTGTTTCTGAATTACTCCCGAGGATAAAAAATATAGCTAAAGTCGATATTGATAAAGCAGTAGAAGAAAGTTTATATCACGAAGATTTACAGATAAAAATTTACTTTGACAAAGCCGGTGAGGGTATTTCTGCAAAAGTAGAGTTCTGTTACGGGGCTGAGATCATTAATCCGTTCATAGGAAAGCAAATACCTTCTAAAAATAATAAAATACTGGTGCGGGACGCAGAAAAGGAAAAAAATATTCTGGCGGTTTTTGAACAGTCAGCTTTTACAGTACAACAGGGGATACTTTATCTGGAAAATGAAGATAGCATATTCGAGTTTGTTTATCATATACTTCCGAAATTGCAAGAGCATGCAGAGATTTTTTATTCGGATGCCTTTAAAAATATAACGATTAAGGATCCTAGCACTTTTTCGGCGGGAGTACGCTTGGCTGAAAATACAAATATGCTGGAATTTTCTTTCCACCATGAAGATATTCCCAATGAAGAGCTGGAGCATATTTTTGCTTCGATACAGGAAAAGAAGAAATACCATCGCTTAAAAGACGGTTCTTTTATACCTCTTCATATACCTGAATTGGAACAGATGGCAGAATTAATGGAGAATCTTGATATTTCAGCAAAAGATTTAAATCAAAAAGTACTCCGGCTGCCCAAATATCGGGCTATGTATATAGACAGTTGTCTTAGAGAATCCAATTTACAGCATGTGGAGAGGAATCTGGCATTTAAGCAGTTAGTCCAAAATGTGAGAGAACCGGAAGATATGGAATTTAAAATTCCGGAAGAACTGCAGACTATCCTAAGAGATTACCAGAAAAAGGGTTTTAAATGGTTGAAAACGCTTGTTGCCTATGGTTTGGGCGGCATTCTTGCAGATGATATGGGCCTTGGAAAAACGCTGCAGGTCATTGCCTTTGTGCTATCCGAACAAGAGAAAAAGCCGGGACCTTCCCTGGTCATTACTCCGACCTCTCTAGTATATAATTGGCAGGAGGAAATAAGAAAATTTGTGCCCCATATGAAGGCAGTGGTGATTTCAGGTACCAAGCAGGAGAGAAGAGAGCAACTGCAGAAAGTAAAAGATGTGGATTTCATTATTACTTCTTATCCGCTTATTCGTCGGGATATAGAAATGTACAGTGAAATGGAGTTTGCTTACTGTTTTCTGGATGAGGCACAACATATTAAGAACCCTAATACCATCAATGCGCAGTCGGCAAAACAGGTCAGAGCAAAAGGATATTTTGCATTGACCGGAACCCCTATAGAAAATTCACTAACCGAGCTATGGTCAATTTTTGATTTTATAATGCCCGGTTATTTGTTTTCACATACAAAGTTTATAAAAAAATTTGAAAGCCCTATTATGAAAAATCAGGACAAACAAAAATTAAAGGAATTGAGCAGACAAATTGCTCCTTTTGTATTAAGAAGAATGAAAGAAGACGTTTTAAAAGAGCTACCTCAGAAAATTGAGAGTAAAATGACTGCCGAATTGACACCAGAGCAGAAAAAGATATATATGGCCTATTTGCACCAGGCAAAGGGAGAGATTGCAAAAGAAATTGCAGAAAAAGGTTTTGAAAAAAGTCATATAAAAATACTTTCAGTACTTACAAGGTTACGGCAAATATGCTGTCATCCGTCCCTATTTATTGAAAATTATCGAGGAGAAAGCGGTAAAATGCTTTTATTACAGGAAGTGTTGGAAGATGCGATAGAGAGTGGGCATAGAATACTGCTGTTTTCTCAATTTACTTCCATGCTGCATATTATCAAAAAGCATCTTGACAGTCAAAATATTCAATACTTCTATTTGGATGGTTCTACCGAAGCAAAAGTGCGGGGAGAAACGGTACGTAACTTTAATGAGGGGGAAAGAGATGTCTTTTTGATTTCTCTTAAAGCGGGAGGAACAGGTCTTAATTTAACCGGAGCAGATATGGTGATTCATTTTGATCCCTGGTGGAATCCGGCAGTAGAAGACCAGGCAACTGACCGCGCCTACCGTATAGGGCAAAAAAATGCAGTACAGGTTATGAAGTTTATTACCCGTGGTACGATTGAAGAAAAGATATATGCCCTGCAGCAAAAGAAAAAAGAAATGATTGAATCGATTATACAGCCAGGAGAAACTTTGCTGACGAAGATGAGCGAAGAGGAAATCAAGGCATTATTTGAATGATGAGTGGATAGGGTGTTAGAGTAATTGGTGCCATAATTGGTGCCAGGCACTTAACTTATTAAATATTTCATTACCTCTTTTAATAACAAATGTAAGAGGTAATTTTTTATAACACATAGGAAATTATAAACCTTTGTATTTTGTGGATAAATTTATTTATAATTTTCGTCATGTGTTTCAAAAAAGTCAACCTTGAGAATCTTTTATTAAAAGACTTTTTTATAAGATAGAATATTATAACGAAAAAATAAAAGAAAATAGAAGAAATATTGAGAAAAATAAGGGAATTGCGGATATAATTCTGCTGTTGATATATTGTAAAAAAAGTTTGGTTATAGATGCATTTGATTAAAAATAAAGATTTCAGTATTATAAAATTAAAGTCAAGGAAAGTCAAAGTCAAAAATAAGATAGAGAATAAATTGTTCAGTTTGAGTTTAAGCCAGCCAAAATGGCATACATATGCTTTAGGCTGAACACGCCTGAAATTATTTTAAAATACAGCCTGTAAAAAGAGTGTTTAATTTTTCATTAATAAATTAACGCAATGAATAAGAAAGAGGGGATGTTCCATGCAGTATAAGGACTATTACAGCATTCTTGGGATTAATAAAAATGCGTCACAGAATGATATAAAAAAGGCCTATAGGAAGCTTGCAAAAAAGTATCATCCTGATGCCAACCCTGGTAATAAACAAGCTGAAGAAAAATTCAAGGATATCAGCGAAGCTTATGAAGTACTAAGTGATCCTGAAAAAAGGAAAAAGTATGATAACTTTGGCAGTGAGTTTCATTTTCAAAATGGATATGATTTTGACCCCTCTCAGTTTGGATTTGGCAACAATGTAAAGTATGAGTTTAGGACAGGCGGAAGTAGGAATTACAGCGATTTTTTCAACATGTTCTTTGGAGATAGCGGGTTTGATTTTGATGATTTTTTTGGGCATACAAAGTTTAAAAAAAGGGGTGTGAATTTTGCATATGACGGAGAGGATGTTGAGGCTGAAATTGAAATTACACCGGAGGAAGGTTTTAAGGGGGTTGAAAAAAGAGTTGTCTTAAGGGGTGGTAGCGGTGAAAAAAGCATTACCTTCAAAATTCCAAGAGGTGTAAAGGATGGCGAGAAAATAAGGTTTCAGGGACAGGGAGAACCTGGAGTTAACGGTGGTAAGAGAGGGGATTTATACCTTGTTGTAAGGTTTAAATCCGATGGGCGTTTTTTACTTGAAGGAAACGACCTTAATATGACTTTGGATATAATGCCATGGGACGCTGCGTTGGGCAGTGAAGTGCCTGTTAATACTATAGACGGAAGAATATTGGTTAAAATTCCAGCAGGAATACAAACCGACAGCAAAATCCGTGTTGCCGGTAAAGGATATATTGACAGAAAGGGAAGAAGGGGAGACCTTTATATTAGGATCCGAATTGTAAATCCTAATGTCATATCTCATGAGGTCAGAGAGCTTTATGAGAAATTAAGGATGATATCAAGAAGTAAAGCTATGTATAAAGAAAATGGGGGAATGGGATGATGAACATAGAGAAATTTACAGAAAGAGCACAGTCGGCGATTTCCTCAGCCCAGGAAATTGCCATAAGGATGGGACATCAGCAAATTGATGGAGAACATATTCATCTTGCACTGATAAACCAGAAGGATGGTCTTATCCCCAAGCTTATTGAATATATGGGACATAACACTTTGCTATATGCAAAGGATATTGAAGCGGAGCTTGAGAAGCTCCCCAAGGTATACGGCAATGGTGCTGCCAGCATATATGTTACCCGTCGATTTAATGAAATTCTTATTCATGCTGACGATGAAGCAAAACATTTTACTGACGAATATACAAGTGTTGAACATATCTTTATTGCGCTTTTAAAAGAAAAAAATACACCATCACAAGCAATTTTCAAACGTTACGGAATAACGCTTGAAAAATTCATGACTGCTTTAAGTAAGGTTCGGAGTAACCAGAGGATTACTTCCAAAAATCCTGAGGAGACCTATGATGCTTTGAAAAGATTTGGAAGGGATTTGGTGGAGCTTGCGCGTCTTGGAAAACTCGATCCCATTATTGGCAGGGACACTGAAATTCGGCGTGCCATACGTATTTTGTCAAGGAGGACAAAAAACAACCCTGTGTTAATCGGTGAGCCAGGTGTCGGGAAAACAGCGGTTGTAGAAGGGCTTGCCCAGCGTATATTAAAAGGGGATGTTCCTGAAGGCTTAAAGGATAAAACTATTTTTGCCCTTGACATGGGTGCTTTAATTGCCGGTGCCAAATACAGAGGTGAGTTTGAGGAAAGGCTCAAGGCTGTATTAAATGATATCAATAAATCCAATGGCAGGATCATTCTTTTTATTGACGAGCTTCACAATATCGTGGGTGCCGGTAAGTCGGAAGGGGCTATGGATGCGGGAAACATCTTAAAGCCTATGCTTGCAAGAGGAGAGCTTCATTGCATAGGTGCAACTACTCTTGATGAGTATAGAAAATATATCGAAAAGGATGCAGCCCTAGAGAGGCGGTTCCAGCCTATTGTGATTGACCAGCCTACGGTTGAGGATACTATTTCCATCTTAAGGGGTCTAAAGGAGCGGTTTGAAATACATCATGGTGTTCGAATTACCGACAATGCCATTATTGCCTGTGCAGTGCTGTCCAATAGGTATATTAGTGATAGATTCCTGCCTGACAAGGCCATAGACCTTATGGATGAGGCAGCTGCCATGATTAGGACAGAAATTGATAGTATGCCTACAGAGCTTGACGAAATATCGAGACGCATGATGCAGCTTGAAATAGAGCGGCAGGCCCTTAAAAAAGAGGATGATGAGATTTCAAAGGAAAGGCTTGTATCTTTGGAAAAGGAAATTGCTTTTCTAAAAGATAAGTATGAGAGCATGAAGGCCCAATGGGAGCTTGAGAAGGAGAATATAAAACGGGAAAAGGATATAAAGCAGCAAATTGAAAATGTAAAAAGGGAAATTGAGGCGGCGGAAAGGCAGTATGACCTTGATAAGCTTGCCGTATTAAAGCATGGAAAGCTACCTGAGCTTCAAAAGCGGCTTGATGAGGAAAAGTTGCGCAAAAAAGCGAATAAGGGACAGCTTTTAAAAGAGGAGGTTACCGAGGACGAGATTGCTGAAATCGTATCCAGGTGGACCGGTATTCCTGTTACCAAGCTTGTTGCCAATGAAAAAGATAAGCTTTTAAACCTTGAGGAAATTCTCCACAGACGTGTGGTAGGTCAGGATGAAGCAGTATCGGCGGTAAGTGATGCCATTATACGCGCAAGGTCAGGTTTAAAGGACCCTCGAAAACCTATAGGCTCATTTGTTTTCCTTGGACCTACAGGAGTTGGAAAAACCGAGCTTGCCAAAGCATTGTCCGAAGCACTTTTTAATACTGATGACAATGTGGTGCGTATAGACATGTCAGAATACATGGAGAAGCACGCTGTTGCAAGGCTTATTGGGGCACCTCCGGGCTATGTGGGATATGAGGAAGGTGGGCAGCTTACTGAGGCTGTGAGAAGAAAGCCCTATTGCGTCATACTTTTTGATGAAATTGAAAAAGCACATCCTGAAGTGTTTAACGTACTTTTGCAGCTTTTAGACGATGGACGGCTAACCGACAGCCAGGGTAGAACAGTGAATTTTAAAAACACGGTTGTGATCATGACCTCCAATATTGGAAGTCAGTATCTTTTAAATGGTATCAATGAAAAGGGTGAAATTGAAGAAACGGCAAGAAACAATGTAATGAATGAGCTTAACAGGCATTTTAAACCTGAGTTTTTAAACCGTGTGGATGAGGTTGTCCTTTTTAAACCGCTAAGGAAAGCAGAAATTATTAAAATTATTGATCTTGCCTTAAAAGATATCCAAAGAAGACTTGATGACAGACGCATAACACTTAAAGTTTCGGATAGAGCAAAACAGTATATGGCTGATAAGGCCTATACCCCTATCTTTGGTGCAAGGCCTGTAAAAAGGTATATGCAGAAATTTGTTGAAACTGAAATAGGAAAAATGATTATTAAAGGAGATATAAGTGATGGCAAGAATGTAAACATTGATTTTCAGGATGATTCACTTAAAATCACTGCAAATTAAAATATGATTTTTGTTTGTTTAAAAGAACTTATATTTTTATTACGCAATGAACAATAGAATGGTATAATGAATATGTAAAATTTATAGGAATAAATAAAGGGGTTACAATATATGAAACTTATATCATGGAATGTAAATGGAATTCGTGCTTGCTTGAAGAAGGGTTTTATGAATTTTTTTGAAAAAGAAAATGCAGATATTTTTTGCATACAAGAGACAAAAGTGCAGGAAGCTCAAATAGACCTTAATTTAGATGGGTATTATCAGTATTGGAATTATGCCGAGAAAAAAGGATATTCAGGAACAGCAATATTTTCGAAAAAAGAACCTATAAGAGTCGCTTATGGAATTGATAAAGATGAACATGACCATGAAGGAAGAGTTATAACATTAGAGTTTAAAAAATTTTTTATGGTTACAGTCTATACTCCAAACTCTCAAAGAGGACTTGCTAGGCTTGATTATAGGATGAAGTGGGAAGAAGACTTTCTAAATTATTTGAAGAAATTAGAAGAAGTAAAGCCCGTAATTTTCTGTGGGGACTTAAATGTAGCACATAAGGAAATTGATCTTAAAAATCCAAATGCAAATAGAAAAAATGCGGGATTTACAGAAGAAGAAAGAAGTAAATTTGATGAAGTTTTAAATGCAGGGTTTATAGATACTTATAGATATTTCTATCCAGATAAAACAGATGCTTATACATGGTGGTCTTATATGTTTAATGCCAGAGCAAATAATGCAGGGTGGCGCATTGATTACTTTTGTGTTTCATCAAGTTTAAAGGATGAATTAAAAGATGCAATGATATATGCCGATGTTTTGGGATCAGATCATTGTCCTATAGGGTTAGAGATTTTTTAGTGCGATACACACATTCCAATCCAATAAGAGGAAATATGGAATGTCAGAAAGAAATGTAAATCTGTTTTCTACCGTATATACAATGGAGCATAAAGGCAGCTTTTTCTTCGATAAAAAGGTGAATATTCTAAATGTTGCGGTTTCAAGGGCAAAAGACAGTTTTATTGTGTTGGGGGATAAAAATATATTAAAAAGGGTTTAAGCTGCCTACCTTCCGGTTTATTAGCGTCTCATATCGATTCATGGTATTTATAAACCACAAGATTAGTATAGAAGGAGGCGACTGCCCCTGTATTTTCTAATTTTGCAGTTGCAACAATAAATCAATGAATTACAATCTTATTAATTTTGCGTTTAAAGCATCTTCTTTAAGCATTCTATTTTTAATTGCAGTGCTAATTTTGTTGGAGCTAGATGTGTCCCCGATTAATATTGCGCCCACTAAAATATTATTTTGAAAGATGAGTTTTTGATAAATGTAATTCTTTTCATCAATGAACGCTGCAATCTCATAAAAAACAGATGTATTGGTACCTATATCTCCAAAACTTATAACTTTAGTGTCCATTGAGTTAAGGAAATAGGGAGGAATTTCGGGTATATATTCAACATTATCACCGGCAGCATTTGCACCTGCTATCATACCCTGTTGTAGTGCTGTGGACCATAATCCATACCATTTTCCGCCAAATGCAGCCACATCTCCGACTGCATAAATATTGTCTATATTTGTTTTCATATATTGATCGACTACAATTTTTTTATTAATTATTATATCTGTATTCTGTAAAAAACTAATATTTGGACGTACACCGGCAGCTATGATCACAAAAGATGTTGGCAGAATATGCCCATTTTTTAAGCGGATTGAGTCAATCTGTTCATTACCTTCGAAGGCTTGAACCGAAACATCTGTAATAATATCAATGCCTAAGCTTCTTACTTTACTTTCAAAAATTTGTGACCCCTTTATGTCTAATTGGCTAGGCAAAAGGCGAGGCATCAATTCAATAATAGTTGTATCAATTCTATATTCCAGCCATTTATATCCCTCCTAATATCCTGGCATCAATTCAATAATAGTTGTATCAATTCCTTTTTTATTCATATGGTAAGCAGCTTCTAAGCCTAGCAATCCTCCTCCTATCACAACTGCTTTTTGCGTACTTGCCAGCGTTTGATTAATGTTTTTAATATCCTCTATAGTCCAAAACGTATAAATCCCTTTTTTGTTGATTCCTGGAATAGGAGGTAGAAAACTATGGCTGCCGCTTGCAATAATGAGATTTGTATAGGGAATCTTATCTTTTCCATCTAATAAGATTATTTGGTCAGATGGATTAACCGTTGTGACTGTTTTATTCAAAAGGACGTTTATTTTCATTTTTTTATACCAACTTGGCGGATGTACCGCTAAAGGATTTCTTTCATCATTATTGAGCAGCATGTCGAACAGCCTTAAACGGTAATAGGTTAAATAATTTTCATTTGTTACAACAGTAATAGATGCTTCTTGATCAGTTTTTCTTGCTGCCTTTGCAGCAGATAGCCCTGCAATTCCATTTCCTATAATTACAATTTTATTCATTGACATGAGTAAGCCTCCTTATAGATTCCTTTTTGTTTTATACCAATTATTTTTATTCTTTAAACTAGTATCAACAAAAAAATTCAGATTGTTTCATAGTTACTAGAGAAAAGGCAAAAAAGGGAGGCCAGGCTTGTGAAATTGCAAAATACACTATAGGTAGAGTGAAAATAAGAAAACATGATAAACATAGCTATTAAGCCAAGAATACATTATAAATATGTACTATATCACGTTATGTGAAAGAGGTAATAACGATGAGCACTTTTTTGAAAACGAAGATAACAAAAAGGAATACTTAGAGTTAAAAAAAAGATATAAAGAAAGCTATCGTTTTAAACTATGTACTTACTGTATTATAAGTAATCACGTGCATTTATTAATTGACAGGGGATTGGTGTAACTAAAAACATGTTGATTCGATAGGATTGATAGAGCATAATATTAGTGTGAATATTTTAAAATAGATGATCAGATTTGAGTTAACGGAAAATTTTGGGATATAAATAAAGAATAATCAAACACAATTATTACAATTTTGATTGGCTCATGGTATAATCAAGATATTATTGCACCTCAGGAAGGAATTTATTAAATTTTCTAAAAGTTAAAAGATTATAAAATATAATAGATAATTATTTGTAAGGAGGATTATTATGAAGAATATAAATGATGAAATGGAGAATTTAAAGCGGTTAATAAAAATGCTTGCAAACCAGTTTGGGAGTAAATGTGAGATTGTATTACATGATTTAACAAAAGACTATGAACATACTATTGTAGCGATAGAAAATGGTCATATTACAGGTAGAAAAGTTGGAGATTGTGGAAGTAATTTGGGTTTGGAAGTATTGAGGGGAACAAATAAATCAGGTGACAGATATAATTATATTACTCAAAGTAACAACGGAAAAATACTTCGATCTTCAACAATGTATATTAGAGATAATGAAAATAAGGTGATAGGAGCTATATGTATTAATTTTGACATTACAAATTTATTAATGGCAGAAAATGTACTAAAAGAAATAACAATGTATTCCTTTGAAAATGAAGAAGTCAAAGAAGTGTTTGTAAATAATGTAAATGAATTGTTAGATTATTTTTTGCAAGAATGTCAAAAGCTAATTGGAAAACCAGTACTGCATATGACAAAAGAAGATAAAATTAAAGCTGTTGAATATTTAGATAAAAAAGGAGTCTTTTTAATTACTAAATCAGGAGATAAGATTTGTGAATATCTTAATATTTCAAAGTTTACTTTGTATAATTATTTAGATATTGTTAGAAAACGGAATGAAAATAAATTTATCTGATTTTATCAAATTATATTGCTGACCCAAAATGAAATTAGCAGAAAAGACGGTATAAACACAACATTATTGTGAATATTTCGTCTTATATTTTGAAAGATATTAATAAAAAAATTTTTTTATAACCAAAAAAATATTGATATAGATGTGTGGTTATGATATAATAAATTATGAAATTTTTATAAAAAATTACTATCAAAATTAGTATTATACAAACCTAGAAGTCTTATACATGACAAAAAGGTTATGCCTGCGGGTCTTTGTGTCCAGGCTTGCAGATTTGCATAATGTTATAACATTAAAAAGGAGAGTGAAAAAATGAAAATTGAAGAGAGGCTAAAGGAGCTGGGGGTTGAATTGCCAGAAGCGCCAAAACCAGCTGCTGCTTATGTGCCGCTAAAGCGGGTAGGTAATTTGGTTTTTACTTCTGGTCAAGACTGTAGGGTCAATGGGGTACTCAAATACGAAGGGAAAGTGGGAAAAGACTTAACCCTTGAACAAGCACAAGATGCTGCTAGACAAACTACAATAAATATTTTAGCAGTTTTAAAAACATATTTAAGGGATTTGGATTGCATTAAACAAATAGTTAAAGTGTTAGGATTCGTGAATTCGGCAGAAGGATTTGTGGAGCAACCCTATGTTATAAACGGAGCATCAGAATTTTTAGAAGAAGTATTTGGTGAAAGAGGAAAACATGCACGTTCAGCGATATCATCAAATGAGTTACCGTTTAATACACCGGTAGAAATAGAATTAATTGCAGAAATAGATGAAGATTATATTAAATAAATTTTGAATACATATCTACAAATTCGTACATTCAACAAAACATATCACTGATTAAGTGTGATGCTGTAGTTTTAGGCTATCCTCGGTTTAGGCAAGGATTTTACCCGAGGATACCGAAAAGCATCATCAATCAGATTAAGTCATGTATTGAAAGTGATGAATCACTCATCCCAATAATGTTTCTTCCACTCACTATTGATAGTGTGTCGAAATTTTACCTGATATAGCATTTTATTAAGCCAGTGTAAGTTTAATCTATAGGAAAAGATTTATTGGTAGCATAAAAAGTTCTATGAAAACTACAAGATGAAGCACCAGTTTTTGAAGAAATTGTAACATTAGGACATTAAAAATGGAATAGAGAGGTTTTGGTTACCCACAAACTCCACAGGCGTGGTGATTACTGCTATATCAGATAATTTATGTCTTTATGTGAAAAACACTATCAAATTTTAAGCTGGCTGCTGAGCTCTGATATACTTCTAAGATATCTTAATAAGTGTTTGCTACCGTGCTGGCATATTGGGAAAAGCAGATAGTTGTTCCAGTATAACAGGTATCTTGCCCCCAAGCGAGGAATGAGGTTTCAAGAAGTTAACATATGCTATAAATAGAGTAAGAAATGAGACCGAGCCATCAAAGCTGTTAAAATCGTTAGTAGGTCTGTAATTGCCTTTGAAAGTAGAATTAAGCCTTTCGACGATTTTTTTAAGAGGCCGGTATTATTCTGAAACTGGGTCATCATTAGTAAGGTCAATAACCTGCTTTATGCCAAAGTAAATGCCATACTGGGCAAAATAATGTTGAGCTAAAATATAGATAGGGTTACCATTTTCTTTTCACATCTATACATTCTGAATTTCCAATTTAGTAGGGGTAATAAAGTAAATCTAATAAAAGTCAATAAAATCAAAGGTTAGAGGTCAAAAGTATACTAAAATTTTTGACACTACCGATTTATTTTAAGGGGGATATTTATGGATTTTAAAAGTATTTTAATTATTGCTTCCATTGTAATTTCAACACTGCTTATGATTATTGGACCGTATTTAGAATATAAGGGTAAAATCTCTTTTATAGAAAACAAGAATAAACCAATTACAAAAAAAAGATATGGTATGGCAATCATGTTTATCAGTGCATTGCTATTTGTTATTGGACTAATTATGAGGACGAGTTTTACGTCTGCACAGGTTACACCTATCGTAATTATAGGATACGTACTGTGGTTTGTCGGGGGGATTATTGCTGTAATAAGAAATGAAACATTAAAAATAATGATTAAATAAATGTTTAAATAATAGAGGAATAGAGGGGGATTTATAATGGATTTTCAGATTGCTGCGATTGATTTAATTATAATGTTGATATATATTTTGCTAACTTTATATATAGGTTGGCGTGTTTCAAAAGGTATTAAAGAATTTGAAGATTTTGCAGTTGCAGGACGTTCGTTTGGTCCGTTTATGTTAGCAGCAACTTTTGGAGCAACGAATTTTTCTACTTGGAGTTTGGTTGGTAAGCCTGGTATGGTATATAATTCGGGGATATCTGTAGTGTGGATAGCATGGAATGCAATGGCATGTATTTTGGCAGCTGTAATGTTTGTTCCGATATACAGAAAGCTAAATTATAATACAATGTCAGAGATTTTTGAAGACAGATATGATGGAAAATTGAGAGGCTTAATCAGTGTTATTTGGGTTATTGCAGATACCTTGAATCGTTATGGTGTAACTATTTATGCAGCAGGTGTAATTGTAGGTTTACTATTAGGCATCCCAACAAATTATATTATTTTAATTATTTCAGCAGTGGTTTTATTTTATACTTATTTGGGCGGTTTGCGTTCAGTTGTTATTACAGATGCAATTCAATTTGTTTTCATGTGGATCGGATTGTTTATTGGAGCAATATTTATATTTAACAATTTTGGAGGATGGGACGGCTTAGTCAATGCTATTCCTACCGAATTGATGGAGTGGGTACCAGCTGCTGATAAAGCAACGGGGTGGCCATGGATTATTGCGCTGACACTTTTAGGTTTTCCGTATTTTATTACCAGCCAATTTGTAATGCAGCGTGGTCTAGCTGCAAAAACTGTTAATGTAGCAAAATGGGGGTTAGTATTCGCAGCATTACTGGCAATACCTATGGCTATTATGGAAATAGTTCCTGGATTGGCAGCAAAGGCTATACTTTCACCTGATTTTGTATCCGGCATAAATCCTGATATGATTGGTCCGGTTGTCTATATGAAACTGCTGCCGGTTGGATTAACCGGCTTGTTCTTCTCATCTTTACTTGCAGCAGGGCTTTCTACTGCTGACTCAGCATTATGTGGTTCGTCTTCGCTGATTACAGAAGATTTCTATAAAAAATGGTATCCGAATAAAGATGAAAAACACTATTTGAAAGTTTCAAGAATATCAACTATTATTCTAACCATTATTGGAACAACATGGGCACTGTTAGTACCTAAGCTTGGTGGTGCATTAAATGCAATTTTAAATGTAGTTGCTATTACAGATATGCCAGTATTTGTAATCATCTGCTTAGCTATTTTCTGGAGAAAGATGAATGCAGCAGGTGCAGTGATAGCTGTAATTTGCGCAACAATTGCTGGTTCCATCGTTTCTTTTACGGGAGCAGGTGGTATTCAAACACTTGCGCTTACTACATTAACCAGCACTTCTGTAGCATTGGTATTAGGAATAGTTGTAAGTGTAGTTATTAAACGTTCTGCTGTCGAGGAAAATAGAGTGCAAGCATTCTTTAATAGAATTGTTGGATAGCAAACAACTACATAATATTTTGCAGTTTGTCTATTTTTATAGAAAAACTGCAAATTTTTTTAAATTATAACGGCTACGACAGAAAACCTGTCTGCTTGCAGACAGATTTTCTGTCATATAACGCTTCATCAAAATTTACCTATTAAATAACTTTGAGTTTTACTTTGAAAGATAAAGTAAAAGATTTTGATATAATTAATAATAAGAATTGAATAGGGTGGTGTATTATATTGAAGGTAAATGTTGCTGTGATTGGTGTAGGAGATTTTGGGAGAATGCATATTGAAGTTTTAAAAGACAATCCCGATGTAAATTTGTTAACAATTTGTGCTAGAACTGAAGAAAAGTTGAGAAGAATTTCGAAAGAGTATTCAATACCGAAGTGGAGCACAAGTGTTGAAGAGGTTATGCAAGCCTCTGAGATTGATGCAGTTGTGATTGCAACGACAGAAGAAACACATTTCAAATTTACAAAGATGGCTGTAGAAAATAACAAACATGTGTTATTGGAAAAACCCGTATGTTTGGACCCGCTTGTAGGGGGAAAATTAATTGAGCTGGATAAGGCAACTGATAGAATCATCTTGCCAGGACATATATTGAGATATGATGCTGCTTATAACAGGGCTAAACAAATAATTGCTTCAGGTGAAATGGGAAAAATTTTTTCTATAAGGGTGAAAAGAAATGTTCCCATAGAAAGATTTTCTTTGCATTCGAGAACACATCCTGTTTTTATGGCCTTAGCGCATGATATAGATATTATTTTATGGTTAACTGGTGACGATGTTAAAAAGGTATATGCTTTAAGCAGAAAGACTGATTTATCATATAATAATCCAGATGTCTTTTTTGGATTAATAGAGATGAAAAATGGCGTGGTGTGTAATTTGGAAACGCAATGGACCCTGCCGAATGAATATGGACAATATCTTGATACTGAATTAGAAGTTATGACAGCGGGGGGAAATATTAAATTAAAATATCCAGGTGATGGATTAAAAGTTATGAAAAAGGGGAATTTGCACTGCTATGATTTGACATTGTGGCCAAAGGTCAACGGACGCATGGTAGGCGCTTTAGCCAATGAAATAGATTATTTTATTAGGTTGATTAAAGGCATAGATAAAGAGCAAATTGTGACAGTTGAAGAAGCAGTTAGAGGAATAAAAATTGGACATATGTTAATAAAATCTTCAGATGAAGGGAAAGTAATTGAAAATATTTAATAAATAAAGGTGGGAATAATATGAAGCTGTTGGAAAATATATATTTGGTTGGTAGTGGAGAAATAGGCATATCCAACAAATATGATTGTCATGTATATCTGATAGACGGTGGAGATGATGCAGTACTAATAGATTCTGGTGTCGGCATTGACAGTAATCAAATCATCAACAACATTAAAGAACATATTCCGTATGAAAAGTTATCTAGGATACTGCTTACACACGTTCATGCGGACCACTGTGGAGGAGCAGTAGACTTTCAAAAGAATGGCATAAAAGTATTAGTACCTGATGAAGAAGCACAATTATTAACCAATGCTCGGGGAGATATTATAGAAGCTTTTAAACTTGCGCAAAATGCGGGTGCTTATCCCAATGACTATAATTTTAAATTTTTTGAGCCGGATAATGTCATTCTGGAAAATGAAAAAATTATTGTAGGAAAATATGAAATAACACCCATTCATCTACGGGGACATAGTCCAGGATTATTTTGTTATTATCTAAAAAGTGAATCAGAAAATATTTTGTTTACAGGAGATCAAGTATTTATTAACGGCGCGATAGGGCTATTAAACTGTCCTGGTTCGGATTTAAATGAATACAGACAGGATATTGGAAAATTAAAAGATTTATCTGTTGATGCTTTGTTGCCAGGACATAGATTGTTTGTGGTAAAGAATGGACAACAGCATATCAATCAGGCAATATCAAATCTATCACAAGTTTTTGTTCCTGCTATTTTTTAAGGAGATGGTTTGATGAAAGAGTATTATAGTAATACGATCCAAATGCTCAGTGATTTGATTTCCCTTCCAAGTGTAAATCCGGCCAATGAAATAGAATATGACCATAATGTCTTCGGAGAAAAAGCTGTTGTAGATTATTTAGAAAACTATTTCCGAAAGCACAAGTATCATTTTTATGTAGAAAAAGATAGAGTAATGAAAGACAGATATAATTTAAATATTTATACTGAAAAGAATAAGAATAAAAAAACTTTGTTATTAGAAACACACACTGATGTTGTCAAAGGACAAAATATGATTTTTCCTGCATTTAAACCTTTTGTGAAAGACGGCAAAATTTTCGGCAGAGGTTCATGTGATGCAAAAGGACAAATCGCGGCAATGATATTAGGAACAGAAATGGCTTTAGCGCAGACAAATTATTCACTTCCTGTTAATGTATGTTTGGCTTTTGTAGTAGATGAAGAACATCTTCATAGAGGTGTAGATAGAATTGTTAAGCAAAAATACAAAGCCGACGGTGCTATCGTTGGAGAACCAACAGGTTTAAAAATAGGAGTTGCCTCAAAAGGAAGCATCAGATTTAAAATTGCTACAAAAGGTGTGGCAGTACATACGTCGACGCCGTATTATGGAAAAAATGCCATTTATCTGATGAGTAAAGTTATTAACATTATTCAACAAAAATTAGCATCTCAAATAGAGAAAAATACGCATCCACTTTGTAATAAAAGTACAATCTGCATTTCAATCATTCAGGGAGGAGAACAGGTTAATATTGTTCCAGATAACTGTGAAATTCATGTGGACAGAAGACTTAATCCGGGAGAAGATTGGCAGAATGCTTATAATGATATAAAGATTGGTATTGAGAAGGAATTATCAATAGAAGAAAGAGATAGGGTAGTTTTTTTTCAACCGTATTTAATTGACCCGTCTTTAGAAACGGACACAGACAGTAAAATTGTAAAGGTTAGCATGGAAGTGCTGAAAAAGCATGAATTACAATATGACCCAGTTGGACTGAATTTTGGTTGTGATGCAAGTAAAATAGCTTTGCTGGATATACCGGTAATTGTATTTGGACCAGGTGAAATTCAACAGGCACATTCTGAAAATGAGTTTGTTAAAATTGATGATGTAATTAAAGCATCAGAAGTATATAGGGATATTATTATCAATTTTGATAAATGATTAGCTTTCTTTGATTGAAGTATATGAGAGGGGATTTTCGTGAAAGAATTGGCTGAAAAGTATAGAAATGAGTTTAAAATTATAAAGAATGGGCTTTATTTGGATCATGCAGCAATGTCACCGCTGCCTAAAAGAGTATGGGACGGTATTAATATGTTTCATGAAAATCGCGCCTGTTATGGGTCTGATTTTAAACAATATTGGGAAAAAGTAAACGAGGTTAGAGAACAAATAGCAAGGAAAATTAATGCTGAGGAGCAAGAGATAGTTTTTTTGCTGAACACATCAATGGGGATTAATTTAGCGGCTAATGCCATTCCTTTTAAAGAGAATGATAACGTTATTATCACGGATTTGGAGTTTCCGTCCAATGTCTATCCATGGATGAATTTAAAATCTAAAGGCGTTAATATTAAATTTGTTCAAAACAAGGATGGGGATTTTACTGTTGAACAGTTTGAAGAAATGATAGATGGACATACAAGGGTAATAAGTGTTAGTTGGGTTATTGCAGGAAATGGAGCTGTGTTGGATATAGAACGTATAGGAAATTTATGCAGGAAAAAGGGGATATATTTTGTTATTGATGCAATCCAAGGGTTAGGTGTTTTACCTTTAGATGTAAAAAGGATAAAGCCAGATTTTGTAGTGAGTGGTTTTTTTAAATGGCTGTTTGGTCCGGACGGTATAGCTTTTACCTATATAAATAAAGAAATATTATCGAAAATAAACAATCCTTATGTTGGATGGGCTGGCATGAAAGAGCCTTTTAATTATACAGAATATAAATTTGAGCTGGTTGAGGGTGCTAGGAGGTTTGAAACTGGCAACATGAATTTTTCAGCTTTTTATGGGTTAAATGAGGCCTTAGATATGACAGAAGGTATTGAAAAAGAGGTTTTTCAAAATGTGATTAAATTGACAAAATATTTGAGAAAAGAATTAGCCTTAATACCTAACGTGAAAATTCTTTCACCAAATACAAATGATTTGGTAGCAGGGATTACATTATTTACTTCCAAGGATGATAAAAAAGTATTAGATAAGTTTAGAGAAAAAAATATACGCGTAAATTATAGGGATGGCATTAGGGTTTCACCACATTTTTATAATACAAAACAGGAAATAGACGTTTTTCTTTATACATTGGAGAATATTCTAAAAGAATAGTTTGATGAACGATTAGAATTATTTTGCCATGAATTGCAGGAGGTTTAAGTAGATGAATAAACAAACTATAATAAAAGAGATTACCGATCATAAAATAGTTGCAATTATCCGTGGAGTGGATCAAAGTCAAATAATTGACGTTGTGAATGCTTTGACGAATGGAGGAATAAAGTTACTAGAATTTACTTTTGACCATACAGATGAAAACTGTATTGAAAATACGGTGAATAAGATAAAAATATGCAAAGAACGTTTTGGAGATAAAATTTATGTCGGCGCCGGAACAGTGCTTAATGTGGAAGAGGTTAAAAAAGCAGTAGAGGCAGGTGCGGAATTTATTATATCGCCCAATGTAAATGTTGAAGTTATTAAGAAAACCAGTCAGCTGGGTAAGGTTTCAATTCCGGGGGCTTTAACACCTACAGAAGCTGTTAAAGCTTATGAGGCTGGAGCTGATTTCATAAAACTTTTTCCGGCCGGTGAATTAGGAAAAAATTATATTAAAGCTTTAATGGGTCCGTTAAAACATATACCATTTATTGCTGTAGGTGGTATTACGCCGTATAATTTTAAAGAGTTTTTGGAAATAGGAGTTGCCGGCATTGGCGTTGGGGGAGAATTGGTTCTTAAAAGTGTCATCAAAGAAAATAAATATGACGAAATAACAAAAACTGCACACAAGTTCACAAAAAATACTAGCATATAAAGGAAAGATTGCCATGAAAAAAATTATTAATCAAAGACCAAATATTGCTGAAAACTTAATTAAACCTATCATTGCTACACGGGAAGAAATTCTTAGAGGCGCTACTGTAGAAGAATTATTAGCTAAGTTTGGCTGTATCTAATCAGAGGTGGTGATCATGTTGTATGCCATTACTATAGATACCGGTACCACCAACACCCGGGTAACTTTATGGAAAAATCAAGAAGTGATTGATAAAGTTTCACGGGAAGTTGGTGTTAGAAATACGGCGATAGATGGCAAT
>JASGMB010000047.1 GCA_030156665.1 Clostridiales bacterium
TTGTTTTTTTGGACAATTAATATTATACAGGATGATTATGCTCCAGGCTACCCTAAACCGGTAGCCTATTTTATTTGCCAACTATAATTTTACTCTAAGCAATACTTACTGCTGTAACAACAAACCACACTAAAAAACCTAAGAAAAGAGGTTTTATGCCTGTCTTAAGCATCTTTCTAAAATCGGCACTTAATCCTATAGCAGATAGTGCGACTACAATCATGAATTTTCCGATCAACTTGAAAGAATGAATAAGGTCATTTGTAAATAAACCTAAAGTGTTTAACAAAGAGGCTACTAAAAACCACAGTATGAACCATGGAAAGATTTTTTTAAAACTATAATTTACCGTACTGTTTTTTTGGGCTTCTGCTTTCTTTTTCATTGCAACAACAATTGCAAAAATAAGTGAGATGGGAATGATCATAGTAGTTCTGGTCAATTTTACAATGGTTGCGTAATCCCCGGCTACATTGCTGTATGAATATCCTGCAGCAACAACTGATGAAGTATCATTTATTGCTGTACCTGCAAAAAGTCCAAAAGCTTGGTCAGAAAATCCCAATAAGTGTCCTAGAGGAGGAAAAATTAACACAGCAATAACGTTAAATAAAAATATAGTAGAAATGGAATAAGCAACTTCCATTTCATCAGCTTCAATAATAGGTGAGATAGCTGCGATGGCAGAACCGCCACAGATCGCCGTACCCATTCCAATCAAGCTAGTTAGTTTTATTGGAATCCCCATTAATCTACCTAATCCATAGGCTGAAACAAAAGCAGCTGACAAAGTAAATACCATGACAGACAGCGAATTCAATCCTGTTTTCCAAACCTGTGAAAGACTTAAGCCTGCGCCCAAGACAATAATAGCCCATTGTAGTATTTTTTTGGAAGCAAATTTAATGCCATCCAATGTATTATCCGGTTTTCCCATAATATTGTTAATAAGCATACCGATGATAATACCGAATACGGCACCTCCCACAATAGGAAATAAATTTCCTAACCATGTTGCAACGGATGCTACCACAAGCACTAATATTAATCCAGGTGTATGTTTGTGAATCCAAATCATATAAATTAACTCCTTCTACAAATCTAAGATAATCGCCTTCAGTGGATTGATATGCCTTTCGGCATAAAAGGCTAAGTAGATTGTCTTAATATTACTCTTCGCTCCACAACAAAAAGTAATTACGCTTATAATTAACCAACTTTAAAACTAAATATTATGATTTAAAGTTAATTAATTTCATCGATAACTACATGAATTTATTTTAAATTTAGATATTAGTTATCGATACCAATGGTCGAAATGCATTTCACCATACTACATATTTATATTACTATTAATTTAAAATAAAATCCAATTAGGATTTATAATACAATGATAAGTAAAATTTATAATAAAACAATTGCCTTCGACGTATTAATGTGCCTTTGGCACAAAAGTCTAAGATAGATTGCCTTGATATTACGCTTCACTTCATAAATACAATAAAATTCCTATCTTTTGTCGAAGATAGGAATCTATATTTTCATATCAACTAAAACCGCTTTTACGCAATTTGAAAAAGTGTAAATCATGATACCTTCTAACTTTTGTAATTGTTGTTTTTCATTATAAATATTCCACCAAAATCATTATGTCATGATATATAATTATTTCAAATTATTAAAAATTATGTTTGTATAAAAATAATCATACTGCGTTTCAAGCATTCTTTTTACAAAATTCAATAAAATTATCCCTAAAACTCTTGTGCATCTCATCTAGATATATAAAATTAAACTCTCTCATGATTTTAAAATTATTTATCGAAACTATTTTTAACGTATTAGTTTTTAAAGAGGACTTTATCGCTTCTTTAGAAATAATGGTACATCCTAAATTGGATTCAACCAAAGATATTAATGCTGCGATATTTCCAATTACCATGTAAATATCCCTATCATCTAAGCGATAACCTGCTTTTGAAAGATAGTCTTCAAAAACCTGTCTGGTGCCTGACCCTTTTTCTCTTAAAATTAATTTTTCATCTAGTACTTCTTCAATGGTTACCGACTCTTTATTTGCAAATGGATGAGAAGGTGCAACTGCTAATACTAATTCATCATCTTTGAATTTGATATAATTTACTTTTGTTTTATCAAAAGGACCTTCTATCACGCCCAGATTAATATCGCCGCTATATAATTTTTTAATAATAGTTTCTGTATTATCCACATAGAGAATAATGTCTATATTTTCGTATATTGCCCTGTATTTACCTATTATTTTCGGAAGCACATATCCTCCAATGGTGAGTGTAGCACCTACATTATATCTTTTGATTACAGATGATTTATTTTGTAATTCAGATTTTATCATTTTACTTAGTCGGTCCAGTTCCAGCGCATGCTTAAATAGTAATTCACCTTCTTCGGTTAATTCCATTTGTCTGCTTTTTTTATATAAAAGCTTCACATTATAATACTCTTCTAACGCTTTTATATGCTGTGATATAGCCGGTTGCGTAATGTTTAAAATATCAGCCGCTCTTGTAAAATTTTTTACTTTCGCTACAGTGATAAAAGTGAATAGCTTCATATCAATCATTCATTACTCAACCCCAATTGCTTTAAAACACTTTTGAGGTGATTAGCGCTTTTATATAGTTGTGCCATTCCTAATGTCAACAATGAATACAGTGTGGCAGAACCTACCATTCTTGCCCCTACTATCACAACTTTATTTTTTATTAGCTTCATCTTATTATTGTCCTCTCTATTGAATTTTCTTTATTTTTCCTCAATTTATATCAAAATTCGACATGACAATTCATCTTTTCATTTAAATTCATTATGATAAATATGTTTATTTTATGAAAATTTTATCAAAAAAAAAAAGGAATTTGCAATAAAATGTCGAATTTATAAAGTTTAGGAAAAATCTGTGCATAAAATGTTAAGTAGCCCCTTCCATGATATAAAGCGTGCTGCTCTCAACCATAAAAAGTTTCATAACTATACTTGTATTTTAAAGAATTTATAAATTATAAACAATTTTTACAGTTTCAGGAGGATGAATATGGTAAGGAAATATGAAAAATCGAAAAACGCGGATATATCTATTAGATTTTCTGAATTTGAAATTCCACCGATGCAGGATGTATTAGTTGTCGGTAAAAACGCACCCATCGGTCCGGAAGCTGCCCGCAGAATGGCCGATATTCTATCCCCAGATCAATATGATATTATTAAAATAAATCACGATAGTGTTGAAGCTATTATAGTACGTAAAACGATATTAAATATGATACCCTCTGAAAAGCTTTTACCGATCATTATTGATGAAGTCAATGAATTTGTTAGCATCAATTCCGTGTATAAAGCCAATATCCAAATTGTAATTAATGTTAAGAGGTCGATTGAACTATGATCATCAAGGATATAATGACACCTGACCCATTAACCATCAATCTTTTGAGCGGCGTGAAACGGGCAGAACAGATTATGAGAGAAAAGAAAATAGGCAGTTTGCCTGTAGTAGACAATGAAAAATTAGTCGGAATAATCACTTCTAGAGATATCAGACGAAGCCATCCGAATAGAATTGTAGCAGATGCGATGACAAGTAATGTCATCGTTTTAACGCCGTATAATACGCTGTGGGAAGCTAAAGATTTAATGGAAAATAACGGTATAGAAAGGTTAGTAATCACAAATAAAGATAGCATTGTAGGTATATTAACAAAATCCGATTTATACAAAGAAATTGGTAAATACATTGACAATTTAACCGGCATGTATAGAAAAGAATACTTGTTAGCCGAAGCCTTGCGGCTATTGGAAAACAACAAGCCTTTTTCTTTTCTTTTTACAGACCTAGACAAATTTGGTGAAATCGATAAAAACTTCGGCCATGAAATTGGTGATAAAATCATCACTGAAGTAAGTCGTCTTCTAAAAAAGTTCGATAATGACAAAATATCCATATGTAGATTCGGCGGAGATGAATTCGTTCTTCTATTAGATGGGGGTAAAGAAAGCGCTGTTAATTTAGCCATAAAACTCATTGATGAATTTCAATCGCACCAATGGACCAATCATTTAGATATTCATACATCTATTGGTATTGCAGTTATGAATCCACAAAATAAGAGCATTAACAGTGAAAATGGCTATTCTGTCATTACTGAATTATTAAACAAAGCAAGCATAGCTTCTACCAATGCCAAAAAACTCTCGGTAAAATATTTGGTTGTAGAGTTTTAATTTTTTCTTGTATCTATAATAATATGTTTTCATTTCACACAAAAGTAGATTTACTTCAAAAATCGTTTTGAAAACCCATATTCTCTTAGTGTGACATACTCCCACCGCCTATGCTAACGCGTAGAGGCGGGGGCTTCTCGCTCAATAGCCATAACGGGCTAAGTATCAACGAGCTATCCCCGTGTGTCCCACGGTTCTATGGATAGGGTTACGACATAAGCAAGCGTATACCCTCATTCTTGATGTTGATTGCAGCGTTTATATCTCTGTCTAACACATTACCGCATTCGCACTCAAATATTCTGTCGGACAAAGAAAGATTTTCTTTTACCTTTCCGCATTTGCTACAAGTTTTGGAACTTGGAAACCATTTGTCTATTTTTACAAGCTGTTTTCCTTGCTCTTTTAGCTTATAACTTAGAAATCCAGCAAACATTCCAATCCAACAACATTTACAGGTTTAACTTCCTGTATTTGCTCATCATATTCAAATAAAATACTTGCATAATATCTGCCTGTTGGTGTTTTGCTAACATTTACAGACTTTAAGACGTAATCCTTGGAGATTTGACGGTGTTGTTTGATTTTCACTTCACCGATTTTAGGCAGTTTCAAATATCCGTCTTTTAAGCTGATATTTCCGTTTACATAATTAGTTGTATAGCTTTGATAGATACATTATCATCTATTACTTTTCTTCGATACTTTATCACCAAAACTAGGTGATAGAAAAGCAAAAATACTGAATGTGCATTATTGTCTAATTCCATTGTAATCACAGCCTTTTTATATTATCGACTGATTTTATCGTATCACTTTAGGCTGTGCGAATCAATATTTTTGTGGCAATTTATCCCACCGCCTTAGAGGTGGGAGACTTCTTGCCACGGTAGGTTAAAATGTACGATTTAACAAACAAAAATATCGACAGAAAAATGCTTGAAATCTTCTGTCGATATTTTTACATACTTTAAAAACAAAAAAGGGATGTTTTTACAAATTTAGAAGTTCATCAATATTTTCTTTATCAAAACCAATAACGATAGTACCATCAATGTCAAGTACAGGTACTCCTCTTTGTCCGGACTTTTTTATCATCTCAACAGCACCGTTTCTATCTTCTGCTACATTGATATCCTGAAATGGTATACTATTGCTTTTTAAATAATCTTTTACCTTATGGCACCATGGACATGTTGGTGTAGAATAAACAATTACACTCATTTTGAATCCTCCCTGATTTAATTAAGATTTTGTACATATGCTTTAGCCTTTTGACCAGCTATAGCCCCTTGGCCTACTGCAGTAGCTACCTGCGTTAATCCCCCGGTGCAGTCCCCTGCAGCAAAAACTCCCTCAATACTAGTCTTTTGCTCTGCGTCCACTTTAATATTGTTATTTTCAATTAAAATGCCCAGTTTTCGTGCAAAATCAATAGATGAAGCGGAGCCATAAGCAACAAATAAACCTTCTATCGTTTCTTCCGAACCATCTTGGAATATAATTTTCTCTAGAAATTCATCACCTGCTAAAGATTTAATTGCTTTTGTATGAATGCTAATATTTTTGTCTTGTAAATATTTTTTATTTCCTTCGCTCATCTGCAACTCATTGCCATTAGTATAGAGAATGATATCTTTTGTAGTTCTCTCTAAATCTCTTAACTCATGAACTGCATAATCTTTATATCCTAATACGCCCACTTTTTTGCCTGTATAAAAAAATCCATCGCATATCGCACAATAATGAACTCCGTTCCCTTCAAACCTTTTCAAATGATCGATGGGGACTTGAGTTCTTGCCTTGCCTGTAGCAATAATGACAGCTTTACCTTGGAATTGCTGTTTGTCGGTGGTGATTGTAAAGTATTTATCTTTCTTGATATCCAGTACTTCCTCTTCCACTATTTCAGCACCAAAACTCCTGGCCTGATCTATTCCTTTTTCAACCAGGTCTTTTCCTGAACCAGCTTCAGTACAACAATAGTTTTCGATAACTTTTCCTTTTTCTAATGCACTTTCTTTCCCTAAAATTAAGGTTTTCATATTCCCTCTTGCAGTATACAAAGATGCAGACAAACCTGCCGGACCTCTGCCTATGATAATTACATCGTACAGCATATCGCTACCTCCCGGATATTAAGCTATTTCAAATTATTTAATACGCCTATTAACTTTTGTTCTATATTTTGAGCAATTTCCTTTAGTTCATTATCGTTTAACATTTCTATAAAATTTGAAGGTTTAACTATACCCACTATCCCTTTACCACCATCTTCGCAAACAACAATTTTGCATGATAAAAAATAAGCTGCTTTAATATTTTTCTCCAACACACTTTTGGCTTCTTGCGGATTGCATATCTCTAAAATAGTAATTTGTCTGGCAAAATCCAATCCTTTATCTTTTAATTTCTCCTACATATTTAGTTTCCATAGAACTCCGAACTTTATTTCTATCAACTTTTCTTCAACAGCTTTTATAGCCTGTTCATAAGATAGATCTGTCGAAACCGTATGGCGAAACATACTTTTTCCTCCTTATAAAATGACTTTTACTGCTCTAGATATTATTATATCCTGATTTATTAATAAAACGTTTAGGACACCCTAGTAAATATTTACACAATTCAGTTCTCAAATATATAATACCCTATAGGGGTATATTATGTCAAGAAATTAAAAAATAAAATTGAATTGGATCATATAAAATTGAAATGTGGCCTATATTACTTTTTTGTCATACGATTTTTGTAAACGTTTCATTCCTGACTTAATCCAAATATAAACCGGAATGATGCTCCGCAATGCATGAACATCGTAATTATTGATAATGCTACTTAAATGCTTTATAGAAACCATGGATAATTCGTCAACATCACCGGTATACCTGTAACCCGCCATAAAATATAAAATTTTCAATGGCTGATTGTTAAAAACTTTATATATTGCTTTAATAATTTGATTTCTTCGTCTTTCGATTTCTTCATAAAATAGTGACGTTTGAATCAAATGTACAATATTAGTACTTTTAGATTTTAAATAGTTTATGGAAGTATTTTTTTTACTACATTTAACCGGCTCAGTTTTTGAGGAAATATCACAACTTTGCAAGTATAAAAAAACCAAATCTTCATATTTTAGGTCTTTTACAATCTTGATTAAATCTTTGTGGGTATATTGCATATCTTGTCCGGCTTCATATGACGGTTCTATGTTTTCATGTTCTATCAAAACTTGATAATCAAAGAAAATATCATATAAACTTAAAAGCCACAATATAATATTACCTTTTGTCCTTTTGTTCAGTATGTAGTCACAAATGTTAATATTCATTTTACAGTTTTTATGGATAATAAGCCCCCACGCATTTTCAGCCCAGTACAGCATATATGCATGTTTATTAAAAATATTTTTCGCAAAAGCTTTTGCATAACACCATTTATTTAACCAATTATTGAAACATTTAATCGCTTTTACATCACTTAATTTTGTATTCATCATATTCACATCCTTTTAGATAGCAAAAATATAAGGAAATCGGTACTTAACAGCTATCTTTGGGTACAATTGGCTTCCGGCATCCTTTTTAATCCTATTGGGTACGTTTACCTGCTTAAATAACCTGTTCAAACATTTGACTTCTTTCTACTTCGTCGCTTTCCAAATCGATAACCGCACCTTTTATAATTTTAGTATTTGGGGCTATGAAAATATTTTCTCCCACTACCGTAATGGATAAATACGCCTTTTTAGAACGGTAGCCGCTATACGTTACATGATTAAAACCAATATGACTGTTTTTACCCACTATTGTTTTTTCTCCTATGATTGCATTTTCAATTATTACATTTTCCTCAATTCTGGCGTTAGGCATAATGATTGAATTTTTCACTTTAGCACCTGTACCGATATAAACACCGGGAAATAATATGGACTTTTCTACTTCTCCAAATATTAAGCATCCGTCACTCATTAAAGAACGTTTCACTTTTGCCGTAGCTGAAAAATAGTTTGGCGGTTGGGGAGGATTTGCAGCGTAAATATTCCAGTGGGGATCGTAAAGGTTTAGCGCAGGATTATCGGATAACAAATCCATATTGGCTTCCCAAAAGCTTTCAATGGTTCCGACATCCTTCCAATATCTTTTGAAAGGGTAGGCAAATAGACTTATCCCGTCATTTAACATTGTGGGTATGATATCTTTACCAAAATCATTGCTGGAAGTAGTATCTTTTTCATCTTTTTCTAAGTATTTTTTCAATGTTTTCCAATTGAATATATAAATTCCCATGGAAGCTAAATTATTTTTCGGTTTTCCAGGTTTTTCTTCAAACTCTTTTATACTGCCATCCTGTGCCGTATTCATAATGCCAAAACGGCTGGCTTCTTTCCAGGGCACTTCTACAACAGACACAGTCACATCTGCCTTTTTTTCTTTATGATAATCCAGCATCATAGAATAATCCATTTTATAAATATGATCACCGGATAAAATCAGCACATAATCCGGATTATATTGTTCGATAAAACCGATATTTTGATAAATCGCATTAGCTGTTCCTTTATACCATTCTCCACCTTTTTCATTGACATAGGGCGGAAGTATGAATACCCCTCCTTGGTTTCTATTGAGATTCCATGGACTGCCGACACCAATGTAAGAATTCAGAACAAAAGGTTGATATTGGGTAAGCACGCCAACGGTATCAATATTTGAGTTCGCACAGTTACTTAATGTAAAATCAATGATGCGATATCTGCTACCAAAGGGAACAGCGGGCTTGGCCAATTTTTTAGTTAGAACTCCCAATCTACTACCTTTTCCACCTGCCAAGATCATGGCAATGCATTCTTTTTTCGGCATAATATTTCCTCCCTTCAATTTTAAGTCGGTTTTAATATTATATTTATAGTATTTTTACCCATTGTCGCTAATTGCTATCGGTTTAATTTTCCATATACCTGTTGCATATTCATTAATTGTACAGTCACTGGAGAATTTTCCGGAATGGGCAATATTGTGAATACTCATATTTAACCATTTACGCCTATTTCGATATTTATCCTGTATTCTGTTGTGAACATCAACGTAAGGCGTAAAATCTTTCAGTACAAAAAATTCATCATTGTTATAGAGTAAAAAGTTAAATATATTCTTGAATTCATCATTTTCAATAGGCAAAAATCCGTTGATTAATTGATTAAGAATGGTCTTTACCCTTTCATCATTATGATATATATCCCATGGGTTATACCCCCCATACCGGTAAAAATTAAGTACTTCATCGGCAGTAAGACCAAAGATAAAAATATTATCGCTTTGTACTGCATCCCTTATTTCAATATTGGCACCATCTAACGTACCAATTGTGATAGCACCATTCATCATAAATTTCATATTTCCCGTGCCCGATGCCTCTTTACTCGCTGTTGAAATTTGTTCACTTACATCGCTGGCAGGAAAAATCTTTTCTGCAAGAGATACGTTATAATTTTCTAAAAATATTACTTTGATTCTATCCTTTACAAGCTTATCGTTGTTAATGACTGCGGCCACCGTATTAATTAATTTGATGATTGATTTGGCCATATGATAGGCTGGAGCAGCTTTACCGCCAAATATAAATGTTCTTGAAACCAAATCCATATCCGGATTCTCCCGCAACCGGTTATACAAATCCATGATGTGCAATACATTTAATAATTGTCTCTTGTAAGCGTGTATCCGTTTAACCTGAACATCGAATATTGAATGGACATCGATATTCAGGTCGTACATATCTTTAATATATTTTGCAAGGGTAATTTTATTCTGCCGTTTTATTTCATCCATCTTATCTTGAAATGCAGTGTCGTCTGCATATTCCAGCAAATGAACAAGTTCCTGGGGCCGTCGTATCCAGCCGGGTCCAATCGTGTCACTAATCAGTTCTGCCAAGCGAGGATTCGCCTTTAAAAGCCATCTTCTGTGTGTAATACCATTTGTTTTATTATTAAACTTATAGGGGTAAACATCGTAAAAGTTTTTCATAACCTCTTTTTTCAAAATGTCGGTATGGATTTTTGCAACCCCATTCACACTGTAACTCCCTACAACAGCCAGATGAGCCATTTTTACATAATTATCGGCTATAATTGCCATGTCTCTAATCCTGTTCCAGTCCCCGGGATACTTATTCCATAGTTCTCTGCAAAATCTCTCGTTAATTTCATGGATAATCATATAAATTCTGGGCAATAAGGATTTAAATGTATCTATAGGCCATTTTTCTAAAGCTTCAGACATAATGGTATGATTTGTATAGGATATTGTACCTATAGTTATAGCCCAGGCTTCATCCCAACCCATACCTTCTTCATCCATCAATATTCGCATCAACTCTGGTACTGCCAATGCAGGATGTGTATCGTTAACATGAATGGCCACTTTATCCGGTAAATGATATAGTGAATCATATTTTTTCTTATACCTGCGGATAATACTCTGTAAGCCGGCAGAAACTAAAAAATATTCCTGTTTAAGCCGCAGCACTTTGTTTTCATAATAACTGTCATCGGGATAAAGCACTTGGGAAATGGCTTCAACAAAGTCTCTGTATTCCACCGCCCGGGCATATTCACCCCGACTAAAGGAAGAAAAATCGAATGCTTTTTTTACAGGTTCTGCGCTCCATAATCGTAGGGTGTTTACCGTATTGTTTTTATACCCCAATACAGGCATATCATAAGGAACTGCAAGAACCGGATCATAATTTTCGTGAATAAATATCATTTTTCCGTTTTGATCTTCCACCCTTATATTTCCGCCGAATCTTACCTCTACTGCTTTATCCGGCTTTTTTAATTCCCATACATTTCCATTCTTTAACCAATTGTCCGGCAATTCAACCTGATAGCCATCTATAACTTTTTGTTCAAAAAGGCCGTATTTATATCTTATGCCGCACCCATGGCCTGGCAGCTGGAGAGAAGCGAGGGAATCCAGAAAACATGCTGCCAATCGACCCAGACCCCCGTTACCAAGCCCAGGCTCAGGTTCTATATTTTCCAAATCGTCCAAGTCGATTTCCAATTCTTTGAGTACCTCTTTCACCATCGGTTTTATATCCATATTTATGAGATTTTTATCCAATTGTTTGCCCAACAGAAATTCCAGTGAAAAATAATAAACTTCCTTCTCTTTTCTCTCCAAATATTGTTTATTTGTTTTTATCCATTGTTTGATTATTTGGTCTCGAATTAAATTTCCTAAAGCTCTATATTTACCCATATCAGAAGTCTCTTCGATACTTTCTCCGTGTAAAACTTCCAGTTTTTCCAAAAACGCTTGTTTAAAATTTTCTTTATCAATCACCATAGTAACCTCCTACTGTCTGTCCAGTAAAGACTTATACAGGTCAGCATATTGGTTGGCACATTCACGATAGCTGTAATTGGTTTTTAGTGCATTTCTCACAATTTTATCCCAAACTTCTTTCTGATTGAAAAGATCCACTGCTCTTTTAACAGTATTGATTAAATGATGTACGTTACAGTCTGTAAAACTAAATCCGTTACCTTCACCGGTATTTTTGTCAAAAGGTTGAATACCGTCTTTTAAACCACCCGATTCAATGACAATAGGAATACTGCCATAACGCAAAGCAATAAGCTGTTCTGTGCCATAAGGGTCAAAAAGTGCCGGCATAAGAAACATATCTGAGCCTGCATATATTTTTCGGGCTAAAGATTCGTTAAAGGAAATATTAACAGATATTTTTTCATCATATTGCTTTGCAATCGTTTGAAGCTTACTCTCATATTCGTGGTCACCCTTGCCCAGTACAACAACTTGTATATTCATCGATAACATTTCTTCCAGGCAACAGCAGATTAGATCCAATCCCTTTGTACTAATTAATGGAAGCATAATAGAGATTAAGGGAATTTCTTTTGTGACAGGCAGTCCCAATAGTTTTTGAAGCTTTATCTTGTTTTGTTGTTTTTTCTTAATAGATCTTTGGTAATTTATAAAAATATCAGGGTCCGAATTGGGGTTATAAACCGTATGATCAATTCCATTCAATATGCCGTACAAGTCCTCTTTTCTTTTTCTGAAAACGCCGTCTAATTTTTCTCCAAAAGCAGGGTCCTGAATTTCTTCGGCGTATGTTTTACTGACAGTGGTAATAATATCTGAAAACATTACGCCTGCTTTTAAATAATTTACCTGCCCGTAAAATTCAATACCATCCATTGTAAAGTACTCTTTACCCAAGCTCAACAAATCATCTAAAACTTCTTGGATAAATATACCCTGATCTTTTAAATTATAAACAGTGAAAACCGTATGTATATCTTCATAATAACCATAATGCATATAATGTGCTTTTAGCAACACACTAAGTATCCCCGTTTGCCAATCATAACAATGAATAATATCAGGTTTAAAATCCATATGGGGCAGCGCTTCTAAAGCAGCATAGCAAAAAAATGTATAACGCTCTGCATCATCATCAAAACCGTACAACCCTTTTCGATTAAAATAGTGATTATTGTCTAAAAAATAATAGGGAATATCATCATGTATCAGTTCTTCTGCGTCACAAAGTTGATTTCTCCATGCAACAGGAACAGTGAAACTTTTTTTCCATGTCATTTTTTCCTTAAACTTTTTAGGAATATCCCTATACTTAGGTAACATGACACGTACATCTATTCCCTGTTTCTTTAGTTCCTTTGGCAAGCAACCGATCATGTCTGCAAGGGCACTGTTTTTTACAAAAGGTAGCCCCTCTGACGCCACAAAAAGTACTTTCATGATGTCGTCCTCCTTTTTTATTTCCCTTTTAATACATAATACCTTTTATGTATAATTGTATATTATTTTATATTTTATGTAATATTTTGTTTAAAATGTTTAAAATAGTAGATACATTTTTAACAACATAATTGCATGGGTTTGGTTATAAATCATCGACGCTAATGAATTGATATACAAGAAAGATTACTTGCACTAAAAGAACATATTTAACAAAGTATTTTACCATAGATACAGGTATATATTTCTATACCATGTTAGGAACAGATGTGTTTTTAAATAGTTTATTAGTCTATGAATAGATTGGAAATATATACAATACATGTTAATCTAATTATATCAAAAAATTATGTAATTCGTCAATACTTGTTTTGAATATTTTGTTAAATCGAGCTTTTCTCTATCCGCGTTGCATATATTACCCTATATTTATTATTTTTATGTCTATTGCTGCAGCAGACATTACGCTCCTTTAAATATCTTAATGGCCAAGGTCTTAATATTGCATTCGTATATTCTTTTGTATCTAAAATTTCGTCACCTTATGTTAAATTTTAGTAGATATCGTTGTCCAATTCAATAACTTTACATACATTTAACCGTATTTTACATATACTTAACCTTTAGATGATCAATAAAAAACAAAGCTCTAGCAGTATTTCGCTAGAGCTTTGTTTTTTATTGATCACTATAGTGCATTTGTCTTATTTTGCATTTGCAAGCGCTTCATTTGCCAATTCAAAGAACTCTTTCACATGAATAGTTGCACCAGAAATAAGGTCAGTGTGTCCTTCATCGTCTGTATAGGTAATCTTAGTCGGATCTTGTGTCTTTAATAAGTAAGCTTCTGCCTTTTCTGCTTGCTCATGCCATTCTGCTTGTGCTCCGCCTTTCTCCTTCATACCATACTTACCGTTTATATTTCCAACCGGTTTTTTGATTGAAATCTTTTTCTTCAGCATGATAAGCTCCATCTTTGTATTGTCCTCTTCCAACAGGTCCATTGTCTAAGGCTTTCTTAGCTAAATCAAAGAATTCTTTGACATGAATAGTTGCACCAGAAATAAGGTCAGTATGTCCTTCATCATCTGTATATGTAATCTTAGTTGGATCTTGTGTCTTTAATAAGTAAGCTTCTGCCTTTTCTGCTTGCTCATGCCATTCTGCTTGTGCTCCGCCTTTCTCCTTCATACCATACTTACCGTTTGGTTTTCTCGTTAAACTTATCTTCCTGAGCAAAATAAATACCATCCTTATACGTTGGTTTGGTTGCCTCATCTTTTTTAACTTCTGTTTGAGTTTGTTCTTGAGATTTAGTATTTGCCTGATCTGATTTTTGTTCTGTTTTACTACATCCAATAAACAAGCCAGATGTAATAGCAAGTGACAAACCTACTGCTATAATTTTTTTGTTTAACATAAATACTCCTCCTATTATTTAAGTTTACGTTTCAGCTTGATTATATTATATTGTTATTTATTTATCAATATTAATGAATATTTTGGTCATTTTGTTCATTTTGTTTTTTTTTTAGTTATAGCGGTGCGGTTATAGTGAGGTCAGGTCTCTATTTCTATTGAAAAATTGATAGAACCATTCTATTGATCAGCATATAATAAATTGGGAGTTATTTACCGAAATATGAAGGATGATAGATATGCAAAAAGAAATTATTGAAATTCTATCCAGTGGACTCTTTAAAGAGATTGTTACCAATAAAGCTATACAGATTGGGCAGCTTAACGCTATGATAGCCTTACTTATTCAAGCCAAAATTCCATTTGACCTAAGCTTTTCTCCAGGAGATCAGCGACTTGCAGCCCAAGCTGAACTGGTTATCCACATTAATCCTGTAACAACTATTAACTTTACGATTGCTTTTCAGCCAGGAGGAGGACTTTATACTTGATTCGCGCTGCCCAGGAAGAACTTTAATTTTTCTTCAACTATCCTTTCAACAGCTGTTCTTCCTTGTTCAACCTGTTTTACATCAAGCGCTTTGAGTTCATCAGCAGATAACCTTTTATCTCTATTAATTGCAGCAAGAAATTCCATTTCAAGTTCTGTAGCAATATTCACCTTACTAATTCCTCCACCCGGAATGGTAATGGCTTGTTTAATACTTTCTTCCGGGACACCACTACCGCCATGAAGAACAAGCGGAATCTTTACAAGCTCTCTAATGGCTTTTAGCCGTTCAAAATCAATTTTTGGATTTTTTACAGCATACACACCATGTGCAGTTCCAACCGATACGGCCAGATAATCCACACTTGTTTCTTCTACAAATATCTTTGCTTCTTCAGGAACAGTATATAACATTTCATCAATATCTGTTTCCTGTTTATCTGTTGAGCCTATTTTCCCCAGTTCAGCTTCTACCGTAATCCCTTTTGCATGGGCATGTGCTACAACTTCTTTTGTCTTTGCGATGTTTTCCTCAAGCTTATATTGAGAAGCATCCATCATAACAGATGTAAAGCCCGCATCAATCGCCGTTTTTATTACATCAAAATCCCACGTATGGTCCAGATGTATAGCATAGGGTATTGTGATATTATCTTCTTCAACAGATTTTAACACTTCTCTGACAAATTCATATAAATCAATTTGGAACCATCTCATTTCCCTTTGGGATATTTGGATACTAACAGGCGATTTGCAATTTTGTGCAGCTTTCATTACTGCCTTGATCATAGGTGTATACCTACAATTGAAAGAGCCTATTGCATAACATTGTGCTTGAGCTTTTTCCAATAATGTTTTTAATACTAACGGTTTGTTATTCATCATATCCATTCCTCTTCTATTAAAATTTGTTTAAATTATAAATAACTTATATTAATTGCCCTTTGGGGCATATCATCAAGATGATGGTATTCGTGTTATATTAATTCTGATACATCACCCGTAAGTTCTTAAACATAATCATGCCAATTTAAGTCTTTGTAATAAATTTTACATTATTCTCCCTTAACAATAAAGACTCTTATGTTTAATTATACATTATATAGCTAGATAAATATATCGTTCTTAGTCTATGGTTCTGTCATCGTACCTGCCCCCTTATCTTTCTCCTAATGCATATTCAAAAACTATCGAACATTTTTTTATTTTTTATAACGACTGTGGTAAAAAAATCGTCTTCGACGAATTTATCTCACTTCGTTCGAATATGATTTAGGTAGATTTTCTTGAAGCCAGAAAGTATATCTTGCAGATATACTTTCTCACCTTATATTTCTTCATCCAAACATCTACTTGTATTAAGTAAGCAAATAACTGTGCACTGGTCATTAACTGCCCAAACCATGGTACACCAAAGGCTGTTCCGTCAGAATCCACAATTTCTTTGACTTTTTCTTGGTTAATTACTTGCAGTAGTGGTGCACTGGAATCATTAAGTATTTCCTGTAGCCAACCTTTTACTGCTCTCATATACGCAGGATTGTGTGTCTTTGGATATGGGCTCTTTTTACGATACAGCACGTCATTCGGTAATATTCCTTCTAACGCTTTACGCACTAGTCCTTTTTCTCTTCCATTAAGTACTTTTATTTCCCACGGTACATTCCATACATATTCTACAATGCGGTGGTCGCAGAAGGGCACACGTACTTCCAGGCCTGTTGCCATGGACATTCGATCTTTGCGATCCAAGAGAGTTGCCATGAACCATTTAAGATTAAGATACATCATCTCTCTCATACGTGCTTCTTTTTTGACTTCACCCGGCAACTTTGGTACTTCTGCTAAGGTATCCTGATATCTCTGATTTACATATTCAAAAGGACTGATCTTCTCTAATATATCCGGTGCTAGTATACTGGCTCTTTCTTTTGTAGATCTCATCCACGGGAATGTATCTGCATACAGCATCTCTTCCCGATGATACCATGGATAACCTCCAAATATCTCGTCGGCGCATTCACCGGAAACTGCAACGGTAGCATTTTTTTTAACTTCACGACAGAACAGGTACAAAGACGAATCTACGTCTGCCATTCCCGGTAAATCACGAGCGGTTACCGCCCTTGTAAGTGCCTCTACCAATTGAGGCGTATCCAGCGTAATATAGTGATGCTTTGTTTTTAGAAATTCTGCAACACGTTTTATCCATGGTGCATCCGCATTCGGTTGAAAGACATTTACTTTAAAATACCGATTATTATCTACGTAGTCTACAGAATAGGAGTGAAGCTGTCCTCTGTTTTCTTGTTGATATATTTTGCTTGCAATAGCAGTAATTGCACTAGAATCAAGACCGCCGGATAAAAATGTACAAACCGGTACATCGGCGACTAATTGTCGTTCAATAGCATCTAAGAGCAATTCTCGAACTTTATCAACTGTAGTGTCTAAATTATCAGTATGAGGACGGCTTTCCAGATTCCAATACTGCCGTATATATATGCCATGACGATGGTACACCAGATAATGGCCCGGTCTCAGCTCGGAAACACCTCGAAACACTCCATGTCCCGGAGTTCTTGAAGGTCCAAGTAAAAATATTTCCGCAAATCCTTCCGCATTCACTTCCGGCTTTACACTGGGGTGGACCAATAAAGTTTTTAATTCAGAACCGAATATCAAAGCACTTCCTTTTTGGATATAAAACAGCGGCTTTACACCCATACGGTCTCTGGCAAGGAACAAACGCTGCTCTGCTTCATCCCATACTCCAAAAGCATAAATACCGTTTAAATATTTAACACAGTGTTCACCCCATTCCATATAGGACAGCAAAAGTACTTCGGTATCGGAATGTCCTTTAAAAGTATATCCTCTTGCTTTTAATAGGCTTCGCAATTCAGGTGTATTATATAATTCACCATTATAAACTATTACATAAGTATTCTTTCCTCTCTTCCGTACCATCGGCTGAATGCCCCCTTCGGGGTCAATCACTATTAACCTTCTGTGTACCAAACCAGCATTCGTAGAAGTCCATAGACCGGAAGCATCCGGTCCACGATAAGTTAATGTTTCTCCCATCATTTCTAGAATAGATTGTTGTTCCTCAATATTTGTCTGCCAATCTATCCATCCTGCAATGCCACACATGAAAATTCACACTCCTTATTGTAATTAGTGGATAGTAGGTAGAGTATCTTCACAACTCACTGTCCACAAAAAACAACAGCACCCTAATAAATAATCTTAAGAGCGCCATTGTCCTTAGATATTCTTTTTTAATATTCATTCTCATTTATTAACGTTGTTAATAATAATATATGAAGATAATGATATTTGGTGACTAGATATAAGAAATTTTTGTTTGATAAAGTAAACTTACTTTAAGTGGTGTGGAATTAGTAGTTTAAATAATTGACTTAAAAACATCATCTTGAAATGACAAAAATAATATGATATTATAAATACCATTAAAATATTGTATATAAATGTCAACAAAGATGTTGATTAGGTGTCCTTTTTTGACGTCTAATTAGTATCTTTGTTTTTTATTGACATTACTAAATCTATTCTTTAGGAGGAGAATTTTTAATATGAACATTTGGGTACCAATTATTGCAGGAATCTTATCATGTGTTTATTTTGAACTTTCTTTTATTTTACTTCCCATCCCTTGGCTGCGTATTACAATATATCTATTGTCTGCAATAGTGCTAGCTTATATCAATCATAATATTTTCAATAAACAGTTTGCTAATCTGCACCATTTTATTAAAGAAACTCTTAAGGGGAATTATTCTTATAGTATAAAAAGCACTGGTTACAATAGTCAGTTAAAAGCATTTTATCATTCTATTTTAGAACTTAAAAATAAGTTATTAAAATATATTTTTGAAATGCAGGTTGCTGAAAGTCAGATCTCTTCCGCGACACAACAATTAATAATGTCCTTGGATGACAATACTCAATTTGCACAACAGCTGTATACAGAAACACAAACAATCTATCATTATAATACCGAAAGTTATAATCATATCGATGCTACTGTTAACGAAGTAAATGATATTACAGGAATTCTTAAACATATTAAAACTATTTCTGAAGAATTACGAACTACCAGTTCACATTCAGAAAAAATTATTAGTGAAAGCCTTCAGGAGATTTTGAAAATCGTTTATTTGGTGAATGATATCAAACAATCTACAGACGTTACGCAACAATACATATCCAGGCTCAATACTGCTACAAAAGAAATTGCTTCTATCTTTGAAACAGTAGATAACATCGCAAAACAAACTCATCTACTCTCCCTCAATGCATCTATAGAATCAGCAAGAGCTGGTGAACATGGCAGGGGTTTTGGCGTAGTAGCAGAAGAAATCAGGCAACTAGCAGATGATAGTAAAGAAGCTGTTTCACAAATTACTTCTCTTTTAAATAATGTTTCTGTTGAAGTCTCTGATTTAACTGCAAAAATCCAGGATAATCAAGATAGTGTAAGTAAAAGCGTACAGTATTCAAAAAATGTAGAAAAAAGTTTAAATAAAATTGAAGATTCTTATGGCAAAGTCCAAAATATGATACAAAATATCATTAATATGTCTGAAAAACAGTATACACATGCCTCCAACATCAGCCAAAAAATTGAAAATGTTCAAAGTATTTCTCAGCAAGCTGCTGCTAGTTTTGATATAGTTTATGAGTCGGTGAATAAGCAAAAAGATAATTTTAAGGAAATAGAAGCTCTATGTGAATATCTTTCAAATGCCTCTTCTACACTATCCTTGCTGACTGAAAAAGCAGAAACAAATATTTTGAAAGATAATATGTCAAAATTCAACAGCATTGCACAAGACATTATTGAAGTTATCAAAAAAGAAGTACTAACGGCTGATGATATACTATCCTTTGATTCAAAAACACATCAAATATTATTAGATGAAGTATTAAAGCAGCACGCTTCTATTGAAGCTATTTGGACAAATAATGCAAAGGGACAATTTATTTATTCCAACCCTCCTGCTGGAATTGTAAACGCCAAAGTAAGAGAATGGTTTCAAGAGAGCATCAAAGGTAAAGAATTTATATCTCCCATATATATATCCGCTATTACCAAAAATCCTTGTATTACTCTTTCTTTACCTATCACAAACACTACTGGCCAATGTATAGGAGTGATAGGGGTGGATTTGAAATTGGATATTTAAGCACTGTATTGATTTGGAGGTTATTATAAATGGCTCTTTTCGCAGAAGAGGATATCGTTTCTTTTTTTCAACCAATTATAGGAGTAGATAATTATGACATTTTTGGATATGAAGTGCTTGGAAGATTAAATAAAGATAATGATATTGTAAGTCTTGGCCCATTTTTTATGAATAAAGAGATTGCTCTTAGACAACAATTGGAAGTTGACAGAATTATAAGAAGAAAGGCTCTAGAATATTACTCTCAAAGCAATTCCACCAGCAAATTATTTTTAAATATAAAACCACAGTGGATTTATCAATTTATGAATGATCCAGAAAATATACCTACACTGCAATTATTACGACACTATCATATTGATCCTTCAAAAATTGTAATAGAAATCACTGAAGAAAATTTCTCCGGTAAATTATCAATGCTTTCAAAGATATTAAAACATTATAAAAATGCAGGCTGTAAAATTGACTCCCGCTATATTCATTACAACTGGTGCTGGCGTCCTTATTTTTTACAAACAATACTTAAGATGCTAACATCTTCAATGGGTGTCCTCACTGGACCTTACCGAGATATTACTACTAAACAAAAAATCTATACTTTTTCTTTTCCGCTGGATGGACAGCATTTTTTATTTATAGATATTTTAAGTACTACAGAGTTGTAAAAGTACACAATTGCATATTATTCAAAATCTCTCGATCTTTTTAACATTGCAATACTTATAAAAAGAAATACTATAAAAAAAATCAGCAGCATTAATATTTCCCATAATGCTGCTAAACTATTTGATGCAGCAAATATCTTTTTAGTTCCTTGCATAAACCAGTATTGAGGAGTAATAAAGGCAATATGCTTAAATCGGCTGCTGATTTCTGATAAATTAATAAAGGCTCCTCCAAAGAAGCTGCTGGCTAATGTAAGGGTTGGTATAACAATTTGAAGTTGTGAAATAGATTTTAATATACAAGCTAAAAATATGCTTATAGCTCCTAAGGATAGTAAATAAGCAGTAAATAAAAGAATCGTTTTAGTAAAATAAATGTATGGAATGTTAAACAGATACGTAATTAAAATCATTGCCATTCCAGTAGTGATTCCATTAAGAACTACAGCTGAAAGGATATTGTTCATTATATAAGTGGACAGCTCTATTGGTAAAGAAAGTATTCTTTTAATAATACCTTCTCTTCTTTCTATAATCATCCATCCGCTTGCAATAAGCATACTAAACATCAGATATGAGATCATCATACCATAAACGATATTAGGCAAATGGTTGGATTGTCCAGCATTCGTCTGATTTGTCAACTTTCCACCACTTATCTCTTGATAGTCAATTGTCATCAAAGGTTCAGGCTCCCATTGGCTATCAGTATACTTCCAAGCTTCTTGCCATATATTCTTTTGTACCATTACATTAGGCGCTTTTCCCATTTTTACATATTCTTGTACCACATAATCCGCAGCCATAACATTACTGGATAATCTAATTACTTCACTGGAAATAAGTTCTCCTATTATTTCTGCAGATAGGCTGGATGGCGATTTTAAGATCTGTACTATACCATCTATATCATCATCTAATATTTTTTGCATAAAACCTTTTTTAATGATATAAGCCGCTTCTAGTTTTCCCGTACTTACTTTTTTTATAGCCTCTTCCATATCACAATTTTGAACTGCAATAGAAGATTTCTGAGATACTCTTTTTACCACAAGTTCGGAATATTCACTACCGTCTAAGTCAATAATAGCAATCGGAATACGATAATCTTTTGCAGTACCGTTCATTAATAAACTCATAAAAGCTATAACCATTACAGGCATACAGCATAAAACAATTAAATTTACAGGACTTGAAAGCAACATCTTGGACCGATAAAATATTATTTTAAATAAATTCACTATATCACCTCACAGTCCTCGCTAGTGCTAAAAAAGAGCTAAATATAAATACAAACGATAAGATGCCCAGTATAGTAGCTGCACCTATCACCATATCAATCCTATTCCAAAATACAGAATATATGAGTCCTTGTATGGCCCATTTATTAATAGAAAACAAACTAACTGATTCTATACTGCCAGGCAAATATGTAAGTGGAATAATTCCTCCACCTATAAATGCCATAACAAAAATACTAATATAAGCAATAAGATCAGCCAAAAAGATATCGTACATGCAAGAAGCTATCAATATCATAAAAGAACTGGTAAGATCATAAAGGACTGTATCAGCTGGAATAAAAACAGGGAGATAAATTTCGCCAAAGCTATTTTCCGTATGCTCATGCCTTTGGAAATGACCCTTTTTAGTACTTCTGACTGTTTTTCTTCTATTAATAATCTCAAACCCGAAATTCCATTTAATAACATAAATATAACAATAATAGATATGGAATAATATTCGAAAGGTGTAATAT
>JASGMB010000048.1 GCA_030156665.1 Clostridiales bacterium
TACTTCACCTAGGTGGTCTTGTTGTCATGCGTTTCATTAACGTCAGGAGACTAAAAAAATTTCTCAAAATTTTTCTTAAAAACTCTTGACTTTAATTAGTTGGTCTTTCTTATTATACAATGCATCGTTAGGATAGTACATCTGCACATCCATGTTTTAAAGTTTTTAATAGCTGTATTATGTAAATATTTCCAATTGTTTTATATATAGCATTATTAAACATAACATTAATATAATCATTTCTTTGTTAAATTTTCATTTATAGATTTGATACACTTTGAAAATAATACTATTAAGGAGGGATGATATGGCTGAAAATAAATTTAAACAACGTTTTATGGCAAAACCAATTGAGAATCATAGTACTGCAGCATGGGCTAATATCTATAAAACCAAACCTGTGTCAAATGTGACTATCCCCAGCGAACTTGAAGTAAGAAATGCTAAAGAATGGGTAGATACAAACCAAAAGTAAGTTAGCAAAGTCCCCTTACTACTAGGGGACTTTTCATATGTTTATTGATATACCCGCTCTGCCAATCGTTTATATGCTTGATATCGCTCTTTCGCATGCTGTTCAGCCACATCAAACATTTCAGATGCAACATCTGGAAATACGTTCATCAACGATGAATATCGTATTTCTCCGTGAATATAATCCTTGAAAGAAGCTGTGGGCTCTTTAGAATCAAGTACAAACGGATTCTTACCTTCTTCTTTCAGCATAGGATTGAACCTATACAAATGCCAATATCCAGATTCAACTGCTTTTTTCTCTTGTGCAATACTCGTTCCCATACCAGTTTTTATTCCATGGTTAATACATGGAGCATATGCAATGACAAGGGATAGCCCTTTATAATTTTCAGCTTCAACCAAAGCCTTAATAGTCTGGTTCATATTTGCACCCATTGCAATTTGAGCAACATACACATAGCCGTAACTCATTGCCATCATACCAAGGTCTTTTTTTCTTATTTTTTTCCCTGCTGCCGCAAATTTAGCTACTGCAGCCGTAGGCGTTGCTTTTGAAGATTGACCGCCGGTATTGGAATATACTTCGGTATCCAATACCAATACATTTACGTCATCGCCTGAAGCCAGAACGTGGTCTAAACCTCCATAGCCAATATCATATGCCCATCCGTCTCCACCTATGATCCACTGAGATTGTTTGATTAAATAATCTTTTTTCTCCAATATTTCTTTTGTGATCTTATCATTAGTATTTTTGTATTCTTCTAATACACTTAGGACTTTAGCTGTAGCGGCCTTTGATTTTTCTCCATCGTCTTTACCGGCAAGCCACTCACGCAAGGCAGCTTTTATGGATTCATCTATAGAAGCGCCTAACGCCTGTCTTATTAAATCAGCTAACCTCTCTCTTATTTGTTTTGAACCTAAATACATACCGTATCCATATTCTGCATTATCTTCAAATAGAGAGTTTGCCCATGCCGGTCCTTTTCCTTGTGCATTTGTTGTGTATGGTACTGATGGTGCACTAGCCCCATAAATAGAGGAACAGCCGGTAGCATTGGCAATCATCATTCTATCACCAAATAGCTGAGTAATCAGTCGTATATATGGGGTTTCACCACAGCCGGGGCACGCACCGTTAAATTCAAATAGCGGTCTTACAAACTGACTGCCCTTCAATGTCTTAGGATCCATTAAATGAGCTTTTTCGGTAATTGTCATGGCATATTCCCAATTTTCCGATTCCATTTCGATTTCCTGTTCTGCCGGTTTCATGATAAGTGCCTTTCCGTGAGCAGGACAAATATCAGCACAATTGCCACATCCGGTACAATCGAGAGGGCTCACCTGGATACGATACTGTAATCCTTCCAATCCTCTTCCAACCGCTTTTTTTGTCTTAAATGTATCCGGTGCGTTCTTTACTTCTTCTTCATTGAGTAAGAACGGTCTTACAACGGCATGCGGACAAATATAAGAACACTGATTACACTGAATACACTTATCAATCTGCCATTCGGGAACCATGACTGCAATGCCACGTTTTTCGTAGGCGGTAGTACCCAGTGGGAATGTACCATCTTCCATACCTACAAAAGCACTTACGGGTAGTTCTCTATCTACTGCAGCCTGATTCATTTCTACAATCTTCTGTCCTTTTTTGCCATAAGTTTTCTCAATAGAATCTTTTAAATATCTAACGGCATCATCTACCGGAATCACATTGGCCAGTTTGAAGAATGCGGTCTGCATAATCATATTGATTCTATTGCCAAGCCCAACATCCGATGCAATTGAAATTGCATCAATAATGTAAAAGTCAACATTATTTTTAGCAATATACCTTTTGATAGAAGCCGGCAGTTTTTCTTCCAATTCCTCTTCTTTCCACTGACAATTAAGTACAAATGTGCCCTTATTCTTTAACCCTTTTAGTAAATCATAGTGATATACAAATGCCGGGTTATGACATGCAATATAATCGGCATTAAAAACCAAATACGGTGATTTAATAGGCTTTTTACCAAATCGCAAGTGTGAAATAGTAGTGCCGCCTGACTTTTTACTGTCATAGGAAAAATAACCTTGAGCATAAAGATCAGTGTTGTCACCAATAATTTTAATAGCGCTCTTATTTGCACCTACTGTTCCATCAGAACCCAATCCCCAGAATTTACAGCTCACAGTACCTTCAGGAGTGGTCTGGATGATATCTTCTTCAGGAAGCGATGTATGCGTTACATCATCTACGATACCTATGGTGAAATGATTCCTAGGCGCATCCTTTTTTAAATTATTGTAAACAGCTAGAATTTGTGATGGTGTTGTATCTTTAGAACCTAATCCGTATCGACCGCCGACAATTACCGGTACATTTTTCTTTTCATAGAATAAATTTATAACATCTAAATATAAAGGCTCTCCCATAGCGCCAGGTTCCTTGGTCCTATCTAATACTGCAATTTTCTTCACTGTTCCCGGAAGTACATTGAAGAAATATTTTGCTGAGAATGGTCTGTATAAATGTACTTTAATAACTCCGACCTTTTCTCCTTTACTCACCAAATAATCAACCGTCTCTTCAATGGTATCACATACAGATCCCATTGCCACGATTACATATTCCGCGTCTTTATCTCCATAATAATTAAAAGGATGATATTCCCGTCCAGTTATTTTACTAATTTCCTGCATATAGCTTTCAACTATATCTGGAACAGCTTCATAGAACTTGTTGGAAACTTCTTTACCTTGGAAATATATATCAGGGTTTTGAGCCGACCCTCGCACTACAGGATGCTCAGGATTAAGTGCTCTATTCCTGAATTCTTTAATGGCTTTATAATCAACAATTTTTTTAAGATCCTCATAATCAATAACTTCTATTTTTTGATACTCGTGCGATGTTCTAAACCCATCAAAAAAATGTAAAAATGGAACTTTCGATTTAATGGTAGCCAAATGAGCAATACATCCCAAATCCATTACTTCTTGTACACTTGAGGATGCTAGAAGTGCAAACCCTGTTTGACGACATGCCATTACATCTTGATGGTCACCAAAGATAGATAAAGCATGGGTTGCCAGTGCACGAGCACTTACATGAAATACGCCAGGTAATAATTCTCCTGCTATTTTATACATATTGGGAATCATGAGCAGTAATCCTTGTGATGCTGTATAGGTCGTAGTTAATGCTCCTGCTGCCAGTGAGCCGTGCACTGCCCCTGCAGCACCTGCTTCCGACTGCATTTCTACAACTTTCACCGGCTGATCAAATATGTTTTTCTTTCCATGCGCGGACCACTCATCAACTCCTTCTGCCATAGGAGAGGATGGCGTGATAGGATATATTGCCGCCACTTCGGTAAATGCATAAGATGCATATGCAGCAGCTTCGTTACCATCCATCGTTTTCATAACTTTTGACATAAATTTAATCCTCCTTTTGATTCGGAATTATCCATTTACAAACCTATTCTAGTTTATTATTTGATATAAGTGCGTTATCATACATCAAAATCACCATACTCTGCAAAACCAAGTAATAATTTTTATTAATAAACATATACGCAGTCGTCATAAAAAAATAGCAGGAGTGACCTACTATTCATCTAATTAAATATTTATTATTTTGACAAATTCCACATTCTATGAAGAACTATCTACATACACCACTTTATATATTTTATTATGTTTTATATAAAATCTATAGCTTTTACTTTGAAAAACAGTAAATTCTCCAATGTCTTCTATTCGCTCTACTTCTTGAATCAGGAAATTTAGATCTTCCTTTTTTATTTTTACTGTCCCCAGTGTAATTTTTTCATCTTGTACTGCCTTTTTTAATAATGCTAATATTACCTCTGTATAATCTTCCGGTACGTAACTTTTCTTTATTTTATTGCATTTTTTACAGCTTAAAACCAGATTAAAAATATCATTCGGGCCGCCTTTACTTTTAGGTAAATAATGGTCCACACTCATTTGCTTAAATAGCAGTTTTTTGCCGCAAAAATGGCACTTCCCCTCATCCCTGCTATAAATATATTTTTTTATGTAATTTTTCCGTTTCATGTTACACCTCTTTGTGCATTTATTAAAACATAAATTCGTCAAGAAAATTTTCAAATCCTGCTTTTTTACATTGATATTTGAAAAAGTATGTTGTACTTTTTTATGATTTTTCATACTATTTTTATATGTTTAATCAAATTTAAAATATATTTCAAAAAAAAAAAGGAAAATTTACAAGAGCAAATTTTTAGGTCATATTAAAATCAAATCATACAATATAATAAGGAGTGGTCGGAAATGGCAAAAAAAATGTTTTCGGAATTAGTTTACAAGAACACAGATGAATTGATTTATGGGTCTTCAAAAAATCCGGTAACCTGTAAAAACGGTATGATAATCGGTGGTGGGCAAATCTTTCCTGAAGTTAACTTTACTTTACCTCCAATGAGTATCACAAAAGAAACCATGCCCGAAATTTTAGTCCAATATAAAAACATTATAGAAGACATATGTAAACGTGCAAAAGAGCTTTATGTACCTGGCTTCGTAGCAGAAATTGAACTTCTCCCTCCTATGACATTTCATCCAGAATGGGGAATAGAAATTACGAAGATTGTCCGCGATGTAATGTATGAATATGAAGCAAAATATGGACTGAAAAGTGCTTTAAGAATTACGCCAAATGATATAAGAGAAGGTAAAGAACTAACACATATGTGGCATGGTTATCACTGGGACAATATGCTAAAGACTTTCAGAGGTTGTGCAGAAGTTGGGGCAGACTTTCTCTCTATAGAATCCATTGGCGGGAAAGAGGTACATGATGATGCAACCATGTTCTGTGATATTACAAAATCTTTATTTGCACTTAGTATTTTAGGCGCAAAAGACATGGCTAAGCTTTGGGAACAGATTGTAAATATTGCCGATAATGCAGGTAGTATTCCTGCCGGTGATACCGCCTGTGGATTTGCCAACACTGCAATGGTTCTTGCCGACCGCGGATATATACCGAAAGTATTTTCAGCAGTAGTCAGAGTAATGAGTGTCGTAAGAAGTCTTACAGCTTTCGAACAAGGTGCCATAGGCCCGCATAAAGATTGTGGATACGAAGGTGTTTACGTTAAAACCATCACCGGCTGTCCAATCTCTATGGAAGGTAAATCAAGTGCATGTGCACATTCGAGTCCCGTCGGAAATATTGCTGCTGCTATGGCAGACCTCTGGAGCAATGAATCGGTGCAAAATATTAAGCTCTTAGGTGGTATGGCTCCTACTGTGTCATTAGAACAACTGGCTTATGATTGCAGACTTATGAATACTGCCACAGAAAAAAGTAAAGAGTATGCTATCATCATACGGGATTTATTAAGTGACTCAGACAGTAAATTAGACCCACAGGCTTATATTTTGCGTCCTGATGTTGTGTTTAACATTTCAAAAGAAATCATCACGGAAAACAGTCCTTTTAAACGAACTAAAAAAGCAGCTTATGCAGCTATAGATGAATTAAGAAAGGCAGTTGACGATAAAAAATTGCTCATTGAAGAGAAAGATTCATTATGGTTGGATACCATTGAAAGTCAGTTGGAGTTAGTTTCGGATGATGAAGAGGCATTTACCAAGCAAATGCTGGAAGAAATCCAGTTAGATACATTTGATTCTAAAAAATATGATATGTAAGCTATTCTTAAATATAACAAGATTTTAAAACGAAATTCAAAAGGTGGAGGTAATAAAATGGACATTTTATCACAAATATCTGAATCGTTGCAAAAAGGCAGCGCAAAACTGGTTGCTGCAAAAACCACAGAAGCGTTAGAGGAAAGCATTTCCCCTTCAACAATATTAAATGACGGGCTATTAGCAGGTATGTCGGTTATCGGAAAAAAATTCAAAAATAATGAGGTATATGTGCCAGAAGTGCTCATAGCTGCCCGTGCAATGCATGCTGGTTTGAATGTATTAAAACCCAAATTAATCGAAACAGGTGTTAAACCTATTGGTAAAGTTATATTAGGAACTGTAAAGGGTGACCTTCATGACATAGGAAAAAACCTCGTAAATGGAGGCTATTCTATTACAAAAACAAATTATCCATCATTAGCAAGAATATGCCTAATAGGAAAAAATTTAAATACTGAAAATTTACGCCAAAAATTATTATTGGGCTAAAGCTATTAAAGATTTGAAACATATTAAATCCTTAATAGCTCTTTAACCCATAGAAAAGTATATTTTTCCTTTAGTTTTACTCTTTCCGTTAAATGTGTTTCAAAAAAAGGCTTCATTATGAAATGTTTCTTTTAGAAGCCTTTTTTACTCTGTCAATAATATATATAGTATCAAAAGGCACAATCGTAACCGGTAGTAGTAATAATATTTGCTCCAGTGTCTAATATATTTGCTACCACAATCTCACCCTCTTGAATAGGGGCTTTTACTTCAACACTTTTTATGACTTTCATGCATTCTAATATTTTATTTTTTGGTATCAATTGATTGGACCGTACTGGAATAATAGGGTTACAACCGTACTTTATTTTTACTGTTGAAGTGAAAATACGCATTGGCGCTATAAATTCTGTTTTAGCATAATCCATTCCTCTATTACATTGATAACCGTCCATTTCCTGTATCTGCTCACCCTTTCCTTTCACAAAAATTTCACAGCCAATGGGACAAACAATACAGGTAATTTTCTTTTCAATCATTGAGATTCCCCTCCTTTTCTGACACTAATTGTCATATCTCCATTCAAAGATTCCAACATTTTACCATCTATATGAATAGATTCCATTTCTCCCGGACGAACTTTAATACGTTTCTCTTTTTTTAATATTTCGTGTCCACTTTGAATATATATCCTGGCATTCTCTGCTGGCTCTTTTACCCTAAAATATAACGTAACATCTTCCTGAGGGTTCTCAACAGCTATTTTATGCGGAACTACATAACGCACATTTTCACCGAAACATACATTTAGTAATTTTTTACCAGATTGGTTTGCATGTTTCATGGCATACCATGCAGCAAATTTTCCAGCAATCTGACTTTCAATTGTTACATTATCTACCAAATCATTTACATGCACCACATTTCCACAGGCAAATATACCTTCCAAACTTGTTTCCATTTTTTGATTAACTACTGGCCCTTGTGTTACATCATTTATTTCTATATCTATCGTCTTAGATAACTCGTTTTCCGGTATTAACCCCACAGATAATAGAAGTGTATCACATGCTATGTCTTGTTCTGTTCCTGCAATAGGAAACATATCTTTTCCTACTTTTGCAATGGTAACCCCATCTACCCTTCTTTGTCCTTTAATATTAATCACTGTATGGCTAAGACATAGCGGAATATCAAAATCATCAAGACATTGTACCTTATTTCTGGTTAAACCGCTTACATATGGAAGAATCTCTACTACCGCTTTCACTTCGACACCCTCAAGCGTCAATCGTCGCGCCATAATCATTCCAATATCTCCTGAACCCATTATGACTACCTTTTTTCCCACCATATATCCTTGAATATTGATAAGTCTTTGTACCATACCGGCAGTATATATACCTGCCGGTCGAGTACCGGGAATGCCAATAGCATCCCGTGTTCTCTCTCTACAACCCATTGCTAGTACAATAGCTCCTGCCGATATTTTATGTAGCCCTTTTTCTTGACTTACACAAATAATCTTTTTATCCTTAGAGATTGATAGGACCATCGTATCTAGTAATGCTTCTATCCCTAACTGTTTAATTTGTCTTATAAATCTATTGGCATATTCAGGTCCTGTTAATTCCTCACCAAATAATTTTAATCCAAATCCAGGATGAATACATTGTTGAAGAATTCCCCCTAATGCCCTATCTCTCTCAATAACAAGCACATGATTTACTCCTTCGGTTTTTGCAGAAATCGCTGCAGCTAGCCCTGCCGGTCCACCACCAATTACAACTACATCATATTGTAATCCAAGCATCATAAAGCCCCCTTTTTGATTGGCAAGTAATTATTTATAAATATCCTGGTTGATGCCTTTTTTTCATCTATCGGTGTTATCGTATTTTCCCTATTACTAACTCTGAACCTGCTTCATTTTTTGTTACTTTTTCAGCCGGAATATTAAGTTCTCGAGATAATATATCCAATACTCTAGAGCTGCAAAATCCCCCCTGACATCTTCCCATACCTGCTCTAACTCTTCTTTTAATCCCATCCATTGACTTGGCACCAACCGGCCTTCTGATTGCCTCCACTATCTCTGCCTCTGTAACTGTTTCACATCTACAAATAACATGGCCATATTTCGGGTTTTCTTTAATTAATTGCTCCTTTTCTTTATCAGAAAGTTCACTGAACTTTTTAATACCAATTCTATATGGGTTAAAGTCAGGTTTAGGTATTAAATCCAGCCCTTCATTATTTAGTACATTGGTAACGTATCGTGCCACTGCCACTGATGAAGTTACACCAGTTGACCTTATTCCAGATATACCTATAAAACCTTTTACTTCTTTATAGGCTTCAATGTGATATCCTTCCGGAGTCCTTACAGGTCTCAAACCACAATACTGTTTAATAGCATCCTCTTTAGATATTTTTGGTACAAGCTTTCTAACTCCTTCTATTACTTCCTGTAGTCCTTGTGCAGTAACTGCTTTATCAAACCGGTCCTCCAGTTCTTCGGCAGTAGGGCCAATAAGTAAATTGCCGTGAATAGTCGGGCAGGCTAATTTCCCCTTTGTTAGCTTTGTCGGTACAGGGAGAATAATTCGGTTGACTTTATAAGGTACATTTTTATCTAAAACATAAAACTGTCCTTTTCTAGGATGTTCTTTAAAATTACATAACCCCACTATTTCTGCAATTTTGTCACAAAATAGCCCGGCTGCATTAATAACAAATTTAGTTTGAATTGTTCCTTGATTTGTTTTAACAAATTGTACTTGACCATTTTTGACTGTAATATCTGTAACCATGGTAGAAAGTAAAATTTTCACACCGTTTTCTACCGCATTTTCTGCTTGTGCAATCACCAATAAAAATGGATCAATGATACTCTCCCGAGGTATATACAGACCTCCTAATACTTTATCCGTTACTTCAGGTTCTAATGCTTTTATCGCTTGCGGACTCAAATAATCTACATCGTATACCCGATTTTTATAAGCTTTCTCTTTTATTTTATTTAAAAGACTAAATTCTTCTTGTGTTACTGCAGTTAGAATAGCCCCTATTCTTTTAAATGGAATATCTAGTTCTTTTGTGATTTGGTCGTACATTGGATTGGCAGACACAACTAACTGTGATTCCAGTGTATCAGGAGAAGCATCAAATCCAGTATGAATAATAGCACTATTAGATTTTGATGCATCTCCCCCAACATCTTCATTTTTATCTACTAGTATAACTTTAAGCACATATTTAGAAAGTTCTCTTGCGATGGCAGTACCTACTGCTCCTGCTCCAATGATAACAACATCTGCCTGTAACATTCCCATTCCCCTTTCAAGTAAATATTTTGCCGGTATCTACCACTTACAGCAGCGGATACCGGCATTACTTCACTATTTATTCTTCTGCCCAATTTCTAGACCGTTCTACTGCTTTTTTCCATTGTGCACATAACTCCTGCCTTTTATCTTCATTCATTGTAGGTTCATATCGCTTCAATAATTTCCATTTACTGCTTATCTCACCAAGGCTATTAAATTCACCTATGCCTAAAGCTGCCAGATATGCAGCGCCCAGAGCTGTTGTTTCATTGATTACCGGAACATCCACCGGTATGCCTAATAAATCTGCCTGGAATTGCATAAGGAACTCATTTACTACTGCACCACCGTCAACTCGCATGACATCGATAGGGATACCCGAATCTTTCTTCATTACATCTAGAATTTCTTTTACCTGAAAAGCTATGCTTTCTAAAGTCGCTCTTACAACATGTGCTCTTGTGGTACCTCCTGTGATACCAATCATCATACCTCTAGCATACTGGTCCCAATAAGGTGCAGCTAAACCTACAAAGGCGGGAACAAAATATAAACCACCAGTATCCGGAACTGACTTTGCCAATGCTTCAGTTTCTGCTGCAGAGTTGATAATCTTAATACCATCTCTCAACCACTGTACAGCTGCACCGGTAATATAAACACCGCCATCTAGCGCAAAACTCATTTTTTTATTAATTCCCCACGCAACTGTAGTAAGCAGTCCATTAGGAGAAGTTACAATTTTATCTCCCGTATTCATCAACATAAAACACCCTGTACCATAAGTAGTTTTAACTGAACCCGCTTCAAAACAAGCCTGCCCAAACAATGCCGCCTGCTGGTCCACTACGCTTCCCGCAATAGGAATTTTAGCACCAAAAAATTCATTGGGAGAGGTATACCCGTAAATCATACTGCTGTCATTAATAATCGGAAGTATATTTTTTGGAATATCTAATTTTTTAATAATTTCATCATCCCATTTTCCGGTATGGATATTGAGCAACATGGTTCTGGACGCTGTAGAGTAATCGGTCATATGCACTTCTCCGGCAGTCATTTTCCATATTAGCCATGTATCAATTGTTCCTGCTAATAATTCTCCTTTTTCGGCTTTATTCTTAGCACCTTCTATATTTTCCAGTATCCATTTTATTTTTAATGCTGAAAAATAGGCATCTACTACCAAACCGGTTTTTTCTGTAATTACCTCTCCCCATTCTTCCTTAAGTTCATCTGCCATTTTAGCTGTTCGTCTATCCTGCCACACGATGGCATTATATATCGGTTTACCGGTATTTTTATCCCATATCATTACCGTTTCACCTTGATTATCCAAACCTATCGCTTTTAAATCGCCGACTTTTAACCCTTTTTGATTGAATGCCATCGCGATTGATTCTTTTATCTTTTCCCAAATTTCCATTGGGTCGTGCTCCACCCATCCGGGTTTCGGGTAATACTGCGTATGCTCTTTATACCCATGAGAATATATGTTCCAATTTTCATCTAAGATTAAAGATGTAGTCCCTGTAGTTCCTTGATCTAATCCTAAAAAATATTTCTTTGCCATTTTTCCCCCTCCTTACGCAGTCACAGCAGAACCTTTGCTTTCTTTTTCCATAATTTTACTTTGTTTTATTTCATTGCTTAAATCTTTAGACAACCACATTGCCAATAAGATTGCTAACACTCCTGCAATGAGTTTGCCAAGTACAACAGGTGTAATCATATCCGGCCTTACACCAGCTGTAAATCCTAGATGGTCGCCTAATGCTGCTGTTGCAGGAACAAGCCAAGCCGTATTAATGACTTTTCCCTTCGCATTCATATCTTTCATCATTTTATAAACCGGAATGCTATTCGCCAGAGTAATCACAATACCGGCTGCGCTGGTAGCATCCATACCCAGCTTTTGTCCCAGTGCACTAAGAGGTTTCTCCAGCCCTTTTACAATTAAAGTCAAAATAGGAAATGTACCCAGCAAAATAATTCCTATTTGCCCTATAATTTGTAGACCATCCATAATAGGTGCCATCCCTGGAATAAGTACAATCCCTGTAAGTTCTTGAAAAGCAGCAGCTGCCAATCCTACAGTAATGACAATTACAATAAATTTACCAAATACTAATGCACCATTGATCATTTGCTTTGGAATATATATGAGTCCTAATGTTAGAAGCAACGAAAGAACAATAACAGGAATACTATTAACCAACACCATCATAATGTCAAACCCTGCAATAATACCTCCTATTATTCCACCAACAGGAATGGTAATTAATCCTATTAATAGTCCTTTTGCAAAGAAAGGTCTATCTTTATATTCTATAAGGCCCAATCCAACAGGAATCGAAAACACAATGGTACAACCCAACATGGAAGCTACAATTAAACCGGCCAATAATCCCGCCTGTTCATTTTGTGCCAGCTCCATAGCTAATGGATAGCCTCCCATATCATTCGCCAGGATAGTAGCAAACATAGCTGGATCTGCCCCTACTATGTTGAACAATGGAATAATAACCGGCCCTAATACATTGGAAATAACAGGTGCCAGCGTAACTATTCCTACCATTCCTAATGCAAGAGGTCCCATAGCATTAAAGCCTTCTTCAAATTTCTCACCTAAACCGAATTTGTTTCCAATGATCCTATCAATACCACCGATTAGAATACCCACAGCCATGACCCAAATAATCATTTTGTCAAAAGTCATTCATCATACCTCCTCATTACTTAACTTTTAAACAACATAGCCAACTAGTTTAAAGTTTATATATTCACCTCCTGATAATAGCTTAAAAGTGAAAAGAATAAGCATAAATACGTTAGTAAAATGAAATATAAGTTGTAATGATGTGTATTTGTGTGTAGTTTTTACTATATATTTATTAATTTCTGTGGAAAATATTACAGTTTTTTTATAAATCCTTAAAATCTTCTGTAGAAAATATATACATTGTGCCTGTATACTTACTTCTTTAGTTTATTGCGTTAAAAAGGTGGCTATTTTTCAGCAATAAGGACCTGTATATCCTGTTCTCGTAGTTGTTGAACGATTTTAGGATGCACCTTCCAATCAGTCACAATTGTTTCTATCCTTTTTAATGCACACACGTGCATAAATGCGTTAACACCAAATTTGCTAAAATCGGTGACGGCAATTACCTTTTCTGCCACATCAATCATTAGTCTTCGTGCTTGTGCTTCCTGCATATGATAATCAGTAACCCCGTTTTCAATCGTGATACCGCCTACTCCAATAATCGCTTTATCTACACAAAACTGCTTCAAATTTATATCCGTTAAGAATCCAGAGGTCGATAATTCATTTTGTCGTAATTCACCACCTAATAAAATCACCCTATTATCAGGTATATCCACTAATTCAAGTGCAATCTTAATTGAATTGGTAAGAATGGTTATATTATGCTTGCTCTTTAAATTTTTTGCTACCTCCAGCGTAGTTGTGCCAAGGTCCAATAATACTGTATCTCCATCTTCTATCAGCTCTGCCGCCTTTTTTCCTATTGCTTTCTTTTCATCTAAATTTTGCACTTCTCTTGAAGAATAGGTTGGCTCTATACTTCTTGTATTCGAGAGTACTGCACCTCCATAGACCCTTTTTAGCAGACCTTGTTTTTCTAAAAACTCCAAATCTCTCCTTACTGTTTCAACAGATACATTAAATTTTTTAACTATTTCCAATACTTTCACTACTTTGTTTATTCTTAGACTTTCTAAAATTTTGTCATGTCTCTCTTGTACAAGCATATTCTTTCCTCCTTATTTGCAATCACAAACTAATAAATCAAAATTGCTATTCTGTTTAATTAAAGGTATATTTTATTGTTTGTTTTATCTACCAAATTCTGTCAAGACGCATTTACTTATATTTATTAATAATTATAAATTATATAAAATAATTACAAATAATTCCATATACATATAGTGTTTTCAAAAATATGTAATCTATCTCATTCATAAAAAAGTATGTACTACTCAAATCGCTTATCACAACAAAATTACATATAAAGTAATCTAAATACTATATGAACTATAGACTATATATCTACTTTAAAATTAAAAATAAAGGGTTTAATATGGGTACCCATATTAAACCCTTTATTGTCAAACAGCCCTTGGCGCTCTAAGCCTAAGGGCTGTTTCTATTATTTCTACAATTTTATATCTATTTATTAGACTTCTTAAAAATACTTCGTACAATCCCAATTAAATATAGAGAACCACAGCAGTAAATCACTTCATCTTTTTTAGCCTCACTTAAAGCCAATGTTACTGCTTTTTGTATATCGGGCTCTGCAATCACTCTATCACAGTAATTTTTCCCAATAACTTCTAATTCTTCAGTAGTTGCTGCCCTTTCATTCTGTGGACATGTTATAATAAGCCGATCTGCCATAAGAGCAATTTGTGATAAACAATTTTTATAATCCTTATCACGTAACATACCTACTATAAATGTATTATTTTTATCTGGTAGATATGTATCAATAGCTGTTTTCAAAGTATTTATTCCTGATACATTATGGGCACCATCGATAATAAATAGAGGATTATCATTTATTATTTCAAATCTACCAGGCCATCTTACTTCTTCAAGGCCTAATTTTACGTCTTGTTGGGTGATGGTAATACCATAACGACTTTTCAATATCTCTATTACTGTTATTGCAGTACTAGCATTATAAACCTGATGCTCTCCTAAAAGATGTATTTTTAGTCCTATATAATTTTCGAAATCAAACTCTATTCCGTTTAAGGTGTTAGAAGTAATATTTATTGATGCTCGGTCTACTTTAATTATTTCAGCCTGCTTTTCATTAGCAACTCTCTTTATAACTTCTAAAGTATCCGATTCCTGCTCTGGATAAACAACAACTAAAGAATTGTTTTTGATAATACCACACTTTTCAAAAGCAATCTTTTCAATCGTGTCCCCTAGCTTATCCATATGATCCATACTAATTGAAGTAATAACTGAAACCAAAGGTGCATCTATCACATTTGTAGAATCAAATCGTCCACCCAGACCTACTTCAAGTACAACAAAATCACAATTTTGCTCATAGAAATATTGAAATCCTATTGCAGTTACTATTTCAAATTCCGTTGGATGATTGTACCCTTGTTCCACCATTTCTTGAACGAATCCTTTGACTCGATAAGTTATATCTGCTAAATGTTGCTTACTAATATTTTGACCATTTATTTGTATTCTTTCAGTGAATTCGTTGATATATGGAGAAGTGTACATTCCTACTCTAAAACCTGACTGTTGTAATATGCTAGCAATCATCGCTGTGGTTGATCCTTTTCCATTTGTCCCAGCAATATGAATATATTTTAGTTTTTTTTGAGGATTTCCCATTAGTTCCAACAGTCTTGTTATATTTTCTAACCCTAACTTTAATCCGAACTTTAACGTACCATGAATATATTCTAATGCCTCTTCATAATTCATACAATACCTCTTTTCTAGCTATACTTTTATTATACTAGTCATTCTACATATTCATCAATTCTGATAGACTTCCCCCTCATCTTACCTCTAAAATAGTTGCATGAGTACTTCTATATGTTTTATAAAATCTTAATTAGAAAATACATCTTCTTTTTTTGTTGATTATACATACATAATAATATTAAGACCTGTTTTTTGTATGGTAAAGAAGTTGCTCGGCAAATGTAGTTTTGCCTGCATCCATATGTGCTAATATTCCAATGCTTTTATTCATTCTGCCACCTCTATTTAAGTGTAATATACTCTATTATATCAAAACATGTCTACCATTTCTTTAAATTTAAATTGTCTTTGTTGATATCAGCTCTATTGTATCAAAACCCAATTGTTGGTCTAATAAATATACAAACGTCTTCCTACCTTCATCATCAATATGTCCATAAACAGTACGACCAAGAGTTACTTCTCCCATAAGCGTCTTTATTGTCGTTTTCCTTTGTCCTTTGTGCCGGTATTTCGATTTGTCTCTTTCCTAAGCTAGCTTCTTGTCCATCTCCTCAAATATATTTGAAAACACACTACATGCCATTTTACAGGCTGCTGTATAAATTTCTTTTTCCAACCTATTAAATTATATCTCTTTTTCATTTACAATTATATTTGTCATACAAATCACTCTTGCATATGTTTTCTTCACAATTACATTTTACAGTATGATTTGTATGCTGGGAAGAGGTTTTGTGCCTCTTCCTTTTACTTTTGCCAATAAAAATTAAAAATTATACTCTAAGAATTAACGAAGGCTTTTAATAGCCTGCTGTGCCCAGTTAGAGTTGTTTAAAATAGCCCTACCAACGCCAATAAGGTCTGCCTTACCTTCAGCAAGTAACTGCTCAGCGGCTTGTACTTCAGTAATTCCACCGGTAAGAATTACAGGAATAGAGACAACTTGTTTAATAGCCTCCGTTAGTGGTGCAAAATATCCTTGACCCGAAAGACCAGGTACAGTATATCCTGAAAAACCACCAGAAATATCAAGAATATTTATTCCAGATTTTTCAAATTCTTTAGCTGCAATTTGGCTATCTTGTATAGTCGTTCCACCTTCCATAAAGTCCGAAGCACCCAATCTCAAGAGAATAGGAAAATCTTTACCTACAGCTGCTCGCACTGCCTCAATAACTTGGAGATGTATTCGAATCCGGTTATGAATGTCTCCACCATACTCATCGGTTCGTTTGTTAGTTAGCGGAGAAAAAAACTGATTAAGAAGATAGCCATGTGCAGAATGTATTTCCACACCATCAAACCCTGCTTTTTTGACACGTAAAGCAGCATCATGAAATGCTTGGACTATATTTGCGATTTCATTACTGGTAAGTTCACGAGGCATATCTCCCCTACGTGGATTTCGAATAACAGAAGGAGCAACTGGAATTGTTCCGATAATTTCTTTGTTAGCTGCACTCCCTGCATGATTGATCTGCATTGCGGCCTTAGAACCATTTTGATGAATTATATCAGCTAGTTTTTGCAATCCCTCAATAACACTGTCATCAGAGACAGAGAGTTGATTCTCACTTGCTTTCCCTTCCGGCTTTATAAAGCTATGTTCAACAATAATAAGTGAGATGTATCCCCCTTCAGATTTTTCCTTATAATAATCAAGAACTTCCTGATTTACTTTTCCATTGGATTCTGCCTTCGCTGTTGCCATTGGGGGCATTACCAATCGGTTATGTAGTACTATGGAATCTGTTCGTAGTGGATTAAGTAAATAAGACATACATATAAACCTCCTTAATATTTGTAATAAAATTATCCAACAATAGTATATCATATCTGCTATTATTGCTTATTTGTGTATATTTTAAAATCGCTATGTAACATTTACTACATTATCTACCACAACAATATATAGTTACTTAATAATTTTAATTTCTAATAGTGTTTATACTGTCTATGCTAAAATATATGTACTCAATAATTTTTTATAATCTGAATCTTTTAAGAAAATATCTCTTTTATCTATCCTTCTAAGCATTATATGATATATTTCTGTTTTATCTTTCTATCTTCCAGTTATTGGCATATTTATCAACCGTTTTTATGCTATCACATTTTTAAATACATGGCAAACAAAACGTCCCTATGGCTTTTAATTCTTTATTCTCCAATAATTTTAACTAATACCCTTTTTCTTCTTTTACCATCAAATTTTCCTTACAAGGCAATCCTCTCCAAAATTTGGAAATTTTAAAAAATACATAAATGTATTAATTAAAATAATCTATTCACATACTAAGAGATGAGCATAACTCGTAAAAAACGAGGACTTAAACATAAAGATATTGATTATGAAGAGAAAAACTGTTCTTTGAAAGCTTGCAAATAGGGTTAAAAAAGGGCGCAGATATCCTAAGGAACACTCACACAGCTATAAAAATTATTTGGATAATGTTAAGCAGAGTGTTTTAGTTTAGTGAGAGATTTAATTTTATCAACATGACCTGACTTGATAGCAGCGATAGCAACCGTAAGTAAGCATATATGAGAGGTAGTATTAAGGTTTCTTACGGAATCCATATTCCTAACGGACGCGTGTTCAAGATTTAAACTTTTCCATCTTGAATTGTATCGTTCCGATTCGGTTCTTAAAGCATAAATCTTCTTAAAGAATACGGATTCCCGGTTAATAGAGCCTCTGTAATTTGTACCGGTAGTTATGTATCTAACACAACCACGGTTTTTCTTACCGTTAAAGTATTTAGGGTGTTTGCAAGAACAGAGAGAATCATCCTTTGAAGTTCTAAAAGGGCAACAAAAATTTTGTTTAATAGCATTCTTTAAATACTGTTTTCCGTCTTTATGCATTGCCAGACCTGCATCACAAATAATATTACCTGACTGTGGAGGTGATTTTTAATGAATAAAAACAAACATGTTATTCCTGATATTGACGATACTTTTGCTGAACGGGTAAAAAGAGGAGCCAGAAAAAACAGGACAAACAGACATAAAACAACCATCTATGGTCCTGATAATGAACCTATGGAAGATGTAGATATAGAAGTGAGTAGGGAATTTGTCGAAGATAGAAACCGAAGATAGATATAATATGGGACAAGGATGGTTCCTAGTCCCATATTAACCATCATTTTAATAGGGAATGTAAATAATTTTCTGCGATCTCCCTCCCTTCCAACATTACATCTATTTCCGTAGGAGAACGATCCATTTTATATGTTGGAAAATAACGAGATAAATGTAGCGGAATATTTTTATCCAAATTTCCCAACTTTATTTGTTCTAACAGAACATAAACCAAACTAATCATTAGCTATAACAAAGTTATGAGGACATAAAAAACACTTTATTTTGTCATCATGTTTTTCATAAAACAATCCATCATGTAACAAAAAGATCAACTACATTCCAATATTGTTAGCTGCTATCTATGTCTTATCACTTCAAACTTTTCAATAGTATAATCTTCACCATAAGAGATCCCTCCTTTTTGAAGCGCAATGTCAAGCTGCTGGTCTACAGTATCGACTCCCTCTAAATCAGGAAGTAATAATCCTGATTTAAACCCACTTCTGACGATTACACCATATTTTTTAGGATCAAGCTCTTCTTTTGAAGCTTTTTGTGGTTCTGTAAGTACATCCACAGAAAAATCTAACTCCTCCAATTCATCTTCTCTTACAGGTGTAAACCTAGGATCATGTTGTCCAGCCTCCACAGCATTTCTAATAATCTCCTCAGCTACATTTTCTGTAGTTGGAAAAATAGTGCCTATGCATCCTCTTAATTGGCCTTCCTTTTTTATCGATACAAAAACTCCTTTTTTATAATTTTTCATTTCCTCTGTTGCATAAGAAGGGATATCCATATAATTCCCATACATTAAATAATAAGTTAAACTTTCACGAGCAAGTCTTACATAGGGGTCTGCACTTTCTACTTTCTGTATAAATCTTTTTTTCTTTTCTTCTATTAACTGATTATAAGTATCTTTAGTACTTTTTTGAATAGAGAAGTTCATAACACAATAACCTACTCCAAACGTACCTTCATAAGCTAGAAGATTACCTTTAATATCATACCCGTTCATTGCACCTAACATAATATAATAGGATCGAAGACCACACTCACCTGCTTTTTCAACCGTAGTATGATCCATATTAAATACTCCAAAAACATCTCCATTTTTAAGTAGAGATATAATTTCTTTATCAAATTTCTCACCATAAGGGCTATATTCATATGGTCCATCCTCAGTAAGCCTATGTGATAAATCACCACTAGCAATAAATACTGCATTTGTATTACTATCTTCTACAGCTTTCTTAATACTCATACCAAATTTATAAAGCTGCATTTTAGGCAACATTCCATAGGTTATATGAACTACTTTATAATTTGAAAACTTCTTATTTATAAAATACAAAGGTATTATAGCACCATGATCTAGTTCATATTTAATCCCATATTGTAGGGCAGAACTTTTTGTTATTTCTGCAGTTAAAATCTTTTCTTTTGCTGAATACTCAATTATTTTTTCTGTTAAAGGTACATTTATATCTAAATTTAACTCTACCTGTGCAGCTGCAAAATTGCCTAAATTCCCAAATATGCTCTCTCCACATGATAAAGCAACTGCATCGCTAAACAGTGGACCATGTGGTGTAACTATTATTATTGTATCTGGTTTTATACTTGTTATCTCTTCAGCAACTTTATAACATGCATCAGATGTTTCTTTTATTTTTTTTTCTTCTCCTCGTCCTACTTCAGGAATTATAATTGGTGGATGAGGCATTGTATAAAAAGCACATATTTTTCCCATAATAATCACCTCTTTATTTAATTTTAGTACTCTCGAAAACTCTAAGAGCTTTCGAACTCTATATTAGAGACTTGACAAATTCTGCCTCACCCCCAATATCCACCATTTAATTCCATTGTTTTTCCCCGTTCTCATACTTACTGTTTCTCAAAATTTTTTCTTAATTTCTCCCTAAATATATCCATATATGGATGTAAGCTATCTTGACATTTTTGGAACCGTCCCACTTATACTAAATTTGCTTCCATTTTACTACTATGATAAGGACAGGATAGTAAAGCTTGAAAAATCTATTTCAAAGCTTTATCTTCTTGACCTTGATAAAGTGCGCCCTGTCCTTGAGCCTCTTTATTCCAATACCGATTGCCCTGCCAAAAACCAACAAGGTATTATTCGCTCGTTAGTTCTTATGCTGGATTTAGGACAGCACGGTATTACAGAATGGGCTAAAACTGTGGCTTCTGACCGCTTGCTTTGTGCTGTTTGCGGCTTTGAGTTCGGCGATGCTCCTTCGGTTGCATCCTATTACGATTTTATCAAACGTTTGTGGCTTTCTTCCCATGAAGTCCACGTTGCCAATACCAAGAGAATTCGTTCTTTTGTGTCAAAACCGCGCAAAAAGCTCAAAGCCGGTCAGAAACTGCCTCCCAAACATAAAGGCGTTGTAAACAAATTTGTCAGGCTTGCCATGAGGGATGCCTTGCCCAAATACCGTCCTGAACAGGTTTTTCAGGAATTTTTGGCTCGCTGTGTGGTTGATACTTCTGCCAATATGGGCATCCTGGGCAATCCTCAAATACTTTCTGTGGCTGCCGATGGTGCCATGGATAATTTTCCAACTTATCTGCTGCTTTACCATTGGAACATCATCCCCTATATCCCTTTGGATGCTAAAACAAAGATTACCATGGATAAGCTTCCACCGGGAGTTCTATGCCTTAATGATGACGGTATCCCCATTTGTCATGGCGGTATCCCGTACAAGTGCTGCGGTTATTCCTACCCTAAAGGCATTAAATATAGATGCTGGTTTGATTACAAGGGTATTGACAAACCGTGCAAATGCACTGATTCGGATTACGGCAGAACCGTTTATTTAACGCCCGATTATGACTTCAGGCTGTTTACGCCTGTGCCTCGCAATTCCGATGCCTGGAAGAAAAAGTTCAAAACACGCACTTCTGTCGAAAGAAGTCACAAAAGGCTTTTTGAAGATTACGACATTGAAGCATACAAAGCCAGAAGTTCTAGACAACGGTTTGCTCTAGCTACCATGGCTGCCGTGAATGTCCACCTGGACGCATGGACCAAGCACACCGGATTTACCATTACACAACTGCTTGATAAGGCTTCCAGGTCTGCAACGTAAACTGTAAACTTCACATACAACCCTTTTTTAGCCCGTTTGATACACTATGTTTATCATTTCAAAGTGCATTTCTGTTTATAACAAGATTTCTTCTAAATTAATTCCAATAACTTC
>JASGMB010000049.1 GCA_030156665.1 Clostridiales bacterium
TCAACAATATAGTTATAAGACAAAATAAGCTCAAAGGCAATGGTTTCATGCCGTTTTGTGCCTTGAGCAAAGCGAAAGGAATGGTTATAAATATGAATATAGATCATTTGCTTGCCGATAGAGTGAAAGGACTAAAAGGCTCTGCCATTAGAGAAATACTTAAATTAACCCAACAGCCTGACGTTATTTCTTTTGCCGGTGGTTTGCCTGCACCAGAAATGTTTCCGACAAAAGAGCTTGCTGAAATTGCACAAGATATACTGCTCAATAACGGTACTACAGCTTTGCAATATAGTATTACCGAAGGTTATAGCCCATTGAGAGAAATGCTACATAAAAGAATGGCAGCGATGGAGATCGCAAAGCAAGGCGATGATATTGCGATTATAAGCGGTGGCCAGCAGGGAATAGACCTTAGCGCAAAGGTTTTTTTGAATGAAGGAGACGGTATTATATGTGAAAATCCAAGCTTTATAGGTGCGTTAAATGCCTTTAGGGCATATAATGCGAAACTTTTCTCGGTAACGGTTGAACAAGACGGTATGTGCATGGATGAAATAGAGAATCTATTAAAGGCCAACGATAATATTAAAATGATTTATACCATTCCCACTTTTCAAAACCCGTCAGGCATTACCATGAGTTTGCAAAAAAGACGGGAGTTATTGAAAATTGCCAGTAAATACAATGTATTTATTTTAGAAGATAATCCATACGGAGAATTGAGGTTTAAAGGTGACGAAGTTCCTACAATTAAATCTTTAGATACAGAAGGAAGAGTCATTTATGTCGGCTCATTTTCTAAAATACTTTCTCCCGGCTTAAGAATAGGCTGGGTGGTAGCAAATGCAGAAATACTGCAAAGGATTGTAGTGGTCAAACAAGTAACTGATGTACATACCAATATCTTTGCACAGATGCTGGCAACAGAGTATATGACACGATATTCTATCAATGAACATATCGAAGAAATAAGAAAATTATATGGACAGCGTTGTGGCTTTATGCTTGAATGTATGGAAAAATATTTTCCGGATTTTTGCCAATATACGAGGCCGGAAGGTGGCCTGTTTATCTGGTGTACATTACCAGAACAATATGACTCCATTGAGGTGATGAAAGAAGCTGTACAACATAAAGTAGCTTTTGTACCTGGGAATACTTTTGCTGTGGACATGGATAAATCCAGCAGCTCTTTCCGATTAAATTATTCTACAATGCGCGAGGATAAAATTGAACAAGGTATTAAGACACTGGGAGAAGTACTTAAAAGAATTGAAAATTAGTTCACGGTTCACAGTTAACAGTTCACAGCACATTAAACAAGTTGTTTTTAATCCAGTAAACTGAGAACTATGAACCTTGAACGGTGAACTATGAACTATATAAAAAGGAGAGTAATTTGGATGGAAAGCACACCAAGAAAAAAAATTATATTTAGCGGTATACAGCCATCAGGGCATTTAACACTTGGCAACTATATTGGGGCTTTGAAAAATTGGCTCCAATTACAATACGAATATAGATGCTGCTTTGCCGTAGTTGATTTACATTCGTTGACAGTGCGGCAAGACCCGAAGGAATTGCGCAGGAGATGCCTGGAGTTTTTGGTTCAATACATGGCATGCGGCATTGACCCTAAAGAAAATTTATTATTTTTTCAATCTCATGTTCACACGCATGCCGAATTAGCATGGATCTTAAACTGCTTTACCTATATGGGCGAATTAGGACGTATGACCCAGTATAAGGACAAATCTGCCAAGCATAAAGAAAATATCAATGCCGGGCTATTTACCTATCCTGTACTAATGGCGGCAGATATTCTCTTGTATCAAACTGATCTTGTTCCGGTAGGAGGAGACCAAAAGCAGCATTTAGAGCTTGCGCGGGATATTGCAACGCGCTTTAATCATCAATTTGGTAACACTTTTAAAGTACCTGAACCGTATATTCCCAAGGTAGGGGCCAGAATCATGAGCTTGCAGGAACCTACTAAAAAGATGTCAAAATCCGATGAAAACCCCAATGGCTATATTGCGATTTTAGATAATCCTGATACTATTATGAAAAAAATAAAGAGAGCGGTAACCGATTCCGGTAATGAGATTAAGTATAAAGAAGGAAAAGATGGAATCAACAACCTACTTACGATATACTCCAGCTTAACCGAACAGCCCATTCAACAGATAGAAGAAAAATTTGAAGGAAAAGGATATGGAGAGTTTAAGGTGGCTGTTGCAGAGGTTATTATTGAAAGTTTAAAACCAGTTCAAGCTCGCTACCAAGATTTGATGAACAACAAGGATTATATTGAGCAGGTTTACACCAGCAGCGCAGAGAAAGCGCTAAGCATATCCAATAGAACGTTAAGCAAAGTTTATAAAAAGGTAGGTTTTATATCTAAATCGGTATAAAGTCAAAGTAGGCAGTAGTGAACACTACTGTCTACTTTTTAAACATTATGGAAGAATAAGTATTTTAAGATGGTAACATAGGTTACCGAAATTTCTATATGTAGATATTATAATATCCCATATACGTAAATACTAAAAACAAATGTTCCGATTAAACATAATGTACAAAAACACATCTTTCTATATAAGGAGTAGTAAAACTTAATTCCAGATATTATAATTAACCAACTTTAAAACTAAATATTTAGTTTTTAAAGTTGGTTGATTTCATCGATAACTACATTAATTTATTTTAAATTTAGACATTGGTTGAAAAGTGTGTATACTATCAATTAGTTTTACTTTATCAATATTTTACTAGTGACCTAAGTACGTTAAGCTAGGATATTTACTCTCATTGAAAATGATAAATGGAAAATATTTCATATATATGCACGTTGTGATATAATAAAAATTCGGAACAAGGGCGTAACCATTTTCGTCTAGTAGTTAGTAAGAACTCTTAACGGTGTAAAGAGGTGTGTGAAATTGAACTACGATAATTTGTTATTAGTATTTTCGTTTATCGTGGCATTTTTAATTGCTTTTGCAGCTACTCCACTAGCTAAAATTATCGCTTATAAGATTGGTGCAATAGATGTACCGAAGGATGAGAGAAGAGTACATAAAAAGCCCATCCCCCGTCTGGGCGGACTTGCCATCTTTTACGGATTTATTGTGAGTGTCTTATCTTTTGTTGATATTACTGAAGAAATAAGAGGAATCCTTTTAGGTTCTTTGGTGATTGTTGTTTTAGGCATTGTAGATGATGTTAAGCCATTGAAAGCTAAATTAAAATTGGTGATTCAGATTTTTGCTGCTTTTATTGTAGTACTTCATGATGTAAAGATAGATGTTTTGACCAATCCGAATATTTTTAGCAGTAACGAGCAAATTATTCTTCAGCATTGGTATTTATATGCTCCTATTACAATCCTATGGATTGTCGGAGTAACAAATGCGATTAATCTTATTGATGGATTGGATGGATTAGCTGCAGGTATTTCTTCCATTGCTTCTATTTCTATTTTATTTATTTCACTTTTAGTCAGTGAACCGTCGATTGCAATGATAACGGCAGCGCTGGCAGGTGCATGTTTGGGATTTTTACCGTATAATTTTAATCCTGCAAAAATATTTATGGGAGATACGGGAGCCACTTTTCTAGGATTCATACTTGCAACAGTTTCCATACAGGGATTGTTTAAAGGTTATGCCGTTATATCTTTTGCAGCGCCACTACTTATTTTAGGCTTACCTATCTTCGATACCGGTTATGCAATATTAAGAAGATTGGTAAGTGGTAAATCCATTATGGAAGCTGACCGGGGGCATCTCCATCACCGTTTGATTGATATGGGATTTTCTCAAAAACAAACTGTAATGATCCTTTATACCATGAGCGGTATTTTAGGGCTTAGTGCTGTAGTTTTAACGGGAAGTGGTGCATTAAGGGCGATGATACTTATTCTTTCGGTATTGATTTTTGTTATTGCAGGAGCAAAATATATGTATGTTCCTATTACCCCTGTAGAAACTACAACCGATTCGATGGAGTTAAAGGATAAAGACTCAAAACAGAAATAGCTGGTTGCTTTCCCAATATGTAGGCGTTATGTGTTGTGATTTGGTAAAAAAATTTTGTGCCAAGTTGATCATCAATGGTGATAGCCGTTTCATTTGTTCATATAGTCATGGCTCGCAGGTTATGCCTGCAACTGTGACTTTTTGTATATTAGCATAAAGTAGCGGGGTGATATAAAGAAATACAATGCTGGTATTTGCTTACTGAAAGGAGTGAATTTATGCGGCAAATAAAGGTAATGACTATTTTTGGAACCAGACCGGAAGCTATAAAAATGGCACCTCTGGTAAAAGAATTAGAAAAATACCGAGAGATACATTCTATTGTATGTGTTACTGCGCAGCATAGGGAAATGCTGGATCAGGTATTAGAGATTTTTGATATAAAACCCGACTACGACCTGGATATTATGCAGCAGAGACAAACGCTGACAAGCATTACTACAAGGGCGCTGGAAGGACTAGATGAAATCATGAGAAAAGTTCAGCCCGACCTGGTGCTTGTTCATGGAGATACTACTACCACTTTTGTAGGCAGTCTTGCTGCATTTTATAACAAGATCAAGGTTGGTCATGTAGAAGCGGGCCTGAGAACTTTTGATAAGTATTTTCCCTATCCGGAGGAAATGAACCGGAGACTTACGGGGGTAATGGCAGATTTGCATTTTGCACCCACAATTGCCAATAAAAGAAATTTAATGAATGAAAACGTAAAAGAAGATACTATATATGTTACAGGTAATACAGTCATAGATGCATTAAAAACCACTGTAAAAGAAGATTATCAGTTTGAAACAGAAGTGTTAAAGAAGTTAGACTATCAGAACAAAAAAGTAATGTTAGTAACAGCACACCGGAGAGAGAATTTGGGAGAACCGCTTAAGAATATTTGTAAAGCTTTAGGTGAGTTGGTAAATAAATATGAAGATATAGAGGTAGTTTATCCTGTACACCTTAATCCGGCAGTAAGAGAAACTGCTTTTCACATATTAGGCAGTCTATCCCGTGTACATCTGATTGAACCTTTAAATGTGCAGGAATTACATAACATTATGCATCGATGTTATGTGGTATTGACTGATTCCGGAGGACTACAGGAAGAGGCACCCTCATTGGGGAAACCGGTGCTGGTACTTCGCAATGAAACTGAACGGCCGGAAGCAGTGGAAGCCGGAACAGTAAAAATTGCAGGTGTAGATAAAGACAACATTATTCAATTAGCATCTGTATTGATTGAAAATGGAGCAGTGTACAACAAGATGGCTAAAGCTACAAATCCATACGGCGATGGCTATGCCGCCCATCGAATTGTACAAGCAATCTTGTATGAATTTAACATTTGCAGTGAAAAAGTTGAAGAATTTACACAAAAAATATGACCACTTCATGCAGGTTTTTTATTAAAAGTTTCATAAGACCTTGACATAAATATAACAAAGTTGTTATAATAAAAAAGTGCAATGCTAATAATATGTCAGTTCTATTCTGTAATTATTCATATAAGGTGGTGATTATGTGTCAATTGATATTCTAAGGTCTATTAAGCAGACAGAAGAAGAGGCTGAACAGATCAAAAAACAGTCAGTAGCCGATGCACGTCAAATAATTTCAGAAGCCAAAAGCCAATCACAGCAGCTTATAGACCGGACTTTAGAAGAAGCGGAAAAAGAGGCAAATAATATCATTGCCCTTGCAGAGCAAGCCGCCCAGAGTGAAATTGAAAAAATTCAGGAACAGGTTTCTAAAGAATGCGAAAATATTAAACAGAAAGCTCGTACAAAGATTGACAGTGCAATGGATATAATTATGGGAAGGATTGTGAAAGCCCATGGCAATCGTTAGAATGAACAAGATTTCCCTTCTTGGCCTTGAAGCAGATAAAGAGCAAATTATGGAAGCTCTTATGAAGATGGGCGTTGTGGAAATTGTAAATATGGAACACAGGGTGTCGGAAGATGAATGGTCACAACTGGTATCAAAAGATGGGAATGAAGCGGCAGTATCCCATCTGGAAAGCGATGTTGCAAAGGTAAAATCTGCGATAGAATCGCTATCAAGATATGATACACGTAAGAAAGGCCTGTTTGCATCTAAAAGGACGATAGACAGTCATCAATACAATGAGATTATATGTAATCAGGACAGGGTATGGGAAGTTGTTGAACAAATTAGCAGATATGATGAACAGCTATCCATGCTGAGGGCTGAAGAAAACAGGCTTTCTAATTTAATCGCTACCCTTGAACCGTGGAAATCTTTAACTGTGCCTGTTGAGGTTAACTCAACACAAAATACCATCATTTCTTTGGGTGTTGTTCCTGCAATCGTTGACACTGAAAAGTTGAAGCAAGATCTATATGAGCAGATTGCAGAAAGCTATTTAGACGTAGTAAGTACAGATAAAGATCAAAGTTATTTGCTTGTAATTTACTATAACAAATATGAAGAAGACGTTATGAAAGTGCTCAAAACCAACGGTTTTGTTAAGGTATCTTTCAAAGATATTCAGGGTACGATTGTAGACAATATTCGTGCAGCAGCGGATAAAATCAAAGATATTGAAACAGAGAGAGAAGAAGTAGAAAAAAATATCGCAGCACTAGTCAATGAAAAGGATAAGCTTGAAGTACTACACGACCATTTGCTGGTACAAAAAGATAGGCAAAAAGTGCTGAGCAATATGGTGAAGACAGACAAAGTATTTATGTTAGAAGGCTGGTTGCCAAAAGACAAAAGCGAGCAAGTTAAAAAACGTATTACACAGCAGTGGGATTGTGTAGTTGATATTCAAGAACCAGATAAGGAAGAAGAAGTTCCGGTACTTTTAGAAAATAATTCTTTTGTACAGCCTTTTGAAGCGATTACCGAGCTTTACAGCTTACCTCATTCTAAAGGTATTGATGCTACTTTATTTATGGCACCTTTCTACTTTGTATTTTTTGGATTAATGATCAGTGATGCAGGGTATGGTTTGTTGATTGCCCTTGCGACAGGTATCATTCTTTCAAAGTTTAAGTTGGAAGGTATGGCATATAAGCTGATTAAACTGCTCTTCTTTGGTGGTATATCCACTTTTCTATGGGGTGTAATGTTTGGTGGATGGTTTGGTGATATTGTTGATGTTATTACCAGTGGAAAATATACAATACCTCCATTGTGGTTTAATCCTTTGAACGACCCAATGAAGCTGTTAACCTGGTCGTTCATTTTTGGCGGTGTTCAGCTGTATGTTGGGATGGCTTTACAAGCCTATAAATTTATCAGAGATGGTAGATACTTAGATGCGCTTTTTGATATAGGCTTCTGGTATGTTTTACTCACAGGATTTGTGTTTATGATTTTAGGGGGCGCACTTGGAACAGTAGGTAAAAATATGGTCATAATAGGCGCGATCCTTCTTGTACTTACGCAGGGAAGAAATCAGCAAGGAATTATTAAGAAATTCCTAATGGGTCTTTTAAGCCTATATAATATTACTGGATTTTTAAGTGACGTTTTATCCTATTCAAGACTTCTTGCCTTAGGTTTGGCAACCGGAGTTATTGCTTCTGTTGTAAATACGATGGGCTCATTGTTTGGATTCCATATAGTGGGAATCATCATATTTATTATTGTGGCGATAGTAGGACATGTATTTAACATACTTATTAATGCATTAGGTGCTTATGTTCACGCAAGTCGTCTGCAATACGTTGAGTTTTTCGGTAAGTTTTATGAGGGTGGAGGTAGAGCCTTTCAACCCTTCAAAATAAATACAAAATATATTAATTTAGAAGATAGGGAGGCAATATAATATGGATTGGGTTACAATGATATTTAATGGTAATGCTTTAGCAGCAATTGGAGCTGCACTGGCAGTTGGATTGGCGGGAGCTGGGTCTGCAAAAGGAGTTGGTATTGTTGGTGAAGCTGCACAAGGATTGGTAACAGAAGATCCGGATAAGTTCGGACAGGCGCTATTATTACAGGCTTTGCCAGGCACACAGGGTATTTACGGGCTGCTTACAGCTTTTGTTATCTTGAACCAAGTTGGTATTGTTGGTGGTCCTATGAAAGATCTTACAACCATACAAGGATTTTTAGTATTGGCATCTTCACTACCTATTGCAATTGTGGGTTATTTTTCAGGAATTGCACAGGGTAGAGCAGCAGCTGCCGGAATAGGATTAATTGCTATGCGTCCTGAAGAGATGGGTAAAGGTATTACCTTTGCTGCAATGGTTGAAACTTATGCCGTATTAGCATTATTGGCTTCAATATTAATGATCTTTGGAATCAATTTATAATAAGGGAGTGTCCCAAATGGCAGGAGCAGAAAAAATAAAAGATAAAATATTAGAAGAAGCTCGCCTGCAGGCACAGAAAAATCTTGAACAGGCCAAGAAAGAAGCTGCTGAAATCATTGAATCTGCTAAAAAAAAGGCAGAACAGAAAAAGAAAGAAATTATCGATAAAGCTCATAAAGAAGCGGCTGACAGAAAAAAAAGATTAATTTCTGTGGCCGAACTTGAAGCAAGAAAACAAAGACTTCAGGCGAAACAGGAGATAGTAGAAGAGACTTTTGAAAAAACTTTAAATAAATTGCATACTTTATCAATAGAACAATACCAAAACATTGTGATTGATATGATTGTTCAGACGGTAAATGGTGGAAATGTAGAAATTATTGTATCGGATAGTGATAAGCAGAGATTATCTCCAGACTTTATCGATATTATCAATCGTCATCTAAAGTCCAAAGGTATCAATGCGAATGTAACACTATCTGAAGAATCAAGAGGCATTGACAGTGGATTTATTTTAAAAATGGGTGATGTTGAAATCAATAACTCCTTTGATGCGATTATAAGAATGCAGCGGGACGAGTTAGAATCAGAGGTAATAAAAATATTATTTTAATTGAGAATCGGGAGTTGAGAATTGAGAGTTCACAATGATGAAAAATTTTAAATTCTCAATTCCGTATTCTCCATTCCAGAGGGAAGGGAGGAGAGATATTTGACAGTGGCTAACGATATACAGTACGCCTATGCAGTTGCACGAATACGTGCCATTGAACGAAGGCTCTTAGATAGAGGGAAAATCGATAGAATGGTTGACGCGAAATCACCGGAGGAAGCATTTAAAATACTGGTAGATGCAGACTATGGCTATTCCGCGGGAGAGGTATCCAGTGCCTTTGAATATGAAACATTGCTTAGAGAAGAGCAAAAAAAGGTATACAAATTGCTAAAAGAAATTGCACCTCAGCCTGAAATATTTAACCTGTTTTTAGAAAAAAACGATTTTCATAATGCAAAAGTAATTCTTAAATCTGAATTTTTAGGGCGAGAGTTTGATGACATTTTAATGGATGCCGGCACCATTCCTGCAAGCAAGTTAAAAATCATGATTAAAGATCGAAATATGACAGGAATGCCTTCTACCATGCGAAAGGCTATTGAAGAATCTATTGATACTTTTAACAGAACTGGTGATCCACAAAGTATAGACCTGATTTTGGACAGTGCAACTTATACGCATATGAAAGAGATTGCAGAACGTTCTCAAGTTAAATTCTTGATGGATTTAGTAAAAGTATTTATTGACTTAACAAATATTAAAACCTTCTTAAGAGTAAAAAGACTCAAAAAATCATGGGACTTTCTGAACAAAATCTTAATACCGGGGGGAAGAATAGATTTCAAGGTGTTTATAGAATATTTAGAGACTCCTCTTGAGGGTTTTATTGAAGCATTAAAATATACGCCTTATGGAGCTTTTTGTGAAGAAGGGATTATTGATTATCAGAACACGGGAAGCTTAACCAAGTTAGAAAAGCTAACCGATAATTATGTGATACAATTTATAAAAAAGGCGAAATATGTGGCTTTTGGGATCGAACCATTAGTTGCATATCTAATGGCAAAAGAAAATGAGATAAAAATTGTAAGAATTATTATGGTTGGGAAAATTAATAATATTTCTAATGAAATTATAAGGGAAAGGCTGAGAGAGGCTTATGTATAAAATTGGAGTAATAGGTGATAAAGATAGTATTCTCGGCTTTAAAGCACTTGGTTTGTCAGTTTTTCCTGTCACCCAACCTTCTGAAGCTGAGAAAGTCTTACATGAATTGGTGAAAGAACAGTATGCGGTAGTTTATATTACCGAACAAATTGCAAAAGATATTGTAAAGACAATAGACCTGTATAAAGACAATCGACTTCCTGCCATTATACCTATCCCAGGAAATCAAGGAGTTTTGGGAATAGGTATGTGTGGCGTAAAGAAATCTGTTGAACGAGCAGTTGGAGCGGATATATTGTTTAGAGATGAATAAATGTAGCTCGGAGTTGGGAGCTCGGAGTTAGGAATATATGTTTTGAAGATAAAGAGTTATGTTAAGAAATATTTCTGAAAGATCCTCCGAACCCCGAACTCCAAACTCCAAACTAAAAGGGAAAGAAGGGTGAGAAATTGAGCCAGGGAACAATCGTAAAAGTCTCCGGTCCTTTGGTGATTGCTGAAGGAATGAGAGATACAAATATGTTTGACGTGGTCCGTGTTAGTGAACACCGCTTAATCGGTGAAATCATAGAAATGCATGGTGACAGGGCTTCCATACAGGTTTATGAAGAAACTGCTGGGTTAGGTCCCGGTGAACCAGTTATATCAACTGGAGCACCTTTGAGTGTTGAATTAGGTCCTGGGCTAATTGAAACCATGTTTGATGGCATTCAAAGACCATTGGAAGCAATGAGGGAAAAAGTAGGAAACAATATTACAAGAGGAGTAGAAGTAACTGCTCTTGACCGACAAAAGAAATGGAAATTTGAGCCGACTGTAACCAAAGGAACGAAAGTGATTGCAGGGGATATTATTGGTAAAGTACAGGAAACCGTGGTGGTTGAACATAGAATCATGGTACCCTATGGTGTAGAAGGAACAATTGAAGAAATTTATGCAGGTGAATTTACTGTTGAGGATACTGTTGCAGTTGTAAAAAAAGATAACGGGGAAAAAGTAAATTTACAAATGATGCAGAAGTGGCCAGTACGTAAAGGTAGACCTTATAAAGAAAAGTTACCTCCAAGTATGCCGTTAGTTACCGGACAAAGAGTTATTGACACTTTATTTCCAATTGCAAAAGGTGGAGTAGCAGCGGTTCCTGGACCTTTTGGTAGTGGAAAAACAGTTGTACAGCATCAACTTGCAAAATGGGCGGATGCAGACATCGTTGTTTATATAGGTTGCGGAGAACGTGGTAATGAAATGACCGATGTTCTTATGGAATTTCCTGAATTGAAAGATCCAAGAACCGGAGAATCTTTGATGAAAAGAACAGTACTGATTGCGAATACATCAGATATGCCGGTTGCTGCTCGAGAGGCATCTATTTATACTGGAATCACAATTGCAGAATATTTTAGAGATATGGGATATAGTGTTGCACTTATGGCGGATTCTACTTCACGTTGGGCAGAAGCATTAAGAGAAATGTCGGGACGTCTTGAAGAAATGCCTGGTGAAGAAGGATACCCGGCATATCTTAGTTCCAGACTTGCGCAGTTTTATGAAAGAGCTGGTAGGGTTATCAGTTTAGGTGCCAACGGTAGAGAAGGTGCACTTACCGCTATCGGGGCTGTTTCTCCTCCAGGAGGAGATATTTCTGAGCCGGTAACACAGGCCACACTTAGAATTGTAAAAGTGTTCTGGGGACTGGATGCAAGCTTGGCATACAGAAGACATTTCCCAGCAATTAACTGGCTGCTCAGCTATTCACTATACCTAGACAGACTGGGTGAATGGATTAACAGCAATGTGGCAAAAGACTGGTCTGCATTGAGAAGTGATATGATGAAAATTCTTCAAGAAGAAGCAGAATTAGAAGAAATTGTAAGGCTTGTTGGTGTAGATGCATTATCATCAGGTGATAGATTAACATTGGAAGCGGCAAAGTCTATTCGTGAAGACTATCTACATCAAAATGCATTCCATGATGTTGATACTTACACTTCGTTGCATAAACAATATAAAATGCTTCAATTAATTATGGCCTTCTATTACAAAGGGAAACAGGCCATTGAAGCAGGTGTTGATATTAAGAGCTTGTTTGATATGCCGGTAAGAGAACGGATCGGTAGAGCCAAATATACTCCGGAAGAACAGGTAGATGCTGTATTCGCTGAAATTGAAAATGCATTAACGGCGCAAATAAATGAGTTAGTGTCAAAGGAGGTGGAATAGATGCTTAAAGAGTATAGAACGATATCGGAAGTTGCCGGTCCTTTGATGCTTGTCAAGCAAGTTGAAGGTGTAAAATATGGTGAACTGGGTGAAATTGAACTGGCAAACGGCGAAATTAGAAGATGTAGAGTATTAGAAGTAAATGAAGATAATGCTTTGGTACAATTATTTGAAAGTGCTGCAGGAATCAATCTCGCAGAGAGTAAGGTAAGATTTCTGGGTAGAGGAATAGAGCTGCCGGTTTCCATTGATATGTTAGGAAGAGTATTTGACGGATTGGGAAGACCGATTGATAACGGTCCAAATATTTTTCCGGACACAAGGTTAGACATTAACGGTATTCCAATGAATCCGGCAGCACGAAATTATCCTTCTGAGTTTATTCAAACTGGAGTATCTGCCATTGATGGACTAAATACGTTGGTTAGAGGTCAAAAGCTCCCGATATTTTCCGGGTCCGGATTGCCTCATGCACAGTTGGCTGCACAGATTGCAAGACAGGCAAGGGTGCTGGGTACAGACAGTAACTTTGCTGTTGTGTTTGCAGCAATTGGTATCACTTTTGAAGAAGCCGATTTCTTCATTTCCGATTTTAAAAGAACTGGTGCAATTGACCGTACAGTATTATTTATTAATCTTGCAAACGACCCGGCAATTGAGCGTATTTCAACGCCGCGTATGGCACTTACCGCTGCTGAATATTTAGCGTTTGAAAAAGATATGCATGTTTTAGTAATCTTAACCGACATTACCAATTATGCAGAAGCTTTACGAGAAGTATCGGCAGCAAGAAAAGAAGTTCCGGGACGTAGAGGATATCCCGGATACTTATATACTGACCTTGCAACACTGTATGAAAGGGCAGGAAGAAAAAGAGATCAGGAAGGAAGTATTACACTTATTCCTATTCTTACAATGCCTGAGGATGATAAAACACATCCTATTCCTGACCTTACCGGATATATTACAGAAGGACAGATTATCTTAGGTAGAGAGTTGTATAGAAAAGGAATCATGCCACCAATTGATGTTCTTCCTTCGCTATCACGTTTGAAAGATAAAGGAATTGGAAAAGGAAAAACCCGTGAAGACCACGCAGATACCATGAACCAGTTGTTTGCTGCTTATGCAAGAGGAAAAGAAGCAAAAGAGCTAATGGTAATCTTGGGAGAAGCAGCACTTACTGATATAGATAAGCTATATGCAAAATTTGCGGATGCATTTGAAAACGAATATGTGTCGCAGGGCTTTGAAGAAAACAGAACCATCGAGCAAACACTTGAAATAGGATGGAAATTACTGTCCATATTGCCAAGGGGAGAATTGAAACGTATAAGGGACGAGTATTTAGATAAATATTTACCTAAAAAAGAAGAATAAGTTCATAATTTACAGTTAACAGTTCACAAACGCTAGTCATCTATGGTCGGTGAACTGTTAACTGTTATCTAAAAAAGGAGTGCGATAATATGGCAATTATACGTGTAAATCCAACCCGTATGGAGTTAACTCGTCTCAAAAAGAGGTTAGTTGTTGCACGAAGAGGCCATAAACTTTTAAAAGATAAAAGAGACGAATTAATGAGGCAATTTCTTGACTTGGTCAGAAAAAACAAAGAGCTTCGTGAAAAAGTAGAAGAGATGCTAATGAAGGTTCATAGTAATTTTTTAATTGCGAGAGCCGTAATGTCTTCTGAAATTTTAGAAGAGGCGCTTATGTTTCCGAAACAAAAGGTTTCTCTTGAAGTTTCCACTAAAAATGTGATGAGCGTTGATGTTCCGGTTCTGGATTTTAAAACGCAAAGTGACGACCAAAGTAATATATATCCTTATGGCTTTGCGAACACTTCTGGAGAATTAGACGGCGCAATTGCCACGCTTTCAGAGGTATTACCACATATGTTGGAATTGGCGCAAATGGAAAAATCCGCTCAACTATTAGCTGAGGAAATTGAAAAAACGCGAAGAAGGGTAAATGCCCTTGAATATGTATTAATTCCTCAGTTAACCGAAACCATCAAATACATTACAATGAAATTAGATGAAAATGAAAGAGGAAATTTAACACGACTTATGAAAGTAAAAGATATGATGATAGAGCAGGCAAGACAGGCGATGGCACATTAGTAAGGTTAAGATTTAGATTAAGACTAAGATATAGATTTAAATTTAGAATTGCAAGAGGGATATTAAGTGTTATGCAATTAATATCCCTCTTGGTTATTATTATAGCTTATATAACTAAAATTCCTTTCTCCCTGATGCCCCGGGTATATTCATTTCTTCCCTATATTTTGCTACAGTTCTTCTAGCAATGGAAATACCCTTTTCCTTTAAGATATTGGTAATTTTTTGATCGCTGTAAGGCTTTTTCTTGTTTTCATTGTCAATAATTTGTTTTATAGCCAGTTTGATATTTTCTGAAGTCATATCCGATTGAAGTCTCATATCAAATCCGGAAGAGAAAAAGTATTTGAGTTCAAAAATTCCCCACGAGCTTTGTAAAAATTTGTCGCGAATTGCCCTGCTGACAGTGGATTCGTGTATCGATAATCTCTCTGCAATATCTTTTAATATCATGGGAACGAGATGTCCCGGCCCTTTATCAAAAAATCTTGTTTGAAAATCAACAATCGCTTTTGACACATTTAGTAAAGTAGTGTTTCTTTGTTCAATACACTTCATAATCCAGGAAGCTTGATCAATTTTTTCGGTAATATAATTTCTCGTTTTTACATCGGAAGTATTGTTAAGTATGTTTCTGTAATAACTGCTAATATTAATCTTAGGGTAGGAAAAATCGTTCAATAAAACTTCATAGTAATCTTTAAATTTCACAACGATTATATCCGGTTTAATATAGCGTGTTTGATGACCGGAACTAAATGCATTCCCAGGATGAGGATTTAGGGATTTAATAATTGAGTATAGATTTTTTACCTCTTCAATAGAAATGTTTAATGCTTTTGCAATAACATTTAATTTATTTTTTCCTAGTTCGTCAAGATAATTATTCACAATGGTATAAAGATTTTTGTCCTTTAATTTTTTATTTTTAAGCTGAATGGTAAGACATTCCTTTAAATTCCGTGCACCAACACCCCATGGTTCAAAAGATTGTACGATTTTTAAAAGCGATTCTACTTTTTCTACAGAAATCTTAAAAAATTCCGCAACAGATTTAATGTCTATTTCTAAATAACCGTTCTCATTTAATGACTGAATAAGATATTTTACAACTTTATAATCTGAATTGTTTAAAGAAAACAAATCCAATTGAGACAGCAGATGATATTGAAGGCTGTCTTCTTCATTTGAAGCAATTGCATAATCATAATCGTCTTTTTCTTCCCGGACCGATTGATAATAAATCCTATTCTCTTCATCACGGTCTTCCAGCCAGTCTAATTTTTTTTGAAGTTTTTCATGTTCTTCAAGTTCGTCATAATTAGGTTCAACTTCTATAACTGGATTTTCAAGAGCCTGTTGTTCTACAAAACTATTGAGTTCTTGATAACCCATTTGCAGAATTTTAATAGACTGCTGCAGCTGTGGAGTGATGATTGTTTTTTGATTAAGTTCAACATTATGAGATATGTTGATATCCATATTCCGTATGACCTCCAAAAATACTTTATTATATATTATATACTGTACTCTATAAAATATTTCTTTACAAGTCTTTCTTTACAAGAGTTTAAAAATTAATGAGATCATCCCAATTAAATCACCTTGGTGAAAGTCATGCATATACTATTAAGTATACATAATATAAAATATGAACAAATAACTTAACGCGTTGTGTTAGTTCAATTTGGAGTTTGGCTCTCGGAGCTTGGAGTTCGGAGTTTGGATCTCGGAGTTCAAAAATATTATGACAGGAGCATAGTGAAAAAGCGTTAGAAAGTCTTAGTAAGGTGAGGGATAAATTGCGTCACTTGTTTGAACAAGCGAGTTTGACGCAATCCAGAGCGATGTTGGAATTTACTAGATTTGAAGCTTTTAGCGACTAGAATAATATTTTAATTAGCACAACAGATTCATATATGTAGAAAATATTGCATGTATATACGTTTTTGCACGAGGTAATAATTGTAGTACGGAGTAAATTATGTAGATTACACCGGAAGGAGAGTATAGACATGCGAAAGTTAATAGCGGTTTCCACACTCATGCTAATGTCAGGTTTGTTAATATGGAGTGAAATGGATATTGACCGATTAAAAAGAGTTGTGCAAGATGTAGCAAGAAATTTTGATATCAATACCTCTTATACAGAACAGGGGAAAAACGTAAGTGATACATATCGTGAATATTGGCTTTATACAAGAACCATTCACAATGAATACTTAAAAATTATAGCCCGATCTGAAAAACAAAAGGATTCTGATATATTTGTAAATAATATAATTTTAGAATTATTTCAGGATAATATATATGCCAATCTGGAAACAGTGAGAGAGAAAATTCAGAAAGTTTTAACACCATATACTTCAAAATTAGAGGCTAGCTGTAGCATTACAGGAACCTACAATGGAAAACTAGATAAGCAGGAACTTGATGATTTAAGTACTAGCATTCTTAAAACTTCAAAAGCAAAAAAAGTACACTACCTGAATAAAGATGACACAGTGAGTGTTTCTGCGTATAGTCCATTATGTGATGAGTTTGTTTTATTAAAAGATAAAAAGGTGAATATGGAATTACTTATAAGATATAATTCGTATGAAAATAAAACATATATTACGTTAAGTTCACCAAAACTAATAATAAATCAAAATAGTGCACAGTACAAATGAAATTTTTTTTTGTAATTATAATATTAGTGAACATAAAGATAAAAATTTAAAATCAATAAATATAGTTATTGATGAAGTTCGCGAAGTTAAGAATTTTTAGACTTCGCTCACTATAAGAAGGCGAAAGGAAGAATATAAGTGGCAAAGATAATCATTAGTCAATCTACACCATTAAGTGGAACGGTAAGGATAAGCGGTGCAAAAAACTCTGCACTTCCAATTTTGGCAGCCTGTTTACTAGCTGATAGTGATAGCATTCTTGAAGATATACCGCAGTTAAAAGATGTTGAAAATATGTATAATTTACTCGAATGGATAGGGTTAAAAATAAATTCAGAAGACAATGGGCGGGTACAAATTCATTCTTCTAACCTGATAAATCATGATGCTCCATATGAGTTAGTTAATAAATTGAGAGCATCATTTTTAGTAATGGGGCCGCTTTTAGCACGCATGGGACAAACGAGAATACCGCTGCCTGGTGGATGTGCAATAGGCACAAGACCTATAGACCTCCATTTAAAAGGTTTTATAGCAATGGGAGCAAAAATCACGCAAGGGCATGGATATGTAGAAGCAAGCGCTAAAAAATTAAAGGGTGCAAAAATCTATCTGGATTTTCCTAGTGTAGGTGCTACCGAAAATATATTAATGGCAGCATGTTTAGCAGAAGGACAGACAGTTATTGAAAATGCTGCTGTCGAACCGGAGATAGTGGACTTGGCAAATTATTTAATTAGTATGGGAGCAGATATAAAAGGCGCAGGAACGGATACAATCAAAATTGTTGGTGTGAAAAATTTGAAAGGTTGTAATCATACAATTATTCCCGATAGGATTGAAGCAGGGACATTTATGATTGCGGCAGCAATAACCAAAGGGAATATAAGAATAGAGAATGTGATGCCTGATCATCTTAAACCGGTGAGCGCCAAAATGAGAGAGATAGGTGCTGAAGTAAACGAGGAAGATACGACACTTGTGGTCAAGGGAAACGACAAATTCAAACCGGTTGACATTAAAACGCTGCCTTTCCCAGGTTTTCCGACAGATATGCAGGCTCAGTTTATGGCACTTATGAGTATCGTAGAAGGAACAAGCATAATTATCGAAACCATTTTTGAAAACAGATATATGCATGTAAGTGAGTTAAAACGAATGGGTGCGAATATAAAGATAGAAGGAAGAACAGCAGTGATAGAAGGAATAAAAAAGTTTACAGGTGCACAAGTTAAAGCGACAGATTTAAGGGCTGGTGCGGCACTTGTTTTGGCTGGATTGGCTGCAGAAGGAGAGACAGAAATAGAAGACGCTGAACATATAGATAGAGGGTATTATAAATTTGAAAAGAAACTAATGTCTTTAGGGGCAAAAATTCATCGGATAGATTAGATAGAAAAGTATGTATTTCTATCAATAACAAATATCCATAATCAATATCATTTAAATTAAAAATAAATGAATATAGCTATCGATGAAATGAACCAATTTTAAATTATAATATTTAGTTTTTAGTTAGTTGGTTATATCGGTAACGAACTTTAAAATTAAAATAAAATTAAGGAAGTTATTGATGAAGTTCGCGAAGTTAAGATTAATGAAATATTTATTTTTAGACTTCGCTCACTATAAAAAGAGATTCTAAAATTATTTCTTACAACATATATATATATATGGACAAAGTGTAAGGGAGAAAGACGATGAAACAGCTAGGATATGTAGTTCTTTTCATGATGATTGTTATCATACTTATTCCTCTCGTTCTTGTGAAGGGGTGTGGTCAAAACAGTACACAACCGAAAAAACAAAAAACGGTTAAAAAAACACAACAGATCATAAAAGTGTACATTGCAGAAGAAGACAAGGTAGTAGATATGAATTTTAACGAATATTTGAAAGGAGTGGTTGCAGCAGAAATGCCTGCCAGTTTTAACATTGAAGCGTTAAAAGCACAGGCAGTTGCAGCTAGAACATATGTGTATTATCGATTAATCAACTATAAGAAAAGCAATATTCAAATTCCGGAGCATAAAGGTGCCGATATTTGTACCAATCCAGCACATTGTAAAGCCTGGATATCTAAAAGCAATGCAATGGAAAAATGGGGTCTTCTATCAGCGAATAAGTACTGGAATAAAATTAGTAAAGCTGTAGACGATACAACAGATAGGATTATTATTTATAACGATGAGCCCATAGATGCAGTTTTTCATTCAACAAGCAGCGGAAAAACTGAAAATTCTGAAGACGTATGGGCTAATGTTATACCTTATCTCAGAAGTGTCCCGAGTCAAGGTGAACAATTTTCTCCAAAGTATATATCTAAAGTGGAGCTGCCAATAGAAGAATTTAAAGAAAAGCTAAGAGAAGCTAAACCAGAAATAAAATTCAAAGACAGCGAAGGGGATCTATCCGTCAATAATTTAGTAGAAAATTTAGAACATACTGAAGGGGGCAGCGTTAAAACAATCAGAATTGGTGGATGTGATTTTAAAGGAACAGAAATAAGAAGAATTTTTGAACTTAATTCTGCCCATTTTTCATTGGATATAGAAGGTAACAATATTGTTTTCAATGTCAAAGGTAATGGACATGGAGTAGGCATGAGCCAGTACGGCGCAAATTATTTGGCTGAACAAGGTAAAGATTATGAGGAAATCTTAAAATATTATTATAAGGATATAAAGATTACTCAGATAGATGAAACGTTGCAACAGGACAGATAAGTTTAAAAAACCCCCCGTATAATATTGGAAAAAAGGGCAACAATATTAGACGGAGGTGAATATACTATGAAAAAAAGTTTTTTTAATAAAATTAATTCAGAATCTCGAAGTAAAATAATTCAGTTCTTAGATAAAAAGGGGTTCTACATAGTTTTAGTAATGTGTATAGTAATTATTGGCGTTACAGCGGTATTTGTAACCAAAACCAATCTTGAATTTTTATCTACAAATGAAATGATAGATGATGGACCGGCGGTAGATGAAAATTCGGAAACTGAGATTTCTAAACAATCGGATGTACCGGTAGTAGCAGATGTAGATCTAAAAAATACGCCAAAGAAAGATATCGAAAGTCAAAATATGAATAATAATGGATCAACCTCGAAGAGCGACAAAGCCGGTCCAAAACCGGTGATTGAAAAACCTCTTGTTGTCAAGCAACCCACTAAGGCAAAGGATAATGTACAGCCATCAAAACAAGTTAATAAGTCAAAGGTTATTAATCGCCTAATGCCTCCGGTAGAAGGAGAAATCATTCTAGAATATGCAGAAGATAAACTGGTATACTCAAAGACTTTAGAGGAGTGGCGTACGCATAAAGGAATTGATATCAGAAGTGATAGAGGTACACAGGTAAAAGCAGCTGAAGACGGTACCGTTGAGAAAATATATAAAGAAGACGGACTGGGCATAACAATTATTATAAATCATGGAAATGGTTTAAAAACAAAATATTCAAACTTATCTTCTGACAATATGGTAAAAATAAATCAAAAGGTTAAAAAAGGTGAAGTGATTAGTGGTATAGGTGATACTGCAACCTTTGAAATCGGGGATCAGCCCCATCTACATTTTGAAGTCATTAAAGATGGAAAAAATGTCGATCCGAAAACCTATTTGCCAAATTAAACGATAGTATCGATAACCAATATCTAAATTTAAATAAATTAGTGTATTTATCAATGAGATTAGCCAACTTTAAATTATATATTTAGTTTTAAAGTTGGTTAATTATAAGACACATAAGCACAATGCTTATGTGTCTATTTTATTCCTGTTTCATTTCTTTTTTTGTATTTTTGTTTAGTAGCTAGCCCACCTCTTATATGTCTTTCTGCTTTATTTTCCTCTAGAATAAGTCTGGCATTTTCTGCAAGCTGAGGATTTATCTTTAGAAGTCGCTCCGTTATATCTTTGTGTACTGTCGATTTTGATATCCCGAATTTCTTTGCTGTTTCTCTTACCGTCGATTTGTTTTTAATGATATATTCTGCTAACGCGATCGTTCGTTCTTCTATGTATGCTTTCAACTGAGCGGCCCCCTTTATTACGTAATGCTCTGTACATATATATGCTTGATTTTCCCAGTATATTACCAGGATTTAGTTTATTCATAAATAAAAAGAAATAAATTTATACTTTTCAACAAAAAATATATACTAACATACCAATACATAAAAAAATGATAAATTTGAGTAAAAGTCTTTAATTATTGTAAAAAGATAGATATAATTAAAGTAATTACGTTTATACGACGATATAAAATATGGGTAGAATTTTTCTACTTTTTGAAAGGAAGATGAAATTTGTTGGGGTTCGGACAAGATATAGGAATTGACTTAGGTACAGCTACTGTATTGGTCTATGTAAAAGGCAGAGGAATAGTACTTAGAGAACCTTCAGTAGTTGCAATTGATAAAAATACCAATCGTCTTCTTGCAGTGGGGGAAGAGGCACGTCGCATGCTGGGAAGAACTCCCGGAAATATTGTTGCAATAAGGCCTCTTAGAGATGGTGTGATTTCGGACTATGATATAACCGAAAGAATGCTGAAATATTTTATTAAAAAAGTTTGCGGACATAGAATTTTTAAACCGCGTATCATTATTTGTGTACCGAGCGGAGTCACTGAAGTTGAGGAACGGGCTGTAATCGATGCTGCAATACAGGCAGGCGCGAGGAAAACATACTTAATTGAAGAACCGATAGCAGCAGCGATTGGTGCGGGAATAGACATTTCTAAAGCTTGTGGCAGCATGGTGGTAGATATTGGTGGAGGCACTACAGATATTGCAGTTATTTCATTGGGTGGTACGGTTGTCAGTAATTCAATTAAAATGGCTGGAGATAAGTTTGATGAAGCGATTGTTAGATATATGCGTAAAAAACATAACATCATGATTGGGGAAAGAACAGCAGAAGAAATGAAGATTACAATAGGGTCTGCATATCCACGCAAGGAAGAGATTTCTATGGAAGTGAGAGGGAGAAATCTTATATCGGGTCTTCCCAGGACCATTACGGTTACTGCCTCAGAAATGCTAGAAGCCTTAGAAGAACCCATCACTAGTATTGTTGAAGCTGTACATACGGTACTGGAAAAAACACCTCCGGAATTAATTGCCGATATAAGTGATAGAGGAATTGTATTAACCGGAGGAGGCAGTTTAATATATGGTTTAGACCAACTGCTTCATGAAAAAACAGGTATCAATATCGTTATTGCTGAAGATGCAATTTCCTGTGTTGCATTAGGGACCGGTAAGGCATTAGACAATATTGAAGTACTCCAAGAAGATTTTGCAAAAGTAAGAAGAAGATAAAAGAGGTGTAATGCGATGATTAGAGGTTTATATACTTCTTCGAGCAGTATGTTGAAAGCACAAAAGAAAATGGATATTATATCAAATAACCTGGCCAATGCTTCTACTACAGGGTTTAAAAAAGATCTTGCAGTTTCTCAAACATTTCCTGAAATGCTTACAAAGAGAATTAACGATTTAAAAAACGGACAACCTTCCGATACCAACATAGGTAACATGAGTTTAGGGAGCGATGTTGTACAAGTATTTACAGATTATACGCAGGGAAGATTAATCAGAACCGATAACCCCACAGATATAAGTTTTAAAAATAGTAATACGGCTTTTTTTGCTGTAAGCGTGCCGCAAGAAAATGGGAATGAAGAGATGTATACGCGAGATGGTTCATGGACTATTGATGAAGCAGGTTATCTGGTAACGAAAGATGGATATCAAGTTTTAGGAGAAAATGGCCCTATATATCTTGCATCCGATAATTTTAGTATACAAGAAGACGGAAATATATATATAAATAACGAATACATAGACCGATTAAGAATTAGAGATTTTACAGATACCTCTGTATTACAGAAATATGGCAATAATTTGGTGCAAGCACCAGAGGACGCACAAGTTCAGCCGTTTAACGGGCAGATTGTACAGGGATTTATTGAGAGTTCAAATATAAATACTGTACAAGAGATGGTGGAAATGATTAATGTAATCAGATCTTATGAAGCAAACCAAAAAATTATTAAAGGCTATGATGATACATTGGATAAAGTAATTAATCAAGTGGGAAGAACATAATTTTAATGAAGAATGAAGAATTAAAAATTGTGTGTAAAATACTGGTTTAAAACACAAGTAAAATATTTGCATATTACTAAATTTTCCATTCTCCATTCTGCATTCTCAATTACTAACGGGAGGGTTTTAGATTATGATGAGGGCATTATGGACATCAGCATCGGGTATGTCTGCACAACAACTAAACGTTGATGTAATTTCAAATAATCTTTCTAATGTAAATACAACTGGATATAAAAAACAAAGAGTTGAGTTTAAAGATTTGCTATATGAGACATTGTCACAAGCCAGTGTAATAGAGGGCCAAGGAAGACCTGTTAACTTACAGGTAGGGCATGGCGTTGCGCCAATCTCTACTGCTGCAACTTATACCATGGGGAATCTTGAAAAGACAGATAAACCTTTGGATTTAACGATAGACGGAGAAGGTTTTTTTGCTGTAAGGAAGCCAAATGATGAAATTGTTTACACGCGAGATGGTAGCTTCAAGATTAGTGTTAGTGATGGAGAGACGAAGTTAGTAACTTCTGAAGGTTATCCTGTATTGGATGACGGGGATAATGAAATTATTCTTACTGATATAGATATTAGTAGACTTTCTATTAGCCCAAATGGCGAATTATCTTATATGGACCAAGATAATGTGGTGCAGCCACTAGGTCAAACGATACAAATTGTTCAATTCCAGAATAGAAGCGGCCTTTTGCAGATTGGTTCCAACTTTGTACAGCCGACTTCATCATCGGGAGAACCAATCCCTGAATCAATGTTGGACAAGAGAAGCACCATTATGCAAGGATATTTAGAATCATCCAATGTTCAGGTAGTAGAAGAAATGGTTAAGTTAATAATTGCTCAAAGAGCCTATGAAATTAATTCTAAGGCAATTCAAAGCGCAGATGAAATGTTAGGGATTGCAAATAATCTTAGGCGATAGAAGGTAGTTTAGATTAAGATTGAGATTGAGAAATTGCAGGGACACGGTCTTTGCATCCTAAGGACAAACTTATATTTAGGTGATGTTTATGAAAATAGAGGGAACTTCGGCATTTTCCCCAAAAATAAATCCAAAGGAATACCAAGTAAATAAAATAGATGAAATCGATTTTAAAAATGCACTTCAAAAAGCATATGATCAGAAGGATGAAGAAAAGTTAAGAGAAGCGTGCAGAGATTTTGAAAAGGTATTTTTAACCATGATGTACAAACAAATGAAGGCTACCGTTTCAAAATCAGAACTTATACCGGAGAGTTTTGCGCAGGAAACTTTTGAATCAATGTTAGATGAAGAGTTTGCATCTAAGGCAAGTGAAGGACAGGGGATAGGATTAGGGGATATGCTTTATAGGCAATTATCAAACGACCTAAAGAATATATACACACCTTTAAGCAGTAATACAAAACTTTATATAGATGGCAGGAAAGAGGGAAAATGAAAAAATTGATTTGGAAAATTATAATAGCAGTGGTACTTGCAGTAGCCGCTGTTTTTTTCTTGTTTCCCGTAGATATTGGTAAGGAGATGCGGATTCCAAACAAAAATAACAGTCCCGTAGAGATATCAGAATCTTTTCAATATACGCAGAGGATAGAACAAATCAATGGAAATATACAAAGAGTCAATATTTTAGAGGTAAATACAAAGGATAAACGTATAGAAATTCTACCTGTTCTGGCACACGACAGTATTTTTGGTTTTGAAAAAACCAGTTCAATGGCAGAGAGAAAAAAAGCTACTGCAGCAATTAATGGAGGATTTTTCTATTCTTATGGGCAACCGTCAGGATTCACAGTTATAGATGGTAAGCTGCTCTGTACTGCACCGGAATTGACAAATAGACCGGTATTTTTAATGAATCAAAATAGAGAACTAAAAATGCTTGATTTAAACGTTCAAGTGACAGTAAGTATTGGAAGAACTAAGTTGAAGGTTGATGGTGTTAACCGCAGTCCCAAAGAACATGAAATCATAGTATTTACTCCAAAGTATGGACTAACGACAAGAGTAAACGGAAGAGATACATTTAATCTTATAGCCGAAAACCAAATAATATCGGATTTTGCTTCTTCTAATGTTGAAGTCAATATTCCACGAACAGGGTTAATACTAACAGCAACCGGAAATAGGATTAAGGACATCAAATCACTGACAAAATATAAAGGAGAAAACATCTATTTTGATTATCAAACCACTCCTGCCTGCGGCAAAATTGTTCAAGGTTTAGAAGGAGGATTTTGGGTGGTAAAAGCGGGTAATAAAGTGGTTAAAACAAGGGAAAAATGGGTAGGACTGACTACCAATCGGGAACCCCGGACGATCGTAGGATTAAAAGATAAATATACAGCTGTATTCATGACGGTAGATGGGAGACAGCCAGGATATAGCATAGGACTTACCGGTGAGGAACTTGCAGACTATCTTTTATCTTTGGGAATTCGTGATGCACTTATGCTAGATGGAGGTGCATCAACGACTATGGTAGTAGAAGGGAAAATTGTAAATAGGCCTTCCTACAGGGGCAGAGAACGTATGGTAGGGGGGGCAGTTGTTATCAAATTTGACAAATAAGTAAAAAATGTGTATCATTTTATTACTAGGTAATATGATAAGGTAATTAGCAATTAAAAATTAAGAATTAAGAATGTTAATCTCTGTGGTCACGTATCTGCAGGAGTAGTTTATAACGACTGTGACAGATTTTGAAATTTTTTAATAAAGAAACAGGAGGAAATATGATGCTTTCAAATGTTGAAATCCAAAAAATTATCCCTCATCGATATCCATTTTTGCTTGTAGATAGAATTGAAGAGATGGAGAAAGGTAAGCGGGCAGTAGGTATAAAAAATGTAAGTGCG
>JASGMB010000050.1 GCA_030156665.1 Clostridiales bacterium
CTACAAACCTTGAAGCTGTCACCGCTCAGTACGTGGATGTGCGGCTGGACAGAAAAAAGGCCGTGCTGGACACCTACCACAATGCCCTGCATCCGCAAGAAGTTGTAAAACCAATAGCTAAAAAGCCTAAGAAAAAGAACCGGGATATGGAGAGGTAATTGGGTGGACAACGACTAGAAATTGGCATATAATAAATATGGATATATCATCCATTTTAGTGTGTAGTTTCTACAGAGGAGGGATATTTAAATGAAAAAAGTTTTTTCTAATCAGGAAATCCTCATTTTAAGTGACAAGGAATTTACAAGAAACGATGGAGGTATTTTAATTTTTGCTGATGGAAGTTATGTTGATATATATTCTCGCAAAATAGTCAATAAGGGATCAGGCAAAATCATTATTAAGGATTTACCACTTTGGCCTAGTATGGCAGATATTATACGCAATCAGCAAACGTATAAAGAAATAAGGCATCTTATTGTACATGGTGGTATGAATAATATCGTTATCGTTCCTAATGATAGCGACGATTGCATAGTGTCTTTGGGTGGAAGTGAGGATTTTGTTAACAATTCTTTCATTGAACAGCACGAAGACCATCTATACATTGAAACACCACGGAGTAACAGCAATGTACACATAAATGTTAGTTCTATATGGGTTAATGGAAGACGTGTTCCTCCTAAATTGGACAACGACTTTGGTTATATTGAAATTAAGGCACAAAACCTACAGAGCCTTTTTGTAACAGGTAATGGTACCGGAGAAATATATTCTGAGCTCCCTTTACAAACACTACGAACAGAAATTAAAGGTTCTTCATCATTGGATTTAATCCAAGTTAGTCAAGCAGATATTAAAATTACAGGCAGTGGTAGTGTATCAATCGAAAATTTGTGTGGTAACTTGTCTGGAACAATATCAGGCTCTGGCAATATTACTATATTGGACGGCAACGCAGAAGAAGTAGATGTATCTGTTAGTGGTTCTGGAGACCTAGTTGCTGGCATCACTGCTAAAATAGCTCGATTATCCTTATCTGGTTCAGGTACTATAATCGTTGCACACGTTCTTGACGAATCGATTGAACAGAAAACCGGCTCTGGCATACTTAAAATCATAAAAAAAGGCTGTATTTAAAATGTTATCATGTTGTAAAATTGTTATCAAACTGTCCCGGACAACAAAATAAAAAGATATGCTGGCATATAAAGCTACTTTGAAAAATTCCTGTAAAGTAACGGTTAACGCCGTTCGGGGGTTCGAATCCCTCTCTCTCCGCCAGTTCCAATATACGTTTATTTATAATGAATAGTCTATAAAAATTTCCTTAACGATGAATAAAAGAAAAAATAAAACAAATAGCTAAAAATAGCTATAAGCCTGGTGTTTAGTACATTGGGCTTTTTCTTTATGTATTTTATACTAAATACATAATAAGTAAATATTTCTAATTATAGCTATTTATATTCAATTATAAATGTTATAATAAACTTAATTAAAACATTGTCTATATTACAAAATTATACAGATCTTATCGTATAAATTTGCCTATAGGTGTTGTGGGAATTTTAAAGGAGTCTATCGCATAAAATTATCATAAATAGAAATATTTCAAAATGGAGGATATGGACAAAGAATTATTTCCTACAACATTAGTAAAATTGAAGATGAAGAATTTAGCAACTTCTTAGATGAGCCATTATATGATCAGTTATGTGAAGATATTGCAATAGAAGATATTGCAATATTGGATATAGCAGGAGATGAATTTAATCTTGAAAAGATTATTTGTTTATGATTTATTAAAACAAGAGAGGAGTATGAGTTATCAAAGAAGTATTAAATAAAAATAGTACAGGAGATAATGCCCAAAATTCAAATAATATTAAATATTTAATATTGGCCATTTATGCCTTTTCTTTTATCATATTTGGTTTTTTAGTAGACACACCGACAGAGATCATGAGAGGACTTTATCAGATTATAAAAGAACCCGGTTTACTGATTACCGATTACATTGCTATTGGAGGAATAGGGGCAACTTTTATTAATGCTGGATTACTAATGCTTATATCTATCTTTATACTGTACAAATTAAAAATTAACATTAGTGGCGTTTCCATTGCCGCAGTATTTTTAATGGCCGGGTTTGCGCTTTTTGGAAAAAATCTTTTTAATGTTTGGTTAATCATTATAGGTGTATTTTTATATGCAAAAATGCAAAAAGATAAATTCTCAAAATACATTTATATCGCTCTGTTTGGTACAAGTATGGCACCTACCATTACAGAGATTATGTTCAGCATAAACCAACCTATGCTGATTAGAATATTTTTAAGCATTTTTATTGGATTGAGCATAGGTTTTATTTTACCCCCATTGTCTGGATTTGGAGCACCGGTAATAATATGACCTTAGGGCTATATTTGATTGTGCTTTTTGTTTCAATGATCATTACCGGATTTTATTTAAATGGAAAATCTTTTAAAAATGTGACGAACATTTTTTCATATTCAGGAAGGCTGGTAAGTGATTTTGTGATATTGGAAGGATTTGGTGCCACTTTAATCAATATGGGACTAAACGGTCTGATAGGTATAACTTATATTATATCGGTTAGCGGAGACTTCAACGGTCCTACAATAGGTGGGATACTTACCATTGTAGGTTTCGGAGCTTTTGGGAAGCACGTTAAAAATATGATCCCTATCTTTTTAGGTGTTTTTTTAGGAAGTTTAACTAAAATATGGAGTATCAACGATCCCTCTATATTATTGGCGGCATTATTTGGCACTGCTCTTGCACCTATTGCCGGTGAATTTGGATGGAAATATGGTGTGCTGGCAGGTTTTATAAATTCTTCAGTAGTTTTAAATGTGGGTGTCTTGCATGGCGGGTTAAATTTATACAATACCGGATTTGCCGCAGGCATAGTTGCTGCAACTTTAATTCCAATTATTGAAGCTTTCAGAAAGGATGATACTGAATGAAACACAACAGAAAAAGAGTATCTAAAATAGCAGATGAGTTAATTACTTATTTGTTTTCAATAGGCGCCACAGACATCAATGTCAATATACAAGAAAGAAAAGAGGATTTTAAGATACTAATAACAAGCAATTATAAATATAATCAGAAAAAGAAAATCGACAGATTAATTAAAGCTTTAAAATCTCCAAAACAGGAAGAAATTGAAGAATATTACTGGGAACTAACAGGAGATTCGGATGTAGGAACAGAGCTTCCATTGGTGGGCATGATGATTGATAAAGCAGAAATTGATCTGGCTGATAATACTTTAGATATAGTGTTATATCGATATAAATAATCTAAGTGTTTTATTTCTCCAGAGGAATTATTCCACTGGCTGAAAAAACAGAATTGATTATATTCATAGATGAGTGGTTGATGCATGCTAGCGCATACTGTATGTGAGTAAAATAGGACGTGGCAGACAGGAGGGGTATTTATTAAGAAGTATATTATAGGGATAATGGTTGTATTGATCCTTTTATCTACAATCGGGTCAGTCGGTGCAGAAGAAGTCAATCTTAATACGTTAGTATTTATTGTAACAAATGATGAGATGGTTTCTTTTTCAGATGTGCAGCCTGTGCTTATTCATGGTAAACCCTATGTTCCCATGAGTTTTTTTACAGAGGTATTAGGAGAAAATATAATATGGAATGAATTGTCACAGAATTTATTCATTATGAAGAACAATAAGATTTTGATTGTAAAGGTTGACAAGCATGCTATTTCTACCGAAAGTGAGGATTTTCCTTTCGATTTCTTTATGAGAGACGGTAAAGTAATGGCTTCCTATAAATTTGTAGGTCAATATTTGGGGTATGATTTTTCATTTATCCCCGAGGGTACTATTGCACGTATCAAAAATAAAAATGCTTTACTGAGTGATGAAGAAATCTATAGTAAATATAAGGAAATGATAGAGGAAAAAAAACAGAGACTTATAGAAGAAGAAGAAAGAAAAAAAGTTGAAGCCGCAAATGCTAAGAAAACGATATACTTGACATTTGATGATGGACCCAATCAATATACGCTTAAAATTTTAGATACTTTAAAAGAATATCATGCCAAAGCGACATTTTTTATGTTAGAAGGTAATATGAAAAAAAATCGGGAAATTGTTAAGAGAATTATTGAAGAAGGGCATGCAGTGGGTTTGCATGGTGTGACCCATGTGAAAGAAAAAGTGTATGCCTCAACCCATTCTATTCTAAATGAAATGAATATTGCAAACAATACTTTGGAAAAACTGACAGATCAAAGAACATTATTGGTACGTGTTCCCTATGGCAGTAAACCGTATATGAAAAAAGAACAATTAGAGGCACTAGAATCCTGGGGATATCGTATGTGGGATTGGAATGTTGACAGCGGAGATAGCAGGAAATCCAATATGCCTCCTGATACAATTGTAGATTCCACAAAAGCTCAGATTAATCAAATTCAAAAATCACAAAAAACGCCCGTTGTTCTTTTTCACGACCTAAAAACGACATCGCAGGCTTTACCGACACTATTAGAATATTTAAATGATAATGATTATGATATAAAGCCTATTACTCCTGATTTACAGCCTATGAATTGGTGGGAGAATTAGGTACGACAGAGGAGGGACGGTTTGCATTGTAAAACCATTCCTTCTTGTCGTACTGCCATACTATAGGTTATTTTCAGCTGTCTTTGTACTGCCTTCTTTTATTTGAGTGATTTCTTCTTGTAAGCTAACCATAGTATTTTTTAGTTCTTCCATTACTTTGTTAGATTGTTCTCTTTCTGCCTTAAGTTTGGAACTTCAGTATAGGTGAAGTCCAAATGACATTGGATTTTGTAATCTATTTTTAATCGGATGTTCACACTTTGTTCACACATTATATACATTTAAATGTTACCATATATATAAACTACAACCAATACATAATACCTTTTTCATATTTTCCTCCTTATTTATATAAAATTTTCATATAAATAAATGCCCCTCCTTATATATATAAAGTCGACTGTGAACGTACAGGTCGACTTTTTCATTATTAAAAATAGCTTGTGCAAAAAATTGTGGATAAAATGAAATTGTGGTGCGGTAGCATATTTAAAAATTTGTATGTTTAAATAGATGTGATTGGGCTATCGAGTAGCCCATTTATATTTTTAGGATTTTATATACTTCAAGACAGTTTGAAGGTCAATTTTATTAAAAAGCTCTTTTACTTCTAGATGCGGTATATTGGTTTTTGGGATACTAGATGCAAAAAAAGTAAGGATAATAACCATCAGAAAACCGGATATCAATTGTGCTATCAAAAAATGTTTTAGCAAGGAACCTTTTTTGGTAAAAGATATTATAGTACCCAAAATAATGGCATAGGGTATATAAAGAATGGTATAGTTTGCTATAAGTCGTATTAATTCTTTTATTGGTACATCAAGAAATCTTACCACATCTAAGACAATATAAATGATCGGGAAACAACCAAAAAACCATCCTATGCAAGTTAGAATCAATCTGTTTTTTTTATTAGATTTTCTGCTTTTCCTCTTTCGGGCAGTATTTGAAGATGAACGAGTGTTGTTATTGGTTTGAACGCTTTTACGTGTACGTTGCTGTTTTTTTGACTTATGCATGTTGGAACCCTACCTTTTTTGACATTAGTATACCATAATCATTGCTTGTTAAAAACCATGCTTTTTTCCTATAAAAGAATCTTCATTTTTGAAACTTTTAGCGACTAGAACAATATTTTTACAAGCATAACAGGTAATATTAGTATTTGAAGATATTTGTAAAGTATAGTAATATGAAAGTAATCATATTAATGTTTAGAAAGGCAGCGTATAGGTTTAATAAGTTCGTAGTAAAACTGCCAATCTATTGGTTGGAGGGATTGAATTGCCCGGGAAAAGGCTGTTAAGCAAGAATAAAAATTTTATAAAAGCATGGGAATTGTTTACTTCGCAGGGAATTTTAAAAAGAGAATTGATAAGAGACGTAATTGCTGACTCATGGTTGCGCAGCAAAGCATGTCATGTAGATCCGCTAACTAAAAATATCAAAATCAAGCTGAACGATGAACAATTGGCAAAAAGACGTCAGCAGTTTAAACGCTTACTTAAGACGGCAAAGCATTTTATGGAAAGCTTGCATAAGATAGTAGGAAGCACAGGGCTTATTGTCAGATTAACCGACCGAGACGGTTACATTTTAGAATGCATCGGAGATATGGAATTGATTGAAAGATACGGTAATCTAAATTTATATATCGGCTGTAATGTGAAAGAGGAAGAGATTGGAACAAATGCAATAGGAACAGCTTTGGCAATCGGTATGCCCATACAAGTATTGGGAGCGGAGCACTATTGCAAACAGTATCATAATTGGACTTCTTCGGCATGTCCGATACGAGATGAAAAAGGAGAAATTCTCGGCGTATTAAGCATGACCGGCCCTTGTGAAAATGTCCACCCCCATACTTTAGGTATGGTGCTTGCAGCAGCTGAATCAATAGAAAATGAAATGAAGCTGGAACAGACAAATAAACAATTGAAGACAGCAAACAAACACTTTTACGCGATTATGGAATCCATTTCGGAAGGGTTGATTACCATTGACAATAGAGGGATTGTCATGGATATCAATCTGTTTGCGCGAAGATTTTTATCATTAAATGAAGAGGATATCGTTGGAAAAAGTATAAATATTATTTTAGATAAAACAAATACAAATAAGATATTAAAAATTATCAGTAATGGTAAGAAGTATGAGGAATCTGAAGTGTATTTCAAAACCAAGAGCGGCAGAAAGATCTACTGTATCATTAGTGTAACCCCTATCAAGGATACGTCTACTCACGAGGTGGAAGGAATCGTTATTACTTTTAAAGAAGCACGAAAAGTGCACAAGCTGGTTAATAAAATCGTAGGTGCAGAAGCCATATATACTTTTGAAGATATATTAGGTGAAAGTAAAAAAATTAAGGATACTATCAAATTGGCATCTGCTGCAGCTAATAGTGATGCTACAATACTTTTATTAGGGGAAAGCGGTACGGGAAAGGAGATGTTTGCGCACAGTATACACAACAAAAGTCCCCGTAGGAATAAACCTTTTGTATTCTTAAACTGTGCCGCCATACCCAGGGACTTGGTAGCAACAGAGCTTTTTGGATATGTTGAAGGTGCTTTTACCGGTGCGAAAAGAGGAGGGCATCCAGGTAAATTTGAACTTGCCGATGGTGGAACAATCTTTCTTGATGAAATCGGAGATATGCCATTAGAAACCCAGACCAATCTGCTCAGAGTGTTGGAGACAAAGGAGGTTGTGAGAATAGGTGGTCATCATGTTATTCCTACAAATGTTCGTGTAATTGCTGCAACACATAAAGACTTAAAAAAAGAAGTGGAGCTAGGGAATTTTAGAAGAGATTTGTTTTACCGGCTCAATGTAATGCCTATTCATATACCACCTATACGAAACAGAAGAAAAGATATAAAAATATTTATTGATTATTTTTTGGAGAAAATTAGTACCAATCTGGGTAAAAAAATTAATGGGGTAAGTGATAGTTTCTATGAAGGAATGATGAATTATTCCTGGCCCGGAAATGTTAGGGAATTGCAAAATGTTATGCAGCTTGCAATTAACATTGTAGATAATCATGGGGTATTGGAATATGAACATTTACCCAGCCATATGAAGTTAAAAGACACTGCAAAAGATACTCCGCAAAATCATGGGTTAAGTAAAGAACTCCTTACTTTAGAAGAGATTGAGAGGATTGCCATTTCAAAAACAATTCGAGAAGTAGATGGAAATATGGCATTGGCAGCAAAAATTCTTGGTATTGGACGAAGTACTTTATACCGAAAAATGGACAAGTATCAATTATTTGATGTATTAAAATGATACACATGTATCAATATGGCACACTAGAAATAAAGCAAACCAAGCGGAAGTGTATCAAAATGTAACACTTTTTTATGGGATTGAATAAGTTTTCAATCCCATTTTTTGTTTTAAAAAAAGGAATAATCCATCAATAGCAGTAAAATTAATGCGTTCAGTCCTATAACATAACAATAATGAATTTGGCATAAATATTGCTATATATAATAAGTGAAAGATAGGAGAGGAAGATATGAAAAGAATATTGATAGTGATGTTTTTATTTTTAATATTCTGGATTATATTAGCAGAAAAAATCAGTTTTGAAGTAGCGGTTTTGGGAATATTCATATGTTTGTGGACATATGTTTTTAACCATGGATTCAATGTAATATTGACAAAGAATTTTTGGACGCTTGATAAAATACGTCATATGATAATATATTTATTTATTTTAGTGAAAGAAATTGTTATAGCGAATTTTCAAGTAGCCAAGGTTGTGATGAGTCGTGATATGAAGATTACGCCTACAGTTGTACACTTCCGGACAAGACTGAAATCGGATTTAAATAGAACGATACTTGCAAATTCAATCACACTTACACCGGGAACGCTTACAGTGCAAATGGAAAACGACCTCTTGACAATACATTGTCTTCAAAAAGATTACGTAGAGCATGTTTTAAATTCCAAGTTTGAAAAAATACTTTTAAAGGTAGAGGAGTAAGCCGATGATAGAAAAACTATTAATATTTAGTACTATCGTGTTATCTTTCACTGTTATATTATGCATGATAAGAGTTATCAAAGGTCCCGATGCTGCTGATAGATTGATGGCGATTAATGTGATAGGCACCAAAATCATAGTACTGATATCCATCGTTTCATTTATTTTGAAGGAAACGTATTTTATCGATGTAGTATTGGTGTATGCACTTATAAGTTTTATAGCTTCCACAGCTATAGCAGATTTTATTGAAAAGATGGGGGCAGATAAAGAATGAAATTAATGCTAATTGCCATTTTTCTGCTGGGGGGATTGTTCTTTTTCTCTGTAGGAACAATAGGCCTTTTAAGATTTCCCGATTTGTTTACTAGAGCACATAGTGCAGCAAAATGTGATACCCTTGGCGCGGTATTGTGCCTGATTGCATTAATGATGCACAGTGGTATTAATTATTCAAGCGTAAAGCTGTTGCTGGTGCTGATATTTCTGTGGGTGACAAACCCTACTGCAACCCATTTAATTGTGAAAGCCGTATTTGTAAAAAAGGATAAGCATAAAAAAATTGATGGAGTGAGATGAAATGGAAATATTCAGTATCATAATGATTTTATTTTTAATAGGTTCTGCAATTGCAGTATCTGCTATAAAAAACTTATTGGGAGCTATTATAGCTTTTACGGTTTACAGCCTGGTAATGGCAATTCTATGGCAGCAGCTCAATGCGCCGGATTTGGCAATAACAGAAGCGGCAGTGGGTGCGGGTATCACAACATTATTATTTATTTTTACACTTAAAAAAAATTAGAGGGATTGGTAAATGAAAAAATTAATTGCAATTTTATTAACAGGAATATTAGTAAGCATATTGCTTGTGGGAGTGTATGATCTTCCCAAATTTGGCAGAGCAGATAATCCCGTTAACAATGAGGTGGCCCAAAGATATCTCAAAAAGGGTGTCAAAGACACCGGAGCCTTAAATATAGTAACCGGCATTATATTGGATTATAGAGCTTTTGATACATTTGGGGAAGCGGTTGTACTGTTTACAGCCGCAGTAGCTGTTCTTGTAGTTTTGAAGAGAGAAGATTCATGAAAGTGAGAAGGTGCTATGAAAAATACCATTTTAAAAGAAGTTAGTAAAATTGTTATTCCGTTTATACAAATTTTTAGTATTTATATTATATTTCACGGACATCTTTCTCCGGGTGGTGGGTTTGCCGGTGGAACAATATTTGGCGCCAGCTTGATATTATACAGGATTGTGTACGGAAAGGGTGATGCACAAAAGAAAATTAGTTATAAGAGATTGATGCATTTAATGTGCATATCGTTGATCTTTTATGGCGTCTTAAAAGGATACGGTTTCATCACGGGAGGCAGCTATATAGACTTATTTGAAATACCCCTCGGCACACCGGGCAGAATTTTGAGCGGAGGTTATATACTGCCATTAAACATTGCAGTAGGTATTGTGGTAGCGATGGTCATGTATCTTTTTTTTACATTGTTCTATGAAGGAGAAGTATAAGATGGAGATGTTGTTTACCAAGTATTTTGAAGTAGGGTCAATGGTCTTATTCGGTGTAGGCTTTATGACACTTTTACTTCACAATAACCTGATAAAAAAAATCATAGGGATGAATATTATGGATACGGCAGTGTTTTTATTTTTTATAGCAAAAGGATATATAGATGGAAGGGAAGCTCCTATCGTCAGAGGATTCCATAAAGGTGTAGAAGCATATGTCAATCCCGTGCCTGCGGCGTTAATGTTAACGGGAATTGTTATCGCCGTCAGTGTGACAGCTTTTGCACTCGCGCTAACAGTAAAAATTTATGAAAAATATGGCACAATTGAGCTGGATGAAATAATGAAAATGAGGGGGGATTAGCATGATGTATATCCGGAGTTTTCCATTAGTTGCCATTTTAATATTGTTGGTTAGTGCTTTTGTTATGCCCATGATAAAGAAGCGGAGCATAGTGAAGGGACTCAGTCTGGTATCTATGGGAATATCAAGCATATTAGCGCTTATTACGTTAGTGTATGTTAAGGAAAATGGCAGCTTTATTTATAGGATCGGACATTGGGACGCACCATGGGGAATTGAATTTCAGATCGGAATCATTGAAGCAATGATGGGATTTTTATTTACATCGGTTGCGGCATTAATTATATGGTATTCAATCTACAGTATTCATAAAGAAATAAAAGATAACAGGGTAGTTTTTTACTACTTGTTGGTAAATATTCTGATAGGGGCACTGCTTGGCATTGTATTTTCAAATGATTTGTTTAACAGTTTTGTTTTTATGGAACTGAGTACTTTAGCATCGTGCGGCATTATAGTGGTTAAGGATAAAAAAGAGAATATTAAAGCTACGCTAAAGTATTTGGTGCTAAGTACGCTGGGGTCAGGGCTTGTCTTAATGGGAATTGCCTTTTTGTATTCAATAACTGGTCATTTAAACATGACCTTCGCACATCGGGAAATTGTTAAAGTATATGCGGATTATGGTCAGACCGTATTGATCACGTTAGGATTATTTACGGTAGGATTGGGTGTTAAGAGTGCCATGTTTCCGCTTCATACATGGCTGCCGGATGCGCACTCGAGTGCACCTTCTTCTTCCAGTGCGCTTTTGTCCGCCCTTGTACTTAAGGGATTTGTACTCTTGCTTGTTAAAATATTGTACAGAGTGTTCGGTACGGAAATTATCAATCAATTTCCAATATTAAATTTAATTTTAATATCTTTTTAGGGATAGGTCTTGGAAGTGAGCTTGGCTTAACCATCGCAATTTTCCATATCATCGGGCATGCTGTTACAAAGTCGACACTGTTCCTGGTTGTTGGCTCCATGATTGAACAGACCGGATTTAAGAAGCTGGAAGATTTAAAAGGGATCGGTAAAGAGATGCCTGTGACACTGGCAATCTTTGCAATAGGTGCTTTATCTATGGTTGGAATCCCACTTCTACCCGGATTTATAAGTAAATGGTACCTTGCTCTTGCCAGTATAGAAGTGGGTAAAATGATTTTAATAGGGGCAATTCTTTTGAGCAGTTTACTAAATGCAATCTATTATTTTCCAATTGTTATTAATGGATTTTTTGGTGAAGAGAATTTAGAAGGCAAAGTGTACAAAGCAAAGCATAGACCGTTAAGACAGTCGTTTCCAGTATTCATATTAATCGTAGGAATGTTTTATGTTGGAATCGCTGCAAGAGGGATCATGTATATGATTAGTCTAGGTTTGGCATGAGGAGGTTAGAGGGATTGAGCAATGTATTTGTGCTATTTCCGATTGTATTTCCATTTATAGCAGCAGTTGCAGTATCAACTATTAAATTTCGAAATGAAAAATGGAGAAATATTTTTATTATTTTTTCAGTTATTATCAATTTTATATCTATCATATTGATTCTAAATACGGAGGGTTTAGTAGCATTTCATCTTTGGACTGTCAATAATTTTTTAGACATATATTTTAAAATTGATGAAATGGGGATTTTCTTTTCCATACTGGCATCAATATTATGGATATTTACTGCATTTTATGCCATAGATTATATGAAACATGAAGGTCGAGAAAAGATATTTTTTGTATTTTTCATATTAACGCTTGGGATTACTGTGGGGATAGCATTTTCAGGTAACTTATTTACCCTGTACATTTTCTATGAGCTATTAACCTTAGCGACTTTTCCGTTAGTGATACATTCGGGGAGTAAAGAAGCACTGGACAGTGGGAAAAAATATCTTATCTATTCTTTTGGTGGAGCAACGTTAATCCTGTTGGGAATGATTTTATTATTTAGTATTAACAGCAATATGGATTTTGTTGCGCGCGGTGTTTTAAGTGGAGCAGTAGAAAATGCCAATTTGATATCCATTGTTTATGCACTGATGTTCTTGGGTTTTGGTGTGAAAGCAGCCATTGTGCCCTTTCATTCATGGCTTCCCGGTGCGATGGTAGCGCCTACCCCTGTTAGCGCTTTGCTGCATGCGGTAGCTGTTGTCAAGTCAGGAATTTTCGCGATCATTCGGATTAGTTATTTTATTTTTGGGGCGGAGATTGTAAGAGAAACGCATGACAATATTTACTTAAGCATATTAATTGTCATTACAATACTGTTGGGCTCATTGCTTGCGCTGCATCAGGAAAATCTGAAGAAGCGGCTAGCATATTCTACCATAAGCCAGTTGGGATATATCTTACTAGGAATAATTCTTTTAAATGAAAACGCATTAATCGGTGGGCTTTTACATCTTGTCAATCATGCAGTAATCAAAATTACATTGTTCTTTTGTGCTGGTGCAATTTATTTTACTACCGGTAAAAAGAATATAAGTGATATAAGAGGTATAGGGAGGAAGATGCCGGTGACCATGTGGTGTTTTGCCATAGCTGCGATTTCCCTTATTGGAATACCACCGACAAACGGTTCGGTAAGCAAGTGGTATTTAGCGCTTGGAGGGCTTAACGCGAATAAAATCCTGTTTGTAGTTATATTATTGTTAAGTGCGTTTCTTACTGCGGCTTATCTGTTACCCATCGTCATCGCTGCCTTTTTCCCAGGTGGAGATAAGGTGGAGAACGAAAGCAGGGTAGAACCGCCTCCGAGAATGCTTATACCAATTGTGATGTTAACAGGTGTGGTTGTCTTTCTTGGATTCTTCCCTAATGCGGTGCTAAGCTTTATTGGAGAAATCGTCAGAATGGTTATTTAATAAATTAATTTATGAGTTGTTATAATGAGCGAAGTTTAAAATTTAATATTTCCTTAATATAAACTTCGCGAATTTCATCGATAACTACATTCATTTATTTTAAATTTAGATATTGGTTAAATAAGTTTATTAATTATTTTATTACTTCCGGGAGTAGGGTCACTGGTCGGATTTATGATCGGAAGAAAAAGTGAAAGTTTTAGAAATCTTTTTAATGTCATCATGACAGGAATGCTTTTTTTGGTTGTTACCATACTGTATAAACCGGTAAGCAGAAACGCCATTGAACTATTTATACCGGATATTATGGGGACTGGCTTGTATTTGAAATTAGATATATTCAGATATATATTTGTTTGGATTACGGTATTTATTTGGTTTTTAACTACAATATATTCAACCCGGTATCTCATAAAATATAAAAATAGAAATAGATACTATGCGTTTTTTATGCTTACTCTCAGCAGTACGATTGGCATATTTTTATCTGAACATTTGTTGAATCTCTTTACATTTTTTGAAATTATGTCCTTTACGTCATATATACTTATCATTCACGACGAAGATGAGTATGCCCATGAGGCGGGAAAGTCTTATCTAGGGATGGCAATTGGCGGCGGTCTGGTATTATTGATGGGATTATTCTTACTTTTTGATTATACTGCTACATTAAATATCAGTGAACTACCGCTAAAAATAAAAGAGATTGGTAGTATAAAGTATTTAGTCAGTGGGCTTATTATTATTGGATTTGGTGTAAAAGCAGGTATGGTACCACTGCATGTATGGCTGCCAAAAGCCCATCCGGCAGCGCCAACGCCTGCCAGTGCTATTTTATCGGGGATACTTCTGAAGACGGGTATATTTGGTATCCTTATCACGACAGGTGTTATTATGGAAGGAGATATACTTATTTCCACTATTATATTGATATTAGGATTTATCAATATGTTTTTGGGAGGACTCTTGGCAATATTTCAAAGAAACATTAAAAGAATTTTGGCATACAGCAGTATGAGCCAGATGGGATATATTCTCATGGGTATAGGCTTAATAGGTATTTTAAAAGAGCATAAGGCAGTAGCTATATACGGTACCATATACCATATTATTAATCATGCAATTTATAAAGGGTTGTTGTTTCTAGGTGCAGGGATTATATATATGATATTACATGACCTGAGTATTAATGAAATCAGGGGTTTTGGAAAGCATAAGCCCATATTAAAAGCGATGTTTCTAACAGGTATTTTTGCGGTTATCGGAATACCGGGATTTAACGGTTTTGCAAGTAAAACGCTTTTACATGAAGCGCTATTAGAAGCGCAGCATATATATCATAACGGATGGTTTACTGTAGCAGAGATTGTATTTATTCTTAGCAGCGGATTGACCGTAGCCTATTTATTAAAGATCTTTATAGCCGTATTTGTGGAGCAAAACGAAAAATACTGGGGACAATATAAGCATCATATTAGGAAAAGAGTAAGTATTCCATTGATTACACTAAGCGGAGTGATTGTTTATATAGGTATCCGGCCGAATGCAGTCATGTATGTAATAGATGGGGCTTTAGTGACGTTTGGGTTGCAAAAAGGTTTGGAAGCGGAATTTTATACGTTAAATAATATAAAAGCTTCTTTACTGGCAGTCGCTATAGGAGTAACAATCTATATCGGTTTTGTTAGAAAGTACCTTAGAAAGCAAAAAGGTAGTGAAAGCTGGTATGTGAATCCATCATTAGGATGGCTTAATATTGAGAAAGATATATACAGTCCAGTGCTGAAATTTGTATATAGATTTAGCTCAACCATTCTCCATGCGATCGACCAGAGTGTAATGAATATAGTAAATTATATCACTAACGGTATTAAGGCATTCAGTAAGATGGAAATAAAATATATGTGTTATAAAAAATTAAACATCTATAAAAAGATGCAATTATTTTCTAATAGTAATGAAAAGAATTCTTACCATTTAGCGAATTATATTCATAATATTAGTCCGGAAATTTATAATGTAGCAGGTGTATTAAATAAACTGCGTAACAGTTTGAATAGTATGATGTACTCCGTCTTTATATTTGCTACAATACTGGTAATAGTTTTACTGGTTTTATTTCTTTAGAATCAATTTTTTAAATTTTATATAAAATAGTAAAAATAAGATGCAAATACTAAAATATATTATAGACAATGTACGGTTGACTTCACAATAATGGTTAGATAAGATAGAAACAAAGATTAAATATTCTTAAGGAAGAAGGAACGAAAAGAAGTCTTTTTTTTCTAAATAAGATTATTATATTTATTACACAAATAAGGAGAATACGATGAAGGAAATTATTTTGATTTTACTGTTACAGTTAGTTTATGTTCCGATTTTTACTTTGAGGACAATTTTCTTAGTAAAAAATATGAGCACTACAGCTGCATTTTTAGGATTTATGGAAGCATTAATTTATGTATTTGGGCTATCTCTGGTTTTTAGCGGTGAAAGAAGCACAATTGCAATGTTTGTTTATGCTGCCGGTTTTGGAGCGGGAATTTTTATTGGCGGCTATATTGAACGGAGATTAGCTATTGGATATACAACTCTACTGGTTAATTTAATGCATAAAAATCAAGAGCTGATTGACCGTCTTCGAAATGAGGGTTTCGGTGTTACAGTCTTTGAGGGGAACGGAAGAGATAGTAAACGTTATCGGTTGGATATTCTAACAAAACGAAATAGAGAAGATGAATTGTTTGCATTAATTGAAGTGTATGAACCAAAAGCGTTTATCGTTTCTTATGAGCCGAGAAAATTTAAAGGTGGATTTTTAGTAAATGCTATGAAGAAAAGCACAAAAGATAACAAAGCCTCCGATAGCAATAAGTAATATCGGAGGTTTTTATAAAGAGGAGTATGAAAAAAGATTTTATTTTTTATTTTTAATCTATTTACATGTTAACATTTAAATAGATTAAAGATATTAAGAACATGTTAATATTCGGTTAAGAAAAAGTTAAAAATGTAAGAATGTAAAAAATAAACTTCACATTTACTGGTGAAGTTTAAAATATATAATTATATTAAGAAGAAGTTTTGTATGCTTTTAACTAAAGCGTAATATTAGCACCAAAGAATCAAGTCATTATATGATTCATATGGTTTCCCCAATTAAATTACTATATCATTAGTAAAAGCCAGTTTTGTTCAACACATATATATTATACATCATTATAGTTAAATTATTAACAGTTCATTTGGACAAAATTTTTGTTTTTTATAAAAGTTTATTGTGCATATTGTATGCAATATGGGTTATTACCCAATATTGATGTTTACTCAGGATTGGTAAGAAATTTCCATAACATTAGATTTGATCTTTGTAGAAGTCATTTTCTTTTACTATAACGTCAATCCTTTGGATGTCTGTAAAAATCATTACAATATTAAGGACCATATAGTTCTAAAGAACTAAAAATATAGGATTCTATGCTCAAATATACGTATATATGTTGAAAAATGTTAAATTTACAATTATTATGGTATTAAGAAAATAAATTTTTATTGCCCTATAGATTATAGAAGAGAAAGATCTTCCTTTTTCCCCTCCTTTTTTATATAGATTTAAAAATATCTCTGAAGTTTTTCAGAGATATTTTTATTATGAAGCGAAGCGCAATATCAAGACAATCCACCTTAATTTTTTGTGCCGAAGGCGATTGTTTTATTTTGACCATTATTTACTTACACCAGATAGATTCTAATAAGGTATGTGCAAGTTAAAACAATAAAATAGTAGTTAATACGACAAAATGCGACTTTTAAAATACAACAAAAAGTGTTAGAATTTATGTAAAGAATACAATAGAAATAAAGATTTTTACAGATTTTACATTTTATTCTAGATTATATCAACAATGTTGTATGGATAGATATGAGAGTAGTACAGTGGGGGTCGCTTGTTGTGAAAAAAATATTATTTTTTGTGTGCTTTTTAGCTGTGGTAATACCATTTACTATCACATGGTCAACCGGTAAAAGTGAGGTCAAAATGGATATTGATAATGCATCAGAGCAATTTGATTCAAATAAAATAGATATTGGAAATATGGATTCAGTAGGATTTTTACCTAAAGTGGGTAATACAGATGGCTCCCAAAATAAAAATACAGGATTAAAAAAAGATCAGAAGGGTAACCAGTCTATTGATAAACTAATTGCAGTGATTAACGAAGCAGAACAGAAATTAAAGAGTGATACTGAAGACAATTTTTTAGAAGGTAACCTTATACTGGTTAATAAATGGACAAGCCTTCCGGGTGTGTATGTTCCAAAAGATATGGTAAAGGTTGTGGATGAAAATAATAATGTACTTTTGCGTAGTACCAAGTCAGATATTGAATTAAAAAAAGTGGCGCTAGAAGCAGCAATCAATATGTTCAAAGCAGCTGATCAAAAGGGCATTAAGGGATTGACTTTGGTAAGCGGATATAGATCTTATGACGTACAAAATTGGCTGTATAATAATAAAGTAAAGGCACTTACAGATAAATATGAAAAAGAATTGGCATACGAAAAGGCTGCAGAAATAGTAGCACCACCGGGAACGAGTGAACATCAAACAGGATTAGTAATTGACATAACAACGCCAGAACTGTTAAAGTCAGGAGATCCATTATCCTCACATTTTGGAAACACCGTTCAAGGAAAGTGGGTATATAGAAATTCATGGAAATATGGATTTGTCGTTCGTTATGCTGTGGACAAAAAAGACATTACAGGCATTATATATGAGCCATGGCACTTAAGGTATGTAGGAGCTCCACATGCAGAATTTATGTATAAAAACAATTTGTGTCTTGAAGAGTATTTAGACTATATTAAAGATAAAAAACATATAAAGATTACTAGTGAAAACAGAAAGTTATATGATATTATTTACAGCTTTGTTCCTGTGTCTGCTGATACTTTCACTAAATTATTTGGCAATCAGGTAGAATATGATATTTCGGGAGATGGGCAGGAAGGGTATATTATTACCATCACAAAAGAATAACATAAAGTAGTGTGAACATTAACTGTAAGTAAGGTTGGATTGGTGTAAGTTCCATCATGTAGGAACTTGCACCAATAATTACATAAATAAATTTAATAATTTCTCTTGATTTTTGATATGGGACGATGTATACTATATAGGTGTCACGCAAAACAAAATATTTATATATGGAGAGATGGCTGAGTTGGTCGAAGGCGCACGACTGGAAATCGTGTGTACGTTAACAGCGTACCGAGGGTTCGAATCCCTCTCTCTCCGCCAGTAGCAAGGGTTTGAAGATAAATTCAAATCCTTTTTTCATGTCCATTTTCTTGCTAAAAACTCTATTTGCTAAAAATTTGCTAAAAAATGATTTTGGACAGATTAAAATAGAACGAAAACAGATGAGATGTCAGAACTGCACAAATGTAGATATATCAAGACTTTTACGGGATATTAAGAATAAAAAGAGATGTGCCGAAAAGCTTTGTGATATTTTCGGTTTCTCAAAACAGATTGACGTGATTAACCGGGTTGAAGACTGGGAGCAAGGTATATTTCATTATGAAGTCAAGGCAATATTATTATCTAAAAGAACTGACTTAATCGAAGCTGAGGGAATCGGCTCATATAATAACAGGGAAAAGAAATATTCAAATCAACACGCATACAGTATTGCAAATACCATTATATCTTCAAAATTTATTATGGTATATGATTGAAATCATGGAGGTTGCAGACAAAGATTATTTACAGGTATAACTCATATCATACCAATCAAAACAACGGTTACAGCAAAAGTATTTGTAGTAGACGATGGTTCTCACAGCACAATAATTTTAGCACATGAATATTAAAAAGATATCACGCAAAACAAAATGCTAAAATATGGATATATATTATTATATTAGAAGCTATGCTAGATAGTTGTCTTAGAGGTTTGAGGGCGGGCGGAGCTGATGCGGTTGCTCTCCGGAAGTGGATTTTCAGAACCTTTTGGGGATAAGAAAATTATTTATTTAACTTGAATTTAATATGTTAGGGGGATTTCAATCATGTTGGATGAAAACAGTTTACAAAATAAAGAAATAAGTGCTAATGATACTGACCCGTTACAGAAATACAAAAAGATTCGTATTATTGCCGGTATAACACTAGCGGCTGCCGGGTTTACAAGTCAATAAAGGTTCGATGAATGTTTACTTTGTGTTTAGAAATGAGACTATTCGTATAGTTTATCTGGACTGTGAGAAAAAAATTTTCTATTAGCTGCGGCAAAACAACAGTAAAGGAAAAATTTAAAAATGGTGGTAAACATAGCTCCATTAAAATGTATAGAAATGCAGTACAAGCTACTCCTATTATTCGGGCGGTGGTTGAAAATGCAATTATAGCAATCAGTGAAAATAATAAATTGGCTAACGTTTAAAATATATAATATGTCCTGAGATAACGATCGGGACATATTTTTTATAAAAAACTAAAAAACATCATGTATTTAATTTTATGATTAGGTTGAAAAAGTTATCTATGCTTAACGAAAGACATTCGTGGTGAACATGAGTATAAAAACAGTGATAAAGGGGTATTTAGAGTGATGGAAGGTTACAATGAGATAATTACTGTAGACGAATTGATAGAGATATTGTTCATATCTAGAAATTATGCCTATAAGCTGCTTAATAAAGGTAAAATCAAAGTATTCCGAGTTGGCAGAACATGGCGGACTCCGAGAAATTCTTTAGATGAATTTATTACTAATGGTTGTATTGAGAATTACAATATAAATTGAAAAGCGCCAACCTTGATGCTTTTCTGTTTTTTAGTTCCCTAAAAATTTGGGCAATGTGTATATAACTGTACGTATTCTATCTGGATTTGTGGCGGTAGAACAGTTGTAGATAGATGGGAAACCAATAGAAAAGTATCTTAAAAAGGAACAATAAATCGAAACCGTAACAGAAAAACCTAAGAGCTCTCAAAGAAATAAGTGTTGTATTTATTGCTTTGGGAGTTCTTAGTTTCTAATTTTTATATTTTGTCTTAGTGAATGATGAAATTGAAATAAGTAAACGGACGGATATTTTGATAGATAAGGCAGTCAGGAGAGAATACTTCATAACTTAATAATTTGTTTTGAGTTTATTAATAAAAACTTAAGAATTGGTTTTGAAATAGTTAATATTGGTATTTTACTATAATGATATACCAAATTAAAGGAGCAAGATGAAGTTATAGTAGTAGAGATAAAAGATAATGGGAAGGGAATTTCCGAGGAGGATTTGCCATTCATATTTACCGGTTTTACAGAGCAGATGAGTCCAGAAATACTTCCATTGGCGGAATCAGTTTAGGATTGGCTATAGCCAAGCAGATTATTGAGAAGCACGGAGGAAATATTTAGGTAGAAGGTAAGGTAAACAAAGGAACAAGTATTTTCTTTACACTTGGGAAATATGAAGGAGGCAAATCGGAATGAAAAAGATACTAATTATTGAGGATGAAGTTAGTATCGCGGATTTGGAGAGAAATTATCTTGAAGTAAGTGGTTTTCAAGTTGTCGTTGAGAATACTGGGTTTACAGGCATGGCAAGGGTGATGAAGGAGGATTTTGACTTGATCATCCTTGATTTGATGCTTCCTGGAGAGGACTTGAGCTTGGAGCGGACGACTATATCACAAAGCCTTTTAGTCCTACCAGCTGGTTGCAAGAGTGAAGGCTCACTTGAAAAGATATGACAGATTGACGAAAAAGGAAATGAAAAATGATGAAGTAATCAAAATAAATGGTATTTCCATAGATAACTATTCCAGAAGAGTATATGTAAACGGAAAGGAAGTTTATCTAGCGTCCAAGGAATTTGATATCCTCCAATTGCTTGCAAGAAATCCGAACCGGGTTTTCAGTAAAGAAGAAATATTTGAACGGATATGGGGAATAGACTCTGTGGGGAATGGGATATCGATTTAGATCAACATAGACAGCGCCGTATCAAACGGGCTATTAAGGGATGATTCTTCTGACAACCTTTGATAGATAGACCTTTTGAGGTTTTTGGTTCGCAGCAGGGCAGGTAACCAAATTGATCGAATTGCTGTAGAAAGATTTTAAATAGATTTAGTTTCATAAACAAAGATGAATGCTTTTTTGTTATTGTAATTCATAGGGTGGAGAGAGTTATTGAAAAAGTATATTAATCTAGAAAGTATTTTAAAAAAAGATGGATTTATATTTTTGCCGTAAAATTGCCAACAATATATTGACACATAGAGTCTATAGGAATACAATAATGAATGAACAATCCTTCATTATATTCAGAGATAGTTAAGCAAAGAAAGGAGGAAGTAGTGTGGCTAGGATCACTGACCCGCAAAAGATAGAGGATGTAAGAAGAGCTGCTATGGAGATTATTGTAGAATATGGCTATCGTGGTATGTCTATTGCTGCTATAGCTAAGAGAGCAAGCGTGTCAGTGGGATATTTATACCGTTATTATAGGAGTAAGGAAGATTTGATTGAGGATTTAATGAATACCACCTTAGCTGAAATTAAAAATGATTTTTTAAGAATTATAATGGTAAGCAAAACAATCAATGAAGTTATTTTTAATGTAACTGCTGTTTTGTTTCAGTTGGCGAAGGAAGACCCTGTTCGCGCACAATTATTGGCAACGTTAATACTGGATTCAGATATTGAAAAGATAATGAGCATAGATAGTAAGAAACTTAAAGACCAAGCCATAGAAAGAATTATTGATTTAGGAAGAAAAACAGGAGAAATTAACGAAAACTTCAATGAAGACGACGTATTGCTGATTTTGCTAACCATACCATTTAGATATGTGATATTAAAATTGAAAGAAGATAATCCTGAATCTTTTTTTCAAGATGAACATGTAATAAATATTTCAAAGATTTGTTGCAATGCGTTAAAATAAAAATGATATAAAATTATTCTAATTTATGAATAAGCGATCATTTACTAAGAGGTAAAATTTTGCAAAATAATGAATGAATATTCATTTAAGAATAGTAATTTATTCTGCAAATATAAGTTGAAAGGAATGATATATCGTGAAAAAAATTATTTCACTAGTATTTATTTTTACAATGATAGTTTCCATGGTGGGATGCCAAAATGCAGGTCAGCAAGCAGTGCTGGAAGAGAGGGCGACTGCTGTAAAAGTTCTAAAAATTGAAGAGAGTAAGAAACCGGTAAAAATGCAGTACATAGGCACGGTAGATGCAAAAGAGATTATTAATTATAGTTTTAAAGTGGGCGGGAAACTAAGCAGGATATTTGTAAAAAAAGGCGATGAGATAGCAGCAGGACAGCTATTGGCAGAAATAGACACACAGGATCTGAGTTTTCAGGTGGCTGCGGCAAAAGCAGCCATGGATTCAGCAGCAGTGAATATTAAAAAAGCAGAGGATTCCCTAAAATATAATAAGGACTTATTAGAAAAAATGAACAATCTATATGCTGAAGGTGCCATATCAAAAGATCAGTATGACCAGATAAAGCTTCAGGTAGATGTTGCAGAAGCCAACTATCAACAGGCAAAATCACAATACGATGCTGCTAAAACAGATTATGAATATAAATCTGCGCTAGTAAAGGATGCCAGACTTTATGCCGAACAGAATGGTACTGTTGTAGATGTTTTACTTGAAGAAAATGAGAGGATAGGGGCAAATCAACCCATTGTTATCGTGAGAAGCGGGAAACAGATCATTAACGTGGGCATTCCTCAGCAGGATTTAAAAAATATCTGCGTAGGTGCAAAAACACTTATTAATGTAGATGATGAAAATGCAGAAGGAATTGTTACATATATAGCAGAAGCGCCGGACGCTGCGACAAGAACGTATAATGCCGAGATTGAAGTATTGGAAAAACAATTTCGCTTAGGTTCTATTGCCAAGGTGGGTGTAGAGGTAGGAGAACAGCAGGGGATATGGATTCCTATGACAGCGATATTCTCCAATGGGGAGGATTATGTGTATATTGTTAGAGGTGATAGGGCATTCAAAAGAACAGTAGAGCTTTTAAATGTCAGCGATGATAAAATCAGGGTTGAAGGAATTGAAGCCGGAGAATTGCTTGTTGTCAGTGGGATGAAAAATCTGAATGACGGTTCCAAAGTTAATATTGTAGAGAGGGAGGAGAAACATGAACAAGTTAATTCGGCAGTTAATCAATGAGAGACAGGTTACACTGTTTTTAGCAGTAGTTATTGCAATTATAGGGTCATATAGCTATTATATGCTGCCCAGACAAGAAAACCCCGATGTCTCCGCTCCTGTTGCTATGATTATTACAGCTTATCCCGGGGCATCACCCAATGATGTAAAAGAACTGGTAACCAGCAAGATTGAAGATAAGATGACTGAGTTGGATGGCTACGATGAATGTATGGGTGTATCGAAAGAAGGAATTTCTATTGTTGTTATCACGTTCGAGAGTTATGTGGATAGTGACAAAGTGCTGCAGGACGTGAGGAATGCCGTGGCGGATGTGCAGCCTGATTTACCGGAGGGCGCTTTGCCCAGTCAGATAGATACAGACCTGGTAGAAACGGCGGGTATTATCATTAGCCTGTCAGGGGATAATTATACCTATGAGCAGCTGGCATCGTTTGGAGAGCTCTTTGAAAATAAACTGGCATCGGTACAAGGTATTTCAAAATTCAACATAGAAGGAAAACTAGATAAGGAGGTAAAGGTTGATATCGATATTGCGAAACTGAACCAATTAGGAGTATCCATTGCCGATATCAGCAAAATTCTTCAAGCGCAAAATATAGAAATACCTTCAGGAAATATTAAATACGGAGACACAAAAATTACTGTAAAGACACCGGGAATATACACCTCGTTGGATGATATTCGCAACGTAATTATTAATGTATCACCTGAAACAGGAATTGTTACAAAACTATCCGATGTGGCAGAGATATATATGGGCTTGGAAGAAAATGTGGAAAAATACAAGCAAAATGGGAAAAATGCTGTCCTGTTGACAGGTTATTTTCAAGAGGGGAAAAATATTGTCATTATAGGTAAAGATGTGAGAAAGGCTCTGGATGAGGTTAAGGCAACCTTGCCGGAAGATTTGCTGGTGGAGGAAGTCATATATCAGCCGGAAGATGTAAAAAAATCAGTCAACGATTTTATGATGAATTTGATAGAAGGAATTTTACTGGTTATTGTCGTTGTTTTTCTTGGTATGGGCTTACGGAATGCATTGGTAGTTTCGACAGCGATCCCCCTATCTGTACTTATTACATTTGGGGTCATGTACTTAATGAAAATGCAGATTCATCAAATGTCTTTAACAGCACTGATTATTTCGCTCGGGGTATTGGTAGATAATGCGATTGTAATCAGTGATGCCATACAGGTAAGAATGGACCAAGGGGAAGGAAAGCTGGAAGCGGCATATAACGGAACGACTGTATCGTCTATTCCGATTTTTACCGCTACACTTACAACAATCGCGGCTTTCTCTCCTTTACTTGGGTTGCCTGGAGTTGCGGGAGATTTTATAAGTTCAATTCCTATTGTATTAATTATTTCTATTATAGCGGCATACATTGTTGCTATGTTTATAACGCCGGCGATGGCTGCCGTATTGTTCAAAAAAAGCAAGATAAAGAAAGAAAAGAGCAATATAGTTCGAAAATTCTTTCATAACACTTTAAAAGTGGCATTACGCCGAAAGATAATGACAGTAGGAATTATGATAGTAGTTTTTGTATTCACAGTTAGTATTTTAATGCCTCAACTTCCCTCACAATTTTTCCCATATGCTGATAAGAATATATTCTATGTAGAAATATATTCAGAAGTTCCGGGGAATATTGAGGCGACCGAGAAACTGACCGATGAAGTTGTAAACCTCTTGTCAAAAGAGCCGGAGATCACAAGTTATACGGTGGCTGTGGGAACAGGGATGCCGAAGTTTTACATTACTATGAAGCCTGCCATTCCTTCTCCCGACTATGGACAGATGGTGTGCAAGTTCGACCTTGGAGATAAAAAGGAGCGAAGATTCAAAAACAATGAGGAGTTTCTTAATTATATCCAAACTAAGTTGGATGAAAATATAGCAAACGGATCTACTTCAGCGAAGCTTTTAGCAAATGCAAAACCTGTTAATGCAAAGACAATCGTAAAAGTTTCGGGTGATAACCTCGATCGGGTGAGAGAGGTTGCTGATGCATTAAAAAAAGAGATAGCTGACATTCCAGGGACAAAGAATGTAAGATATGATTTAAAGGATAAGACTTATCAACTTGAAGTAAAAGTTGACCAGGACAAAGCAAGCAGCTTCGGAATTACGCAATATGATATTCAAAGTCAAGTAAACATGGCTCTGTATGGAAATAATGCGTCCATATACCGCAGAGAAGGAAATGAATATAATATTAAGTTGAAGAGTACCATCGGGAGTGTGGCGGAACTGGAGAATTTTGCAGTGAAATCTTCGGCAACCGGACAAAAAATACCGTTAAAGCAGTTTGCTGTCGTTGAGTATGGAAAAAAGCTGGATGAAATTAATACTTATAACAGAAAGCCGACTGTTGAAATTTTGGCAAATGAACTGCCGGGTTATAATCCTTCAGAGATTGAAAACATCATTGAGAATGAAATACTTCCTAAAGTAGACACTTCCGGAACAACTATTACTTTTCACGGAGAAAGGGAGGATATTGCAGAGAATTTCAGTGTTGTTGGCATTTTAGCCTTGTTTTGCATTTTCATCATATATGTTATTTTGTTGATACAGTTTAATTCATTCATACAACCCGTTGTAATTCTTCTTACGGTGCCGTTATCTCTTATCGGTTCAGTTGCGGGATTGTATTTATTAAATAATCCGTTATCTTTAACGGCATTTTTAGGAATTATTGCACTGATAGGGTTAGTGGTAAAAAACGGAATACTGTTGATCGAATATATCAATGATGCAAGAAAAGCGGGATACAGTATAGAGGAAGCTTGTATAGACGCGGTGGATAAGCGTTTCAATGCGATTATCTTAAGTGCGGCTACAACAGTAATAGGATTAATTCCTTTGGCACTGTCAGGCAGCAGCTTGTTTGGACCTATGGCAATTTCGTTGATGTTTGGGTTAGCAGTTTCGACATTTCTTACTATGGTTGTAATACCTGTTGTGTACAGCATTTTTGAAGGATTCTTGGAGAATATAAAAAAGAAAAGAAATGCACAGCTTGAATCGGCAATCTAATAAGTGATTTTTGAGAATGAACAATGTATGTAAGATTTTATAAAGAGAGGAATCAAGGATGATGAATAAGATAAGAACAATAGTACTTGTTTTGACAATTGTCATTATAACTACGATTTCTATGCCAATATTTGCAAGCAATGCAGCTGAAGAGAAGACTTTTACATTACAGCAGGCAATTGACTATGCACTGAAAAACAATCCGTTGATAGCTATTAGCGATACCGGTATTGAAAAAGCAAAGGTTAGTTTTAAAGAAGCAAGCAGTGTATATAGAAAATCAAATGATGCCCCTGTAATGGCATTTGAAAGTCAATTGGCTAAAGACGGCTACTATAAACGGATGGCAGAGATGGCTCTAAAATTGGCGGAGAAAGGAAAAGAGAAAACCGTTGAGTCAATTGAATTTGAAGTAGAGAATCATTATTTTACCTTGCTCAATGCCCAGGAGAATCTCAATATTCAAAAAAGTATAGCTGAATTGGCGACAGAGAATCTCCGTATTGCGAATAGAAAATATGATTTGGGTACAATATCTGAAATAGAGGTAATGTCTTTTAAGACTTCATTAGCACAGGCAAAAGTAGACTTGAAGTCGGCGCAAAGAGCGTTGGAATATGCACAGATGAACTTTAATAAAGCATTGGGACTGCCGCTTAACACAAAAGTACGGTTAACCGATGCGATAAAAGTAGAAGCTCCCGAAAGCATTGATATTGAGGAAAAAGTATCACAAGCGCTTCAAAACAGAATGGAGATTATCTCAGCGAAAGAACAGTATGAGGCTGATAAGTTGTATTTTGATATTACTGCCAAGTGGTACCCATCAAATACTTATAAGTATCAGCAAGCTAAACAAGCCATGCAATCCAGTGAATATTCACTTATCAACAGCAATAAGACAGTAGAAATTTCGGTAAGAAAGGCATATATGGATATGCTGAATGCTTATGAATCACTAGTTGTGCTACAGCAGGCAGAAGAACAATTGCAAAAAGCTTATGATGTAACAAAGATAAAATATGAAAATGGACTAGGAACTAATATAGAGCTACTTCAGATTATGAATCAATTGAAAGAGATAAAACTAAATAAATCTAAAGCGCAATTAGGTTATAACTTGGCTAAGAAACAATTTGAGGTATCCTATGGAGTCGGTTTAAGTTCGACTCCATAAACAGATTATTCAGCTATTCAAGGACGAGAGGCTTTCCGAAGATTTAAGAATGCAGTTTGTAGATACGGCGTTGATGATTCTTGGTACAAGTTTCGAGATGAATCATTGAAAACTATTGCTATTGAATGGTGTGATCAAAATAATATTTCATATGTTGGTAGTGATTGAAGTTAATATTAACAGTAAGAATGTTAGTACTTCCAAAATTGCAGTTATGAATACGGGGCAATCTAATATATCAGATATCTATGATGAAAATCGCTATCAGCATAAATGTAAGAAATATAATTGATATTTTTAAAAAAATAAAATCCTACGTAAAATTTATGATATAATATAGTAAAGATAGTATTGTGAAAGAAGGTGCAATTAAAATGAAACATGCTATTGAGGGTATCTATAATGAAGGCAAAGTAATATTTAATGAGCAGGTACCAGTTAAAGGTAAGTCGAAAGTATTGGTAGTATTTTTAGAAAACTATAAAGATAAGATAGATAGAAAACAACAATTGATGAATACATTTGGGTCGTGGGAAGATGATAGAGATTCGGAACAGATTATTCAAGATATTTATTCATCAAGAACTTCAAGGAAAGAAAACATAAGCTTATGAGATACTTATTTGATACCAATATGTGTATCTACTGGTTTAAGGGTAAAAGCGGTATTGATATAAAGATGGAAAGTGTTGATATTGACGATATATCTGTTTCTGCTGTTACAATAGGAGAGCTTTTATACGGGGCGTATAATTCTGCCAATGTCGATAAGAATTTATCTAGGATTCAGGTTTTTGAAGAATCAGTAAATGTTTTGCCATTAAATAGAGAATGTTTTGAAGTATATGCTAAAATAAAAGCTAAATTAAGATCGGAAGGTAAGCTGCTTGATGATTTTGATATTCTAATTGCTGCAACAGCTTTAGTTAATGATTGTATTATTGTTACAAATAATGTTAAACATTTTAAAAGGATAGAAAATTTAGTGATAGAGAATTGGATTGAATAAAAAATTTCGTGGTACCACTCTGGAATACAAAATTAAAAAGGTCTGAATTATATGGAAAAAATGACTGAAAAACAGATAAATAAAGCAATAGTAAGTGTGAAGGCAACGCTTGCAGTTGAAGGGCTTACGCCAAGTAAAGCGACATTAGAATCAGGCAGGAGATTTCTTCAAGGCGAAATCACCAGCCAGGAAGCTATTGGCTCTATAACTAAAAGAATACTTGCTAAAAAAGAAAGACTTCAAAGAGTATGACCTTTTCGAGGTATGATCTGTATAGAACATGAGTAGTTTTTCGTGGTAACATGGTGGTAACAAACCAAAAAAATATGGTGATATAAGCCATCACCAACTGACAAATAGAATGCAGCAAAAGCCTGTATTACCAACATATTCAGACACATTCTAAGACAAACTAAAATAAGCTAAAAAATCCAGTGTGTAACTGAAAATCGTGTGTACGTTAATAGCGTACCGAGGGTTCGAATCCCTCTCTCTCCGCCAGTAGCAAGGGTTTGAAGATAAATTCAAATCCTTTTTTCATGCCCATTTTCTTGCTAAAAACTTACTAAAAAATGATTTTGGACAGCTTAAAATGGAATGTGATAAATGAGACTAAATATTTAAGTATTTATGGATACAATTAAAGGGTTGAATATACAATTTGATGATAAGTGTACTCAACCCTTTTTCTCTAAAACATTGGAAAGATGCATATACTAATAGCCACTTCAAATTAAAAATACGAAAAGAATTTTAAAAAATTAAAATATTTTTTATATCCTATGAAGCAATTCATTATGATTATGGCGCATTAGAAAATTGAGGTAGAAATAAGAAATTATTTGTTGAAAGAAGAAACTTTTACTACTCTTTATATGTCTAATAAAAAGATAGAAATTTACCCATAAAACTCCACAGGTCAAAAGTACTATATTATTATGGAAGTATAAAGAATAAAAAATAGGATGATTCTATCGAAATAAAGAAAGTGTTTAATAATGGAGGAGCAACGATTTAGAATGGAGAAGCAATTTGAATGTTTAAGATATAAAGCACAAATGAAATATTTGAAAGAATACTGTTTTGATTTACAAGACAGCAATAGAGGGATATTAGGTGCATTGTTTGATATCGAAGAACATTTGACTTTTGATGTATATGTTTGTCCTAAATGCAGGCATACAGAATTTTTCTATAAAGGAGTAAGGGAAGGCTTTGATGAGTGGAACGACTGGTAGACTCATTCTTTAATGTTATTGTAATGTTTTGCATGAAAAAGATTATCAATAGGAGGAATAGCTGTGGATTTTAAGAAAATACTTACTTTATTGTGGATAATGGTATTTGTTTTAATATTGCTGACAGGGTGTAATCTTAGTGATTCAGCCAATAATAGTATAAAACAAAATGGACTACAAGTTTCAGATATGTTAACTGCATTGGGTGCAGTTGGAGACTCTTTAGATAAAACGAAGTTTTCTTATACAATTACGATATATAACAAAGAAGATGAAGATATTTATATTAGTCAGGTAGAACCTATTTTGGGTAAAGATGCTAAGGACAGGTTAATATCATCTGACTTGAAAGTTGATGTTGAAAAGACGGTATCGGCAAATGAGAGTATTGAGATTAAAGGAGAAATTATTTTGGATACAAAAGAGATATCCAAGCAACAAATAGTGGAGTTGGAGCCGTTTATAACAGGTATAAAAGTATTATCTGAAAAGGTAATAAATTTTGATTGGAATAAAAAGAGAAAAGAATAACGGAGAAGTCTCTGGAAAATAAGTAACCATGAGGCGCTTTGTCAATGGGGAGGTAAAATGAAAATGTCTATAAAGAATACGAAGATGATAATTTTCATAGGGGTACTGGCAGTAGTGTTTTCTATAGGATATTGCATGTTCTTTGGTAATCCTATTGATAAATACAAAGCTAGGATAAGGGCTGAAAAATACTTAACCGATAAATATAAGGGTGTTGAATTTAAGATTAAGAACCTAAAGTATGATTTTATATATGGGAAATATTATGGAAAGGTTATATTTGAAAAACAAAAGGATATACCATTTACAGTCTCTATCACTAAAAGTGGTATATATGACAATTACGAAGATATAAAACGGAAGTTAAAGATAGAAAAGTATAAGAGTGAAGTAATAGAACCACTTATTAAAAAGCAGATTAATGAGGTTAGATCCATTACAATAGGTCCTGCACTTTCAATTGACTCTAATGTAAAAAGCGGGGATATTATTGCAGCAGATGTTAACTGGGAGATATCAATTTATTATCAGGAAAATGCTTTTTCATCACGGGAAGAATTTACTGATAAATGTGTGCAAGTAAAGGATATTTTTATGGAAAATGATATCCTTTTCAGTAGAATCAGTTTCACTTACGAAGGGAGTAATTCTGTTATTGAGTTGGTAATTGATGATGATAATAGCCAAATGTTACCGCAGCAGTTATTACAACAGATAAGGGTTATAAAATTAAAAGAATAGGTTTAAGTTAAAAAGGAAGAAGGACTGTTCAATAAATGTCTTTGGAAGTAAGGGGATAAATATGGACATTTAAAAAGGATAAATTAAAAAAATTTGAAGGATAATGCAGCAGTGGAAGTGAGGTCAGTTTGATGTTTAAACGATTTTTTTTAAAACTCTTTACAAGAGAAAAATGGGAAGCCGTTTATATTACGCAGGATGTAGAGCAATATGCAAGAATTAGGGGAAAACTGATGGATAACAATATTACTGTTAGAACCAAATTTTTTAACCACAATGCGGGATATGTAGAAGCCAGAGGTTATTATGGAAGAACTCAGGATATGACAACCTACGAAATTTTGGTAAAAGAAGCGGATATTAATAAAGCAAATCAAATTGTACATAATTGTTAGCAGATTATTAAGGTTTTATTGATAAAGGGTAGAATATGCCGAATAGAGATAAAAGAGTTACTATTAATCAAAAACAAAAAGAATGAAGGAATGATATTACATGAAAAAGCCCATGTTTGTTAGTTTGCTGGTATTTGCAGCGGTCTTGTCGCTATTATAGCCTTCATACATAACTTTACAATAGGAAAATTTCTTTCAATGTTAGTGGCAGGATTTGTTATTATCATTCAAATAGTTGTAGGAATAAGATTATTGAAAAAGTAAAAAGTTGTTTGAACTAAGGTTCAAAGTGGTTTTTACATCTTATATAAAAACCACTTACAGGTGTTGATTTCATACTTAATCTCATATATCTTTTCTATTCCATCAATGATACTCTGGCAGCGGAATATAAACATTCTATTACCTGCCAGCTGTTCTTCTGTTTTGGTAATAATTCTGTCTATCTTTATAATGATATTGGTCTCATCTTCAGTAGATAATTTATATTTGATAGGACTGGGTATTCCATCTTTTGTAAACCATGCAATCATTTCGATAGGTTTCATTAAAACTTTCACTGTCATCACCTTTACAATATGCTGGACATCATAGGATAATCAGTATTATATAGCACTCCACCCATAAGCGGCTTTAAGCCAGAATGTAAAAAACAGGACCGCATCACAGAATTAGGACCGTATTTTAAACGAATTCTATCTATTGCCTTATCAAGATATTTATACTTTTCACTGTCAGGTTCTAAAAGAGAAAGTTGGTAAAAGTCATTACTATATAAGCCTGACAGGTGTATGCCCATATGCCTTATAGGCTCCCCCTTCCACATTTCATCAAATAACTCTTGCACCTTTTTATAAATAATATTGGTAGAGTCAGTCGGCACATCCAGTTTTTTTTGATGGGAGTAAGACTTAAATGTATTATCTTTTAGTGATACTGAAATGACATAGGCACACTTTTTTACATCACGAAGCCGCATGGCAACTGTTTCTGTTAAAGACAGTAAAACCATGCAGGCTGTTTTCTTATCAGTCACATCAAAGGCGATAGTAGTTGAATTTCCTATGCCTTTTATAGGCAA
>JASGMB010000051.1 GCA_030156665.1 Clostridiales bacterium
TGTGGTTTGATGGGTATAGATGGTTTTATTGTAGATGTCGAAGTAGACATCTCCAGTGGCCTCCCTTCATTTGATATTGTAGGATTACCTGATGCAGCTGTTCGTGAATCAAAAGAAAGAGTAAGAGCAGCTATCAAAAATTGTAATCTAGAATTTCCCGTTAAAAAAATTACGATTAATCTGGCACCCGCCCATATCAAAAAAGAAGGACCTTCTTTTGACTTACCTATCTCTATTGCCATTTTAACTGCTTCAGAACAAATTAAAATAGATGATATAGATCAATATCTATTTCTAGGAGAACTATCCTTAAATGGAGAACTGCGACCAATCAATGGTACGTTGCCGATAGCAATGACAGCCTATCAAAATGGTATAAAAAAAATTATTTTACCTTGCCAAAATGCGTACGAAGCTGCTGTTGTTAAAGGATTAGAAGTCTATCCAGCCTCTAATCTTTATGATATTGTATCTCATCTTACCGGTGAAAAAACTTTAGATACTTCTACCGTAGATATTGATAGTCTTTTTGCAATCAATAATAAATACAACGTAGATTTCTGTGACGTAAAAGGACAAGAAAATGTAAAAAGAGCACTAGAGGTTGCTGCTGCCGGAGGACATAATTGTTTAATGATTGGGCCTCCTGGTTCAGGTAAAACAATGATTGCCCAGCGTATGCCAACCATCTTACCCGACATGTCTTTTGAAGAGTCTCTTGAAGTGACAAAAATTCATAGTATCGCCGGACTAATACCACAAAATACTTCTTTAATAACTACCAGGCCTTTTAGAAATCCCCATCATACAATTTCCTTTGCAAGCCTTGTCGGAGGCGGAAAAATTCCCAAACCCGGTGAAATCAGTCTTGCTCACTTCGGTGTTCTTTTCTTGGATGAACTCCCTGAATTTAAAAAAGATGTACTGGAAGTGATGAGGCAACCTTTAGAAGATGGACAAGTAACCATTTCAAGAGTAAACGCTACGTTAACCTATCCTTGTAGTTCTATGTTAATTGCTTCAATGAACCCTTGCAAATGTGGATTCTATGGTGATCCGACTAGAGAATGTACTTGTACACCATTTCAAATACAACAATATTTGAGTAAAATAAGTGGACCATTACTTGACCGTATAGATATTCACGTTGAGGTAGCACCGGTAAAATACACAAATCTAGCCTCAAGCCAACAACCTGAAACGTCCAATATGATAAAGAAGCGAGTAGACAAAGCCAGAAAGATTCAGTTGGAAAGATATAAAAATCACAAAATATTTTCTAATTCGCAACTGACGCCTTCTCTTATCAATGAATTTTGTAAACTCGGTGATAAAGAACAAAAAATGTTAAAATTAGCTTTTGACAGGCTCGGGCTTAGTGCACGGGCACACAGCAGAATCTTAAAAGTTGCAAGAACAATTGCAGACTTGGATAATAGCAACAATATCCAATCCCATCATCTTGCTGAAGCAATACAATATAGAAGCTTAGACAGAAAATTATGGAAATAACTACCAAAGCCATAGAGGATATTCTCTATGGCTTAAAATAGACTGTCTAAAAAGAAAACACTTTTATTATTTTAATCTTCCAACTTTAACATCACTTTTATTACATCATCCATATGATTGTCTATATAATCATAGGCTTCTTTAAATTGCCTAATATCAAAGTAATTTGTAATAATGCCATCTGTCTTAATTTTGTTTTCCTGTAACAGGTTGATTGCATCCTTAAAATCTTCTTCTATATACATCATAACACCAATCAGATCTATTTCTTGTCTTTGAAGCATTGGCATTTCAATCTCAATTTTTTCTTTAAAATTTCCTACTACGATGATTTTTGATGCTCTGCGTGCATTATATATTGCTTGATTAATTGTTGCTTTTACTGCTGCACAATCAATGATTGCATCTGCTCCCTTTGACCCAAAATGTTCTTTTATCGCGTCTCCTAAGTCTACTTTCATGGTATTTATGCAGTAATCAATATCTGAATTTTTTGCTATGTCTAACCTTTTATCTTTAATATCGGTAATCATTACTTTATTAGCCCCTAATGCTTTAGCAGCTTGTGCAGTCAAATTTCCAATTGCACCTGCCCCTAATACTACGACATTTGATCCTTTAATTTCCCCAATCTTCTTCACCGCATGTACTCCTACTGCAGTTGGTTCTACCAATGCCCCTGTATCAAACTCCATATCATTCGGCAATTTCAGTACTTTTGATGCGTTCACCAGAAAATATTCTACACACATTCCCGGGTCATGGATTCCCATAACCCTTAAGTTTTCACATACATTGTATCTTCCTATACTGCAAGGATAACACTTTCCGCACACATTTTGTGGCTGCACCGTTACTTTATCACCTATTTTAAACCTTTCTATATTTTTTCCGACCTCGGTTATTATTCCTGCAACTTCATGTCCTTGTACAATCGGAAAAGTCATATATTTATGTTTACCATGGTAAACTTGTATATCAGAACCGCATATCCCTACCCTTTTTATCTTAATAAGAACTTGGTCATTACCTACTTTTGGAACAGGTACATCCAAAAAATCAATTTTATACGCCTCAGGTACTATAGTCTGCAACATTGATTCCTCACCTCGACCTTAATTTTTAACATAACTTTTATTACTCATTTCATAAATCACTTATATCGATAACCAATATCTAAATTTAAAATAAATTAATGTAGTTATCGATGAAATTAACCAACTTTAAATCATAATATTTAGTTTTGAAGTTGGTTAATTATAATACATTCCCGTTTTAAACATGTGTATTAGAATAAGTTACCGTTGCCATCAAACTGCATATACTTAGGTTCCTCTAGTATTTCTATATCCGGATCGTTTTTAGCTTCTTCCAATAATGCTTCTGATATATATATTTCATCTATATGCAATGAATTTTTAATTCTAACAATCCGTGGGTTCTTTTTATCAATCTCATTGCAAGTTTTTATTGCAGCAGCAATTGCTTCACGGTCATTTTTAAGAATCATTGGTATTTTTACCGTATGAGGTACTGTCGAAGTCAGCGCATTAGGATATGTCTTTTCAAGGTCAGCTTTTTCAAATAGCCTTTTGGTAGTAAAGTCTGCCATACCCATACCATTTGCATTTCCATGGGTTTCTTCAGTTAAATCTAACACTACAATTCTCTGAATTTTAGGACCACCACTTGCATAAGGAGTACAATAGGTAGCTGTAATATTCGGGTCCATTCCATCACCGCTGATATTTTTACCAATTTGATCCACAATCAGCACATCAAAGTTAGAAAATTTTATTTTTGGCATTAATTCTTTAGCCTCTAATAGAAGATCAGGTTCCTTTTCAGGAATTTCCTCTTTGGTCAGGGCAACAATTTTGCATGTCTCATCATAAGGGTTTTCAACTAGTGCAACGCCAAACAAAATATTTGCATTCTTTAAAATGGCATTTGCAAAAAGCGGTACATTATATGCCATATGTTTAAATCCTGCCTCATGACATGTATCAGCACCTTTTTGCTTTCCAAGACCAATCGTCATCATCTTCATCAAACCGCTTTCATACTTACCTCTGAAGGCAGTATGGGGTTTGATACGACCTAAAACGATAATTCCGTCAGCTTCTGCTCCATACTTATCAATTAAGACTGGTCTGCCATCTTCTGTTTCACCAATTTTCACTACTTCCATAGTAGCTTTAATAGGGGCTTCAATATATTCCTCAGTGACCCCCAAACTATAAAGCACCTCCACTTGACCTTCAGCTGTTGCTCCTCCGTGGCTTCCCATAGTAGGAATGATAAAAGGTTCTCCTCCTAATGTTTTAACAGCTTTCACTAATTCTTTAGTGATTAATGCTATATTGGCTATTCCTCGACTTCCTACAGTAATAGCTATTTTTTGACCCGGTTTGATTGTTGTCGCTATTTCCGGTTTATTTACTTCACTATGTACTGCACTCGGAATGTCATCAATCCTAGGTCTGGGAAATTTTTGTGCGATTTTTACCATCTTAGGCAAAGCAATATCTCTTAATAAATCGCTAACAACACTACTCATGTAAATCACCTCATTATATATTAAAAATTTAATCTAATATTTATTATTTTGTATCACAACTTATATAACTTAAATAACTCTAGCATATATGTAGATCTGTCACTGCTTTACTGAAATGATAAATTAGCATAATATGCTGGACTTTATAGATAGTTTAAATAAAACAATAAATTGTTACAATTAACCAACTTTAAAACTAAATATTATGATTTAAAGTTGGTTAATTTCATCGATAACTATATTTATTTATTTTAAATTTAGATATTGGTTATCGATATATAGTACTTTAAGAATCATTTCAACTCACTATAGACCAAAAATTGTTGGCAAGAATATTGAAAGCTGTGGTATAAGTGTAACCAATAATAATGAAATAAACATCGCAATATAGAAAGGCAAGGCTTTTCTTACCAGTTTATCCATCGATATATTACATACTGAAGCTATGCTAAATAAACATACGCCATAAGGAGGCGTTGTCAGTCCTAAGGCAAATCCCATAACCATAATGACTATAAAATGAGTTGGATCTACACCTATCGCCATTGCAATTGGCAAGAATAAAGGTGTAAAGATAATAGTTGCCGGACTTGCATCAATCGTCATACCAATAAAGAGCAATATTACATCCATTAGAAGTAAAAATCCAATTTGTCCTCCCGGCACGTTCATTAAAAGTTCTGCAAGCACTTTAGGAACATTCTCATAAGCAATGATAAAATTTGCAATTGCACTGGATGTTGCAATAAAAAGAATAACACTTGTTAAAGTTGCCGTACTTTTAAAAGCTGCTACAAAGTCTTTCCATCCCAATTTTTTAAAAATCACGCCGTCGATTAACAAAATATACAAAACGGCTACTGCTGCTCCCTCAGTAGGTGTTACAATGCCGGAAAATATTGTTCCCAAAATAATTAAAGGTGCTACTAATGCAGTCCAACAGGAGCCAATCTTTTCAATAATATTTCTGATTGAAAATGGTACTTTGTGTCCATATCCTCTTTTTTTACAGATATAATAATTTGGTATTATTAATGAAATAGTAATTAAAATCCCGGGCAGTAACCCTCCTGCTAGAGCTCGAGCTACTGACTGCTGTGTTGAAGCCGCAGCAAGAACCAATAATATACTGGGAGGTATAACAACTGATAGAGATGATGAAGTTAAAGTCACAGCCCCTGCATAATCTTTAGGATATCCGTCTTCTACCATCCTTGGTACAAGAATTGAGCCAAAGGTTGCAGTATCTGCTAATGAAGATCCAGAAATCCCCCCAAATATCATACTGCCCACAATATTAACTGCTCCTAAGCCTCCTGTAGCCCATCCAACAATAGAAGTAGTAAAGTCTATAAGATTCCTACCTACTGTTCCACGCTCCATTAAATTTCCTGCCAGTATGAATAAAGGGACTGCAAGCAATATAAAAGAGGTAGCTGCTTCACTGAATAGTTGAGGTATAATCTGCATATTAGGAACCGGCTGAAATATCATCAACACAACTGCAGAAGATAATCCCAATGCTACAGCTATTGGTGTACCTATTACTAATAGAATGACTGTTAGCATTACCAAAGTTATGGTCATTATTGGCATTATTCATATTCCCCCTTAATTACATCTTCATCATCAGCAAATACTATTTCTTGATTGCGCAAAACTCTATATTGCTTAATCAATAGTCTAATAGTGGTTAAAATACAGCCGATTAAGATAGGCATTCTTACCCAAAACATACTGATTCCTAAAATTGTAGATTTGCTGCCTAATTTTGTATAATAATAAAGTAATTGGACTGTAAAACTGCCTAGTAAAATAAGATAAACTATAAATAAAGTGTTATCAACTAATCCAAAAGCTTTCTTGATTTTCGGAGGGAATTTCTTAACAATTAAATCAAATCCAACGTGAGCATTTTTTAGTACACCAACACTGATACCCAGCCATATTAAAGCACCCAGTAACATCTCTCCCACTTCAACAGTCCATGAGATAGCATTACCGGGAAGTAGTCTACTTACAACTTGAAGAATAACATCTATCAAAATCATAAGTAAAACAATCGGACCAATATAAACATCTATATTTTTAATAATTTTAACAAGTTTACTCAACCTCACACTCCCTCTCTATATAGCGTTACCTAAATAAGTCCTGTAACTAATTGGTAAATAAATTTTAACATGGCTATTATGTAATAGCCATGTTAAAATTTAAAACTATGAAGTGATCACTAAAGTTTTTAGTGAAAACAATCATTTTGCTTCTTCAACAGCTTTCATGAATGCATTCCAATCTTCTTCTCCAATTTTTTGTTTTACTTCCTCGTAAAGCGGCTCCATTAATTTTTTGAACGGCTCTTTTTCTTCAGCACTCATATCATAGAATTTAACGCCGGCTTTTTCCATATTCTTTCTCGCCTCAACTTGATAAGATTCATCTTCATTAATATTTACAGCTACCCATTCTTTAGCAGCTTTCTTAAATAAAGCTTTGTCTTCGTCAGATAAAGAATCCCATAAATCTTTGTTTATAACTACAAGTGAAGCATCCGCCATATAGTTCCATATAGTCATATTTTTTGCAACTTCATGTGTCTTAAAGTCATAAACAACCGGTACAGAGTTATCTTCACCTACAACTGTACCTAACTGAATTGCTGAGTAAATTTCTCCTGATGGCAATGGAACAGGTTTAGCACCTAAAAGTTCAAAAACTCTTACGAAAAATGGATTGTTCGGCACTCTGAATTTTAAACCTTTAATATCTTCAGGAGTTTTAATAAGTCTCTTATTATTAATTAACTGTCTGAATTTTCTTGGAGCAACACCAATTACTACCATATTCTTTTCTTCGAATTTTTTATACCATTTTTGTAAAATTGGTGATTCATTTTCCAAAAATTTAATCAAATGTGCATCATCATTAAATAAGAACGGTAATTGAACAGTACCAAGTTCAGGAACCTCTGATGCGAGAGCTGTGATACTTTCGATTCCTATCTGTGAAGAACCCGACTGGGTCATTTCAATCATGACCTTCCAGTTTTTCTGGCAAAGTGTACCGTTTGGAAACGTTTCAACTTTGAATTTACCATTCGATTCTTTATTAACAATTTCTGCAAACTTCAACGAAGCTTTTTCCCATGGACTTTCTGTTGAACTGGTATGAGAAATTGCAACTTTTATAGGGTCTGCTTTTTTTGTGTCTTGTTTTACATCTTGTTTCGTATCTTGCTTTTGCGCCTGATCTTGTGTGTTGTCTTTTGCTGGCGCAGGTGCTTCTTTACTTCCTGAACAAGCAACCATAGTGAAAGCTAAAGCAGTTACAATCATCAAAGCAACTACTTTTTTCAAAGTGTTTTTCATAAAAACTCCTCCTTAAATTTTTAATTTTTAGACAACATTTGTTGCCTGGTATATCTATTTTTAAGAGGTTATTAAACCCCTTAATAGATATCGTAATATTTATAAAATTTTGGCTTCTGTATCCATACACAGCTCTAACAATCTTTTACGTGTACAGTTAATATGTTCACTCATATATTTTCTAGCTAATTCAGAATTTTTGTTTTTTATCGCTTCAAATATTTGCTTATGCTGCACAAATCCCTGATAACCACCTATCACTTTTGTTTGCTGAATAAATCCTAGTTCCATCACTTCTCTTAAAATTAAATTTACTTTAATAATTAATGGATTATGTGTCATCTCTGCGATTGTCTGATGAAAGTGAAAATCAAGCTTTGCAAATTTCTCACTATCACTTATCATTTGTTCCATATCGGTTAAGATTTTTTGCAGATAATCAATTTCTTCTTGCCTAGCTCTTTGAGCAACAAGTTCTACACTTTCAACTTCTATTGCCTTTCTAAATTCTAATATTTGTGCAATATTCGGCTTATCCAATAAAAATACTGGCAGTAGCGAATTCATATATAGCCCTGCTGAAAGCTCAGATACATATGTTCCTGAACCAGGCCTTGTTTCAACAACTCCGAGAATAGAAAGTTTTTGCATCGCTTCTCTTATAGATATTCTGCTTACTGAAAACATTTCTTTTAATTCACTTTCAGACGGAATTTTAGAACCGGGCGCCCATTCGCCACTTAAAATAAGCTTTTGCATTTGTATAAACACTTCATCACTAACGCTTTTTCTCCTTATAGGTTTTATTGGCAATGCTTTCATCCTTTACTATCTTTTTATATGTCATCAGTTGTCATATGGCTTACAGGATAATTTAAGTTATAAAAATGATTGTATTAACAACATACGCTTTGGGAAAACAAGCACAAAAAAAGAACAAATTACCATTAGTCATAGATAAAATTAAAATATAATATTTATATCCATATATAATATTATGACTAAATAAGAAAAGACCTCGTTTTTTAAAACTATTATTAGAATCTGACTTCGAAATTGATTACAACATACATTCCTTCAAAAAAATGAGAAAACATATATTATTTGAATAGTTTTAGAAAATATTTTTACAATTTCACAATTGTTTTTATCCAGTATTTTTAGATTTTTACTATTTATTTATATTCTATATATACTTAGAAAATTCTTCTTACATTTTAAACATTTCATAATTCTTTACTCTTAAATATATTCTAATATATTCTATATTTGTAAAAAAAATCCTCCTTAATTTTTAAAAAATTTATATTTTTTTACTATACTCATATACAAAAACACATTTTTTTGTTATAAATGCTGAATTTAGAAGTAGAAACACTTATCGTTAATTACTTTGAAAATTTTTCAGCTGCGTTAACAGGCTCTAAACCTTTTCGCAACGTTCTTTCCATAATATTCTTCAAATAAAAAATATACGCCCATGTACATAATACTTATAGATAGGAGGTTATTGCTATGTCAAATCAACCATTTGAACAAAACGGTATCATCATTACACCTGAAAATTATAAATATGGTGATATGATTCGCATTACCTATAACAGTGTATGCTGTCGGGCTTTTAGGTGATAAACCTCCTTTGCAAATTCTTATTCCTTTAGATGGTAACTCTTATTTAAAATTTTAGTCAACAAAAAGCTAGGAATGAACTGATTTCAAGTTCATCCTAGCTTTTATCTCCTTTTACTTTATAAAATTTATTATGAAGCGAAACGCAATATCAAGACAATCTACCTTAGCCTTTTTGTGCCGAAAGGCACATTAATTCGCCGAAGGCGTTTGTCTTATTTTATACGGAATAATACTTCATCATTCAGCCATAATATACATGGGTGGGATACTATTAATTTTCAACCACTTCAATCAAATCGCCTTCTTTGATTTTTCCTCCCTTCAAAACCTTTGTAAAAATCCCTTCTTTAGGCATAATACACTGTCCAATCTGTTGTTTGATGGCACAACCATTATGGCACTCTTTCCCAATCTGCGTTACTTCCTGGAGTGTTTCTCCTATGCGCAGTTTCGTACCTACAGGCAGCACATGTAATTGAATTTCTTCTGTTGTGATATTCTCAGCAAACTTACCATTACAAAGCCCTTTCACGCCTATTTGTCTCATTTTTTCTATACTCTCAACTGCAAGTAAGCTTACCTGTCGCTTACCTTTTCCAGCATGAGCATCACCTACCAGACCATAATCCTCTTTAAATATACCCACCTCAATCGGCATTTTTATAACTCCTTTTTTTTCACTAATATTCACTGACCTTACTCTACCTCTTAAACCCATTTTTATTCCTCCCTTATATACTCTCCAGACTTTCCACCTGTTTTTTTAACTAAATAAATATCTCCTATTTTCATTTCTTTATCTACTGACTTACACATATCATAAATTGTAAGTGCTGCTATAGAAACAGCCATTAATGCTTCCATTTCCACACCTGTTTTTCCAACAGTCTTGACTTCTGCTTCAATTTGAACTTCATCTTCTCCGATATGAAACCTAATATCAGACCCTGTCAATAATATGTTGTGGCACATAGGGATCAAATCACTCGTCTTTTTTGCGGCCATAATTCCCCCGACTTGTGCAACGGATAGAACATCTCCTTTCTTAATCAGACCTTCACATATTTTTTTTACAGTTTCACTCTTCATCTTAATATGTCCTCGTGCTATTGCAACTCTCCTGGTATCATCCTTATCACTAATTTCCACCATCTGCGCTCTTCCACTTTCATTAAAATGCGTGAATTCCACTGTCTATCCTCCAATCTGCACCATATTCCGCACAATATATTTTCTTTCTTCCAAAGAATGAGATAAAGGTTTCTGTGCTATAGAATCTAGTATTACTTTTCTAATAAGCTGCCTATTGGGCAAAAGTTTCTTTAAATTAATTTCCTTATCGGAATGAAGACAATATTTTAATCTTCCATCGGCCGTTAGGCGAACACGGTTACAATTTTTACAAAATTTACAGGTAATAGGGCTTATAAGCCCTATACGACCGACCCCGTCAGGTAATTGGTAATAGTCTGCTGGTGAGGAAGGGTCTTCTTTAGGTATTCTTTTTAGATCCTTTATCTTTTCTAATATTCTTGTGGTGGAAAAAAATTTTTCTTTTGACCATTTTGCTACTTCTCCAATAGACATCAATTCAATAAATCTGACATCAATATTCTCATGTCTCGTCAATCTTACAAAATTTTCAATTTCATTATCATTAAACCCCTTTATAAGAACTGTATTTATTTTTATAGGAAAAAGCCCGACTTTTTTTGCTTCTTCTATTCCGTCCAATACATGCTTCAAATTGCCGCCTCTTGTTATAGAAAAATATTTTTTCTCATCCAAAGTATCAAGACTAATATTTACTCTGTTTAATCCTGTATTTTTTAAGCTTTTTGCAAACTTTTTTAACAAAATTCCATTTGTCGTCATGGAAAAATCTTTTAATCCATCAAATTTTGCAATATTGTTAATTAAAGTTAAAATTCCTTTTCTAACTAAAGGCTCTCCACCGGTAATTTTTATCTTATTAATCCCTAAACTCACAAACTCTTTTGCAATTAATTCGATTTCTTCCAGGTTAAGAATATCATTATGACTTTTTTTATAAACTCCCTGTGCAGGCATACAATACTGACATCTCAAATTGCATAAGTCTGTAACTGATATTCTAAGGTAGTTAATGGTTCTTCCGTAGTAATCTTTCATTATTCATCACCCACTATCTGAATCTCTCCTGTATTTTCCAATGCGTAACCACCTAAAGACAGTACATTGTTTCTGAAATCATCAGACTTTAAAATTCGTATAAACGATTTCATTTTTTCGTCTTCTAAGTATTCATAGGGGACTAAAAAATCATAATCCTCATATGCAATAGGTATAAAATCTAAATCCATCGCCCTGGCAGCTGAATAAATTCCCATTCCTACATTAGCTGTTCCTGTTTTTATACTTATGCTAACCGTCATGTGGGTTGTCATTTCTCTTTCATAACCCTTTATGTCATTCACATTGATACCTATTTTTTTGCAATGATAATCTAAAAGTATTCTAGTTCCCGAACCTCTCTGCCTGTTAATAAAGCGAATATTTTCTCTAGTCAGGTCTTTAAAATCTTTGATATGTTCTGGATTACCTTTTTGGACTATAAGTCCTTGCAGGCGTTTCACTCCTTTTATCAATGCCATTTTTCTTCCTGCAAAGTATTTTTGAATATAACTGGTATTATATTCCCCCGTATCTTCATCCAGCAAATGGATTGGAGATATATGGCACTCATTTCTTCTCATTGCCATAATGCCCCCCATACTTCCTACATGTCCGGAAGAAAGTTTCATCTTATCTGCAACTATATCCATAATGAGGTCATGACTTCCTATCGAAACCAAAGTTCCTTTTATACTTTTTAAAGGTTTTAATAATTTTACCTGTATTTCTTCTCCCGCTTCCACCCCTTCGCTTTGTTTTGGTATTTCAAATATTCCGTCGGCTTTTATCAGGCTCATTGCTGCCCCTGCTCCTCGAACCAAAGGCGTGGCAATCAGTCTGTCTCCTACCTCTCCTAATGTAACGCGCACTAATTCTTTGCTTTTCAAAGAAGAAACCAGTCTTTTAGAAATTGTAGCCATGACCATTTCTCCTAAATTTTCATTTTGACCTGTATATTTGAGGATTAGAGGTTTCACAAAAGTTTCAAAAACCAGATATGCAGATACCGGATACCCTGGAATACCTATGACAGGTTTTTGGTCGATCAAACCTAGAATAGTGGGCTTTCCCGGTTTAATAGCAACTCCATGGACAATAATCTGTCCCAGTTCTTGTATAATTTTTGCCGTATAGTCTTTTGTACCTGCTGAAGAACCGGCATTTACAAGTAATATATCGTTTTCTCTTACCCCTTGAATAATTACACGTTTTAAAACTTCATAATCATCTTCACATGAAGAATATCTATTCGGTTCTCCTCCATATTCTGAAATCAGGCCTGCAAAAACTCTGGAATTTGATTCTATCAATTTCCCTTCTGCCAAACTTTCAAGGTTTTCCACTAATTCGGAGCCTGTGGGGATAATACCGACCCGAGGTTTTTTATAAACTTTTATTTTCTCTATCCCTCCTGAAAGCAATGCACCGATATCCAGAGGCCGAATTTTATGTTTGGAAGGAATAATCATTTCTCCGGCAACAATATTTTCGCCAATCGGCCTTATATGCTGCCAGGGGTGTGCTGGAGCAATGATTTTTATTTTTCCGTCTCCTATTTGGATTACATCTTCTATCATGATGACAGCATTATAAGGTTCATGAATCACATTACCCGTGTTAATATATTGAAAATCCTTTCCTTCTTCTAAAATTTTAGGGTTTACTTCTGTTACACCATAGGTATATTCCGCTGTTACTGCTATTCCGTCCATTGCAGCCGCGTTATAACCCGGGTCAGAACATTTTGCATAAACAGCCTCAAAAGTCACCCGCCCTATTGATTCAACCACATCGATTGTTTCCGATTCAACATACTTTTCTCCTATTATTTCAAAATAATCTTTCTTTGCCTGTTCTTCATCTACATTGGATATGTATACATTTGTCTTATCTTTCTGCACCTTGACCCCCCCTATAAAAAGTAGACATTCACTTCTTCCCCTTTATTCAATCCTTCTATATGATCTTTGATAATAATATATCCGGAAGATTTTGAGAGGAGCGTAATGAAACCGGATTTGCCAAAACTCGGTACCGCATAAAACTTTCCTTCCCTTTCTTGTAAATGAACCATTTGATAAGTTTCTTTTCCCGGCGAAGAATGTACATTAAAATCCATTATGGCTTTTGTCATATTAAAATGTTCTTTTATTCCCATCCTTGCTTTAATAAAATATTCTACAAAAATTTTAAATACCATCATAGCTGATACTGGATGTCCCGGAAGCCCAAATACAGCTTTTCCTTCTGCTTCCCCAATAATTGTAGGCTTGCCCGGTTTTATAGCTACACCATGTACAAAAACCCCTTTTCCTTTAAAAGAGTTAATAACATCATAGGTAAAATCTCTTATACCTACTGAACTACCCCCTGAAATCAAAATAATATCAGCAATATCTATCCCCTTTTGAACTTCTTTTCTCAATAGGTCAAAATTA
>JASGMB010000052.1 GCA_030156665.1 Clostridiales bacterium
TAAGATAATTATATCAAAATAGTGAAAGCCGCACACTATTTTTTCATTACTATTTGTGCCGCCAGCGGTAGCGGCGGAATGGAGGTTAAGATGAAAAATTAATAATACAGGAGCAGCTTGTGTTATTATGAAGCGAAGTGTAATATCAAGACAATCTACCTTAGCTTTTTGTGCCGAAAGGCACATCAATTTGCCGAAGGCGATTGTCTTATTTTATACTGAAGTTATTGACAGGAGTGAAGGCATAATATATAATACTTGCAAGATTAGATATGCTTTATAAAGATTAAAAATTAGTAAATATCAATATTAATTAAAACAGATATTTTATAAAAACAAAAAGTTTGATCAAATCTGTATTTCTTATAATAGTTAATGCTATCTGGCAGATTGATATGCAATCTAACTAAAATAGTAAAATTATCATTTCATAGGAGGGGTATCATGGAGAGGGTCTATAATTTTTCAGCAGGTCCATCAATACTTCCGGAACCTGTTTTAAGAAAAGCTCAAAAAGAAATGTTATCATATGGACAGACGGGCATGTCTGTTATGGAGATGAGTCATCGATCAAGTCATTATCAAGAAATCATAGATGCTGCTGAACAGCTACTTCGAGAATTAATGCAAATTCCTAATAACTATAAGGTTCTATTCTTACAAGGTGGCGCTTCTAGTCAGTTTGCAATGATTCCTCTAAACCTTTTTAGGCAAAGCAAGAAAGCGGACTATGTCATTACTGGTGTATGGGCTAAGAAAGCTTACCAAGAAGCAAGCCGTTACGGCACAGTAAATATAGTGGGGTCTTCAGAGGATAAAACTTTTAGTTATATTCCAGAGTTGGATAAAAGCAAATTTGATTCACAAGCAGATTATTTCTATATTACCACCAATAATACCATTTATGGAACCAGATATACTACTTTACCTGACACGGAAAATGTTCCGTTAGTTGCAGATATGTCTTCCAATATATTGTCTCAAGTATATGATGTATCTAAATTTGGAGTGATTTTTGCAGGCGCCCAAAAAAATATGGGTCCTGCAGGTTTGACAGTAGTCATTATACAAGAAGATTTGATTGGAAATCAAATGGATATTACGCCTACCATGTTTAATTATAAAACTCATGCTGATGCAGGTTCTATGTTCAATACACCACCTACCTATAGTATTTATATTTGTAAACTTGTTCTTGAATGGTTAAAAGAATTAGGTGGAATATCTGTTATGGAACAAATGAATATCGAAAAAGCTAAAATACTATATGACTTTTTGGATAGTTCCAGTATATTTAAAGGAACAGCTGCTAAAAAGGACCGGTCATTGATGAATATTCCTTTTGTTTCAAACAGTGAGGAGTTAAATGCAAAATTTATAAAAGAAGCGACTGCAAAAGGCTTGGTGAACCTAAAAGGGCACCGTTCTGTAGGGGGAATGCGCGCTAGCATTTATAATGCTATGCCCATTGAAGGGGTTGAAGCGCTAGTATCATTTATGAAACAATTTGAGATGGAAAATAGATAGGGGGTTTCTTGTGTATAATATTAAAACATTAAATAATATATCTGATAAAGGACTAGCACTTTTTAACAAGGGTCTCTATAACGTTTCTAGCGAAGTAGAAAATCCCGATGCTATATTATTAAGAAGCTATGTGATGCACGATATGGAATTGCCTAAATCCTTAAAAGCTGTTGCACGGGCAGGAGCAGGGGTAAATAACATTCCTATTGACAAATGCTCTGAAAAGGGTATTGTTGTTTTTAATACTCCGGGTGCTAATGCTAATGCTGTAAAAGAATTGACTATAGCTGCTTTGTTACTTTCATCTCGTAAAATTGTTGAAGGAATTCAATGGGTAAAGTCACTAGACAAAAGTGAAACAGATATTTCTAAAATTATTGAAAAAGAAAAATCGAATTTTGCCGGGCCGGAGATTGAAGGAAAGAAATTGGGCGTAATTGGTTTGGGTGCTATTGGCGTATCGGTAGCCAATGCGGCTAAATCATTAGGAATGGAAGTAGAAGGCTTTGACCCGTATATATCTGTTGATGCGGCATGGGGACTTTCAAGAAGTGTAAAAAAAGCAGCAGATCTCCGGTCACTTCTGGAATCTTCTGATTATATTACGCTTCATGTTCCATTAACAGAACAAACTAAAAATATGATTGGGTATAATGAGTTTTCTGTCATGAAAAAAGGGGTCCGACTGTTAAATGTTTCAAGAGGTGGACTGGTCAATACTGAAGATTTAAAGAAAGCCATTCAGGATGGCATTGTTGCCACATATGTAACCGATTTTCCAAACAAAGAGATACTTGCGTTGGACAATGTTATCGCGATCCCTCATTTAGGTGCATCTACTCCGGAATCAGAAGACAATTGTGCTATGATGGCAGCAAAACAACTGATGGATTTTCTTGAAAATGGGAATATTGTAAATGCTGTAAACTTTCCAGCTTGTGAGTTGAATAGATCTTCAGATTTTCGCATTACGATAGCGCATAAAAATATTCCTAATATGGTGGGGCAGATTTCTACATTAGTGGCAAAAGAAAAAATAAATATTCTTAATATGATAAATAGAAGTAAAGGAAATCTTGCATATACAATTATTGATACTGAAAGCAATGTTTCACAAGAGATGATTCAGCAAATACAACGAATTAATGGAATACTTAGTGTGAGGATTTTATAATTGAAAAATTAAAAAAGTTAATAAAAAAACAAATCATACCTTCTAAGGTATGGTTTGTTTTTTTATTACACATAGGAAATTATAAACCTTTGTATTCTGTGAATAAATTTATTTATAATTTCCGTTATGTGTTTCAAAAAAGTCAACCTTGAGAATCTTTTATAAAAAGACTTTTTTATTAGTAATCACTAGACTTATTCGTGATATAAACTATTTTTACATAAATTTATTCATTACTAACCCAGTTGTCAGTTTTGGATAAAAATAAGTGGATTTCTGAGGCATTTTTTCATTTGCCAAAGAAACGTTTTTTATCTCGTAAACTTTGGTTGCATTCAATAGGAATGCACATTGAAATTTTCCGGTTTTTACCCAATGAATGGCCTCATCTGCATTTCTAGTATAGGTTAAATTCTTCTGGTTAGCCATGTTTTCCATATCAATACCTAAAATCTTTTCAAGAATGAGGGTATGCAAAATGCTTACATCAAGATTTTGGTAGGCGGCAGATTTTTGAGGCAAAGCTTCAGCTATTACATTTACATTTTTTAGTGTTAATAAGTAATAATATTCTTTCCCCGTATAAAGTGCAAATACCTTTTCATTATGCTTGTGATTTAAACTTTGTTCAATCATTCCACTCATTTCTTTTTCATTTAATAATAAGGTACTGTTAAAAGGAATTTTTTCTATAAAAAAATTTTCTTTCAACTCATTCATAAGATGGACTTCGTCGAAAACATTAAGGTCTTTTATTACCCTATGGGTAGGAAATACCACAAGGCCAGGATCATCCATATCAACAAGCATCATCATTACATAATTAAACAAATCGTTTGGAGAATAATGAGGATTTTCTTCTCTTAATTTGTTTCTAAAATTTAATGCAGTTTCATAGCGATGATGTCCGTCTGCAATAAATAGCTGTTTTTGTTCAAAAAACTTTTGTATATTTATGATAGTTGATTCATCGGTAATAACCCATAAATTTTCAGTGATGTTATCATCAGATTGAAAACTAATATGTGCAGGTTCTTTAGCCAACTGGTTGATAATATTGGTAATATTTTTTTCTGGATCCATGTATAACGAGAATATTTGACTGAAATTACTATAAGTAGTTGACATTAAATTATACCGATCTACTTTTGCTTTAGAAAGTGTTTCTTCGTGGGGGAGAATAACACCCTTAGAAAATTCTTCGATTTTTACTAAAGAGATTATACCTTTACGAGACTTAACTTCACCATTTTTTAAAGTAAAAATCTGTTCATAAAGATATAAAGCAGGTTTTTCTTCGAAGAGCAATACGCCATTGTCAATCCAATGATTAAGATATGATGCAGCACGAGTATATTTATTATCATTTTCATTATCATCATCATACTCTTTACCAAATTCAAGACGAATGACATTATTGGGATGCATGTTATAATAATTTTCCTGTGCTGAACGGGAAATCACGTCATATGGAGGCGTAGTGACTAATCTTAAATCTTTAATTTTATCATTATTATAACGTAGACCTTTAAAAGGAATTATATGTGCCATATTTTTCACCTCACAAAAAATCTTGTTGAAATTTTATAATATATTTCCAATGTAGTCAAGTAAAAGTAATCTAAGACATATATTTTTTATTTGAAGAATATTATGGAAAGAACGTTGCAAAAAGGCTTAGAGTCTTGTAGTCCCTGTGGTTGGAATAATATTCTTCAAATAAATTAAATGCACCCGTGAATCTATAGTTTAATCAGTAAAACACATATTGATATTTACAGATTAGGAAATAACAATATATTGAATTGGATATAATAAATTATATAAAAATTTATTTCACTTTAGGGAATAAACTAATAAAATTAATGGAGTGCATATTATGCTGAAATCCAGTAAAATAATGGGTTTGCCTATAATAAGCATAGCAACAGGTAGTCAAATAGGTATGGTGAAAGATGTGGTCTTTTTTCCTACTTCTAAAAAAATTTCAGCACTGATTGTTAATGTTAAAAAATTAATATCCAGTTCTAAAGCAATTAGAATAGAAGATGTGGTACAGGTTGGAAAAAGTGCAGTATTGGTAGCTGATGAAAAATGTATGTTTTCTATAGACAAACTCCCGAAATCACCACTTATAAAAAGCTATCAAGAGGAATTATTAGACACACAAGTTTATACCGACAGTGGGATAAATCTTGGTGTAGTTCAAGATATTTCATTTGATTTTGAACTTGGAATGCTAGAAGAAATTGAAATATCTGATGGCATAGTTCAAGATTTAATGGATGGGAGAAAAATCATTCCTGTTACTGAATCAATGCAATTGGAAAAGGGAATAGTAATTATAGAAAGTAAAAATGTCCACCAATTAAAGAATAATGGTAAGGGATTAAGAAAACTTTGGAAAAGGAGTAACAAAAATGAGAAGAAATAATTTTACTAGAGGGTTAATTACCGGAACAATTATCGGTGCAACTGTTAGTATGATGATGAATCCGATGGAAGATCGGGATAAAAGAAGATTAAGGAAGAAAGCAAACAGCTTCATCAGAAATGTTGGAGATGTAATTGAAGACATTATTGATATGAGAGGATAAATTTAAAGGGCACAGACAAGCATAAGCAAAATATAAATTACTTTGTAAAGGGTAAAAGCGAGGGATTACCAATAATGAGATATAATTGGTTCCCTCGTTAACATTTATTTAAGGAATACCTAAAAAATTGTATTAAAGTGAGTGAGGATGGAGACAAAAAATGGACTTAATAATAAACAAAAAGAAATATATTTTATATTTAGTTCTAGTATTGCTAATTTTCCTAGTAATATATTTTATATATTCTATTCGTAAGCCGCTATTAGAATTATTAAATCCCATTTTTTTTGCTTTATTATTAACCTATCTCATTAATCCTTTAGTAAATTTCCTTGAGAATAATAAGATACCAAGAAGTTTGGGAGTTATCATTATATATTTTTTTGTAATTTTAATAATAGGATTAATATTAATTTTTCTACTTCCTCAGTTGGTAAAAAGCATAAAAGATTTGACAAAAACAATTCCTATATATTTTGGAAGATATCAGATACTATTTTATGAATTTGTGATCAGATATAAATATAGTGATTTGCCAATAAAAATTAAAGAAATATTAGATCAAAATATATATAATATTCAAAGTTCGTTAGTTAGTACTTTACAAAGTACTGTAGCGGCTATGACGGGAATTTTTTCTTTTTTATTTGATATTGTATTAGCTACTGTTATTGCTTTTTATATCATAAAAGATATAGAAAAGTTTAAAAAAATTTTAATATCCTTTATACCGAGGAAGAGACGAGACTGGGTTTTTGCTTTAGTAAGGGATATTGACGTCGTTTTATCTGGATTTATACGTGGACAGCTATTGGTAGCTATGGTTATGAGTGTGTTGACGGCGATTGGACTATGGTTACTCGGAATAAAATATTCTTTAATATTAGGAATTGTTGCTGGACTTGCAGATATTATTCCTTACTTTGGACCAATTTTAGGTGTTATTCCTGCACTAATTATTGCGTTTATAGATAAGCCTCTAAACGCTTTATGGGTCTTACTATTGTATCTGCTTATTCAACAAGTAGAAGGGGCTGTTTTATCGCCTAAAATTGTGGGATGTCGAGTAGGTCTGCATCCTGTTGTAATTATTATTGCAGTATTGGCGGGAGGAAAATTTTTCGGGATAGTAGGATTGCTGTTAGCAGTCCCTGTAGCTGGTATTATCAAGGTATTAGGAAGTAGGATTGTAAAAAGTATCATTTAAAAGTCAAAAAGTACATTATTTAAAAATATATCGATAACCAATATCTAAACTTAAAATAAATTAATGTTGTTATCGATGAAATTAACCAACTTTAAATCATAATATTTAGTTTTAAAGTTGGTTAATTATAAAAACCTTTAAAATTAAATGATATAGTGAAATAAAATAAAATTATTGACATTAAATAAGTGTTTATATATAATTTCATGTAGAAAATTAAATAGAATATGAAAAACGATGATGGAGAATAGTATATCAATTAATGTATTCAGAGAGAGAATCCCAGGCTGTAAGATTCTTTACAAAGGTTGGTAGAAGCAGCTCCTGAGTTCTAATGTTGAACGCAAAACGTAAGTAGACATTAGTGTTGGCCGCATTAAAGCTGTAAGGTGGGTTAATACGATTTAGCTGTAAGAAATTCTAAAGCGTATTAATCAACTAGGGTGGTACCGCGTGATGAACTCTCGTCCCTAAAGATTACAATTAGGGTGGGAGTTTTTTTGATATATAGCAAATCTACTTTATTATTTTTGGAATTTAAAGTAAACAATAAGGATAAAACTAATATACGAAAGGGAGATAACATGCAAAACTTAGGTTTGAATGAAATACGGGAAAGATACTTAAGTTTTTTTGAAAGCAAAGGGCATTTAAGATTACCAAGTTTTCCATTAGTACCTCAGAATGATGCCAGTCTTCTTCTTATTAATGCTGGTATGGCACCTTTAAAACCTTATTTTACAGGCAAAGAAACACCTCCGAGAAAAAGAGTGACCACTTGCCAAAAATGTATTAGAACTCCTGATATTGAACGTGTAGGGAAAACAGCAAGACATGCTACATTTTTTGAAATGTTAGGAAACTTTTCTTTTGGAGATTATTTTAAAAAAGAAGCTATTGCATGGGCATGGGAGTTTGTTACCCAGGATTTAAAACTACCTACAGACAGACTTTGGGTGAGTATTTATGAGGAAGATGATGAGGCTTTTGAAATCTGGACAAAGGAAATAGGAGTTTCAGAGGATCGAGTTATAAAATTAGGAAAAGAAGATAACTTTTGGGAAATAGGTACCGGCCCATGTGGTCCATGTTCAGAAATATATTATGATAAAGGCGAAGAGGCTGGATGTGGACAACCTGATTGTGCTGTAGGGTGTGATTGTGATAGGTTTGTAGAATTTTGGAATCTTGTTTTCACGCAATTTGATAAAGATGAACAAGGTAATTATAACCGTTTGGCTAACCCAAATATTGATACAGGAATGGGTTTGGAGAGATTGGCTGCAATTATGCAGGGGGTTAATTCTCTATTTGAGGTTGACACAGTTAAAAATATAATGACGCATGTGAGTAAACTTGCAGGTGTACAATATAAAACCAACGATAAGACAGATGTTTCCTTAAGAGTAATTACAGACCATATCAGGAGTACAACTTTTATGGTTTCGGATGGAATTCTTCCTTCAAATGAGGGGAGAGGATATGTATTAAGAAGACTGCTAAGAAGAGCGGCACGCCACGGTAAATTATTAGGTATTGACAAGCCGTTTCTTTATGAAGTTGCTGAAACTGTAATTAATGAATCTAAAGAAGCTTATCCGGAATTGGAAAAAAAGAAAGAATACATTAAAAAAGTCATCAAAGTTGAAGAAGAAAGATTTGATGAAACGATAGACCAAGGTTTAAGCATATTGAATCAATATGTTGACGAATTAAAAAATGAAAATAGTAGAATACTTTCAGGTGATAAAGCATTTAAATTATATGATACTTATGGATTCCCAATTGATTTAACCAAAGAAATTTTAATAGAGCACGGTATTGACGTAGATGAGGAAGGCTTTAATCAGGAAATGAATCTGCAAAGGGAAAGGGCAAGAGCTGCACGTCAGGACATGGATGCTGCCGGCTGGAATGATAATGTTTTTGCACGAATGGATAAAAGCATTCATACCCAGTTTATCGGATATTTTCAATTTGCATCGGTATCTCGTGTTCTTGCGATCGTAAAAGATGACCAAGAGGTGGATACACTTTCAAAAGGTAATACTGATATTAAAGATCAGATTACCATTATCTTGGACCAGACTCCTTTTTATGGTGAAAGTGGAGGGCAGGTTGGAGATACCGGCATATTAGAAAATAATCATGTAAAGATCAAAGTAATCGACTGTAAAAAGTTGGGTGACGGAAAAATTCTTCATATTTGCAAGTTAGAATCGGGTATAGTCTCAAAAGGTGATGAAGTGAAAGCAGTGATTGATTTAGAAAGAAGAAAAGCAATCTCTAGAAATCATACAGCCACTCACTTGATGCAAAAAGCGCTGAGAAATACATTAGGAGAACATGTTGCTCAATCCGGTTCCCAAGTTGCTCCCGACAGGTTAAGATTTGATTTTTCACATTATGCTGCTATGACAAAAGAAGAAATAGATAAAGTTGAAAAAGAAGTAAATAAAGTTATTCTTAATAGTCTTCCTATTGATGCTAAAGAAATGCCTATTGAGGAAGCAAGAAAAATGGGTGCAACTGCGTTATTTGGAGAAAAATATGGGGATGTTGTAAGGCTTGTAAAAATGGGAGAATACAGCCTTGAGTTATGTGGAGGATGTCATTTAACTAATACGAGTCAAGTTGGGATGTTTAAGATTATAAGTGAAAGTGGGGTAGCTGCGGGGACAAGAAGAATTGAAGCGGTCACAGGCTTTGGCGCATTGGATTACGTTGAACAAAAAGAAAAGTTGCTAGAACAAATAGCAACTATCGTAAAGAGCAGCCCTTCAGATGTGACTAAAAAAGTGGAAACACTAATCAACGAATTAAAAACTAGTCAAAAAGAAGTGGAAAGTTTAAGAAGCAAGCTTGCACGTAGTTCAGCAAATGATATTATGTCAAATGTTGTAAAGGTCAAAGGTATAAAAACAGTTACAGCTAGAATGGACGAACTAAATATTGACGGCTTAAGAAATATGGGAGATACCCTGAAGGACAAACTGGGTTCCGGTGTTGTAATACTTGCAACTGCCAATGATGGTAAAGTAAACTTTGTAGCGATGGCTACAAAAGATGTAGTTGCAAAAGGAATTCATGTTGGCAATATTATACGGGAAGTTGCCAAAATTACCGGCGGCGGTGGTGGAGGCAGACCAGATATGGCACAAGCGGGAGGAAAAGATGCTTCTAAAATTGATGACGCTTTAAATCAGGTTACTAGCCTAATCGAACAACAAATTAAATAGCAGCTAAAATATAAGTTCACAGTTTATAGTTGGTAGCTTGAAAAAATATGAAAAAATAGTTATAACGATATTATTTTAGCTAACATAATAGATTATTTTAGGTAAATTAAAAATAATACTAATAATATGAAAGGAGAGAAGAGAACAGATGCCTGATTGTATTTTTTGTAAAATAGTATCGAAAGAAATTCCTGCTTCAATTATATATGAAAATGATAAAGTTGTTGCTTTTAAAGATATTAATCCGGTAGCACCGGTTCATATTCTCATTGTACCCAAGCAACATATTTCATCTGTTTTGGAAATTGAAGAGAGTGATACTGATGTGATTCACCATATTTTTATGATATGTAAAAAACTTGCTAAGGATTTGGGTATAACTGAAAATGGATTTAGAATTGTTAATAATTGCGGACATGATGGAGGACAAACGGTTGATCATATTCATTTTCATGTACTAGGTGGTAGAACCCTTACCTGGCCTCCGGGTTAATATTTTATAAAATTATAAAGGTATAAAGGTTATGTATATTGACATATTTCAAGAAGATACTGTATAATAATTTTATGTTGTATTTTTTTGTGTTGTTCGGCTTATTGACAATACAAGATTTACAGCTTGTACCGCGCACGATTGATAGTAGCGGAGGGAGGGAAATATATGTCAGAGATCAGAGTAAAAGATAATGAGTCACTAGACAGCGCACTTCGCCGATTTAAACGTCAATGTGCTAGAGCAGGTGTTTTATCTGAAATAAGAAAGAGAGAACACTATGAAAAGCCCAGTGTAAAACGTAAAAAGAAATCCGAAGCTGCACGAAAAAGAAAGTTTAAGTAACTGTAATTTGAGTTAAACGATGATTTAACGATGCTTTAATTATGAATGGATGATAGACTTTGTAAAGAAGGAGGGGTGATGAAAGTGTCCCTCAAAGACAGATTATTGGAAGATATGAAAAATGCTATGAAGGATAAAGATCCAATAAAAAAGAAAACTGTTCAAATGGCAAGAGCAGCAATCCTTCAATTTGAAAAAGATAATAAGACAACTCTTGACGATGAAGGAATTGTAGAGATCATTGCGAAAGAAGTCAAGAAAAGAAAAGATGTATTGCCTGAATATGAGAAAAGTGGACGTCAGGATTTAATAGATGAATTAAAACAAGAAATTGCAATTTTGATGGACTATTTACCGGAACAATTGTCAGAAGATGAGCTGGATGTGATGGTGAAAGAGACGATTGAAGAAGTTGGTGCTTCCAGTATGAAGGATATGGGGAAGGTAATGGCAGCCATCATGCCGAAAACCAAGGGGCGCGCGGATGGAAAGACAATTAATACCCTTGTAAAGAAATACTTGACATAGAAAGTTGGAGTAGAATCTACTCCAACTTTTTTATTTTGAATAAATCATTTAGAATAAGCCAGTTTTGTGGAAATGATCTTCCAAGTATCCAATAGCTTATTCCAAGAAGTTTAAGATGTTTTACGAGTTCAAATTTAGCTTTTATACTTCTGGCATCGTCAAACCATACAATATGTTCTCTACCTGCCTCATCCAAATAATTAAAATAAGGAGCTTGTGAAACATTGTCATAATGTATTACAGTTTTATATTTTTGTGCCAGCTCAATGGCAGCATTCGGACTAATTGTATCTGCATGTTGTTCCCCATCAATATACGGCAGTGTCCAATCATAGCCATATAAAGCTATACCCATCATAATTTTACTTACGGATATCATTGGCAAAGTATAATACAGAAGATTTTTAAGTTGATGCAAGGGTAAAACTGGCATAGGAGGACTAGCGGCATATCCCCATATATAATTCATTAGCATAGAAAAATCTGCAATGCTATTATGGACAGGATAATCAGATGTAATATGCCGTTTATTGGTCATTTCAGTTAAATGTTTTGGTGTAAGTGCTGTAGAAAGTATGAAGCCATTGCTATTTAACCGTGCTTTAAACTTTTTCAAAAATTGATGATAGAGCACGCTGTCTTCGGGAAATATTTTTTCAAAATCGACATTAACCCCGTAATATTGTTTGTTCTTTAGAATGGAAATAATGTTATTAATAAGAATGTTTTGAATATCGTCATTTATTAATATATCGTGAGCAAGTTGGGGATGAAACATACCATTACTAAAATTGGTAATTACCATCAAAGGAGCTACTTTTTTTTGCCGGGCTGTATGAATAAGTTGTGTGTCATTTATCATGCTGAGAGTACCATCAGCATTAATTTCATAACCAAATATACTTAAATATGTAAGCGAAGGTGCTACTTTTTTAACAATATTAACTTCATAATCTCTTCCTCTTGATTCTATATAGGCATTTACTTCTATGGTATTTAAGTTATTAGATTTAGATTGCACCGGAATAACCAACTTTTGGCCGGGATAAATAAATGCGGGATTTTGAAGATTATTGGATTCAGTAATGGCTGCTATAGTAGTACCATATTGCTGTGCAATTAAATATATGTTTTGGCCCGGTTGTACAATATGATTCTTTGTGGTACCGGGTATTACAATACTCTGCCCAGGAATTATTAAGGAAGGGTCGTGTATCTCATTTGTATAAATAATATGTTCTAAAGAGACATCATATTGTTTGGAAATGTTCTGTAAACTCTCTCCAGGTCTTACTATATGAATAATCATTATTTCACCTCACATTTGTATACCTTTCTAGTATATTAATATGTTGAAAAATGAAATGAAATACCTTAGAATACTATTATAAAGAAAAGTAAATTATAATAAGAATGGGTTTTGAGCAAAAAGGGTACTATAAAATAAATACAATTTTGAGGTGGACTTATGTTAGAAATTTTTTTTCCAAAATTAGTGGTGGATAGTATAGAAGACATTAATTTGGATATTTTACGGAGAAACAATATAAAAGCGCTAATTATTGACATTGATAATACATTGGTGGCCTGGGATATAAAAGAGGCAGATGAAAAGTCAATGCGTTGGATTGAATATTTAAAAAATCAGGGCATTAAAATTTGTCTTGTTTCTAACAATACTGAGGATAGAGTGGTTAAATTCAATGAAAAGCTAAAGTTGTATGCCATACATCGTGCCAATAAACCTCGTAGAGCTCCTTTTTTAAAAGCATTATCCTATCTTAAGACCAAACCGGAAGAAACAGCTATGATAGGAGACCAAATCTTCACCGATGTGTGGGGGGGGAATCGTTTAAACATGTTTACAATACTAGTAACCCCTATTAGTCCGAAAGAATTTCCTTTTATTAAAGTAAAAAGATTTTTTGAAAAAATGGTTATGAAAAATTATAAGAAAAAATTAGAACAAAGATAAAAAATAAAATATAGATAATAAGCAATGCTACCATTAAACGTTTAATCGGGGAGGGGAATTAAATGGAGAAGCTTATCAATGGATATACAAAAATACTAGGCATTATTGGTGATCCTATAGAACACAGTCTTTCCCCCGGTATTCATAATACACTCTGTAAATATTTAAACCTTAACTATGTTTATATTCCATTTAAGGTAAGTTCTGAACAACTTGAAAATGCAGTAAAAGGTTTAAAGGCATTAGGTGTAATGGGATTTAATGTAACGATACCGCATAAAAAAAATATTATTCAATATCTTGATGAAGTTTCAAAAGAAGCTTTATTAATGGGAGCTGTCAACACCATAGGTGCAGGAGGTGCGGCAAGAGGGATTACAGTTAGTCTTGCGCTGGAAGGTGTGCAAAGTATTACCATTCTAAATCGAACTGCCCAAAAAGCTAAGGCTATATGTACAATGATTAATGAAAATGTAAAAAATATTTCTCGAAGCGATTCATTAAATTATGAGAACTTTAATCGTTATATAGAAGATTGTGATATTCTTATTAATACAACCTCAATAGGCATGCACCCCGATATACATGCTTGTCCCATAGAAAACTTAACTTCTCTTAAATCTAGCACAGTAGTATGTGATTTGATTTATAATCCCTCGAAAACAGCTTTTTTAGCGAATGCTGAAAAAAAAGGTTGTAAAATTATCAATGGATGGGGAATGCTTGTTTTTCAAGCAATTAATGCATTTGAAATATGGATGGATATCAAAATTAACGATAATTTAACAAATATTCTACTTCAAAAGACAAATTCTTAGAAGGAATTTGTTTTTTTTTGTAGAATATACTTATTTATGAAATATTATGGGACTTGAGTCCTATTTTAGACGATGTATCATATTAAAGCCCTATATTGCATTCATCACAATGTTTTATCAGTTGAAATAACGTTTTTTATATGCTACATTATAGATTATAATATAGTGATGTACTTTTAACAGAAACGGTGGAGAAATGAATGTTTAGAGAAAAGCGGAAAAGATTGGGGGATCTTTTGGTAGAAGCAGGTATTCTTACCCCTGCACAATTACAAGAAGCCCTTTCTATCCAGAAACAAACAGGGAAAAAACTGGGAGAAATTTTAATTAGTAAGCAATTTGTAACACAAGAACATATTATTCAAGTTCTGGAATTCCAGTTAGGTATACCCCATGTTTCGCTAGATAAATACGATGTTGATCCCGAAGCGACGAAAAAAATAAGTGAAAATCTTGCAAAACGTCATGAGCTTATTCCTATAAAAATAGACAAAAATAGATTAATAGTAGCTATGAGTGATCCGCTCAATATTTTTGCAATTGATGATGTAAGAATATTTTCAGGAATGGAAGTGCAACCGGTTATTGCTACGTCAGAAGATATCACTCACGCTATAGATATATACTATGGAAATCAAGAAGCCATGAAGGCGGCCGAAGAATATAAAAAAGAGTATGGCATTACACCACAAGCCGAAAAGATTGATGGGAATATAGAAGATGTTGTCAACAGCGCTCCTATTGTTAAATTAGTGAATTCTATCATTGAACAGGCTGTTAGAACAAGAGTAAGCGATATACATATAGAACCTTTTAATCAGTATATTCGTATACGTTATAGAATAGATGGGCAACTTGAGGAAGTAATGCGCCATGATATTCAACTTCTACCAGCTATTATCACCCGCATTAAAATTACTAGTGATATGAATATTGCTGAAAAAAGAAGGCCGCAAGATGGACGAATGGCAATGGTTATTGATGGTGACGAATTTGATCTTAGAGTGTCTGTACTGCCTACTATTTACGGGGAGAAAGCCGTGCTTAGAATTACCGACAAAAGAGGATTGTTAAAACCGAAAGAAGAATTAGGCTTTTTTAGTGATGATTTAGAAAAGTTTAATCAAATTTTAAAAAATCCTCATGGTATGATATTGATAACGGGACCGACAGGCAGTGGAAAATCTACAACATTATATACATCTATTAAAGAGTTAAACAGGGAAGATATTAATATTGTTACAGTGGAAGATCCCGTTGAAGCCGCTATTGAAGGAATAACCCAGGTGCAGGTGAATCCTAAAGCTGGCTTGGATTTTGCTGTTGCATTACGTTCTATTTTAAGACAAGACCCTGATATTATTATGGTCGGTGAGATCAGAGATAGTGAAACGGCAGAAATAGCAGTTAGGGCTGCTGTTACAGGACATTTAGTAATAAGTACATTGCATACTAATGATGCTTCTAGCACAATTAGCCGATTACTAGATATGAAGATTGAACCATTTTTGATTGGGACTTCGCTTATTGGTATTATTTCACAGCGTTTAGTAAGAAAAATTTGCCCCCGTTGTAAGGAGCAATATACCCCGCTGCAAAGTGAGCTGGATATTTTGGACATCTCTGAAAAAGATCAGATAACTTTGTATCGGGGTAAAGGATGTAATGCTTGCCACAACTCCGGTTATCAAGGCAGAACAGGGGTATATGAAATTATGCCTATATCGCATAACATTAGACAGCTGATTCATCAAGGTGCAAATGCTGACGAATTAAGGACTCAAGCATTAAAAGAAGGTATGAATACCTTGAAAAAAAGCTGCAGTAGATTGGTTTTGCAAGGTTTAACTACGGTTGATGAACTTATTCGAATAGCTTATTCATTATAATAATGAATAGAGCTCATTTGCTATTTACAATTACTTGGTAATAGTTAATAGACGTATATATTGTACATTATCTTTTAAATAAACAAATGGAGTGATGTAATGAACATCGATGAACTCTTAAAGTATACAGTAGAAAAAAGAGCTTCTGATCTGCATTTAACAGTGGGCATTCCGCCTACCATGAGACTTTATGGAGAGTTAATCCATATAGGACAGGATAAGTTGTCGCCAGAGGATACAGAAAGATACATCAAGCAGATATTGACCGATGAGCAATTTCAACTATTTCAGGCAAAAGGTGAATTGGACTTATCATTTTCAGTAGCTGGGGTAGGCCGTTTTAGGATAAATGTATTTAGACAGAGAGGAACAATGGCTGCTGCGATTCGATTAGTGGCCTCCCAAATACCTAGTTTGGAGGAATTAGGCATTCCTATTTCTGTATCTGAACTAGCAAAAAAGACAAGAGGCTTGATTTTGGTTACCGGCCCTACTGGAAGTGGTAAATCTACTACCCTTGCTGCTCTAATCAATCTAATAAACTGCCAGAGGAAAGCACATATACTTACATTAGAGGATCCAATAGAATATTTACATCGACACGAGCAGAGTATTGTTAATCAAAGAGAAATAGGGCATGATTCTCATAACTATGCGAATGCATTAAGGGCTGCTTTGAGGCAAGACCCTGATGTAATTCTGGTAGGGGAAATGAGAGATTTGGAAACAATGTCCATTGCTATTACGGCAGCTGAAACCGGACATTTAGTATTGTCCACTTTACATACTATTGGTGCTGCAAAAACGATAGATAGAATTATTGATGTATTTCCACCTTCTCAGCAGCAGCAGATACGCGTGCAGCTGTCAACGGTGTTACAGGCTGTCATATCACAACAATTGCTGTCTCGCAAAGATAAAAACGGTAGAGTCGCAGCAATAGAAGTGATGATAGCTAATCCGGCGATTAGAAATTTAATTCGAGAAGGGAAAACACACCAAATCACCTCAATTATCCAGACAGGTATGCAGTTTGGTATGCAAACGATGGATAATGCAATAATGGATTTATATAAAAAAGGTATGATTACACGTCAAGATGCAATCACTTATGCTACAGACCAAGACATCATCAATAGAATGTTATTTTAATCACAGATGATGATTTTATACTCGCGGAGAGTGAATATTGAATGCCTATATATATATATCATGCAAAATCAATAACTGGACGTAATATAAAAGGTACTTTAGAAGCGAATGATAAATCTACTGTGCTATCTACGTTAAAAGAAAAAGGATATTATCCCGTGCATATAGTTGAACAGGGATTATTACAAAAGGAGATATCAGTAAGTCTGATACAAACTGTAAAAATTAAAGA
>JASGMB010000053.1 GCA_030156665.1 Clostridiales bacterium
AGTATATCTGCAAGATATACTTTCTGGCTTCAAGAAAATCTACCTAAATCATATTCGAACGAAGTGAGATAAATTCGTCGAAGACGATTTTTTTATATTAAATTTTCATTACATCACAGGAATTATTAGGATAAATGTAGAATAATAGAAGAAAAAGACGAAAAAGTGCTTGTAGGTAAGTTGAAGGAGTTAAGAGATGTTCAAAAGTATTTTGAAAATATTTGTAGTATTCATATGCACTGCTTTTATATTTAATACTATAATTGTATCAGCTGTAGATCAACCGACTGGCGATACATATACAGGTGTAGAAAAAGCCGTTGATATTTTAAAGCGTATTGAATTTACCGATATAGAAGCACTAGGACCGGATTATTGGGCCAGGGATGCAATTTACGATATGGCAGCTTTATCTATCATCAAGGGGAAAGAAAAAAAGACATTCGACGGTAGTGCCCCGGTAACCAGAATACAGGCGTTGGCACTTATTTATCGTGCAATTGGCAAAGAGACCGAGGCAAAACAAGCAGCAGCAATAGTTGAACAGATGAGACAACAAAATGATAAAAAAATAAATTCAGCAGAGGTATGGGCAGATGGTTACCTCCAGCTGGCAGTGAAGGATGGACTGATCACGCAGCAGCAGTTTGATGATGCTTTAGCCTATGATCAAACAGCACTGAACCCACAAAAAGATTTTATAAAGAATGCACCTGCGCAAAGACAGGAAATAGGAGAATGGATGGCAAAAGCATTAGGACTTACACCTGTTTACACACAGCAAAATATATTGAGCGGATTTCACGATTATAAAGCGGTTGACCCTTCAAAAACACCCTATCTGGAAGCGGTACTTAAGGAAAAAATTATGAAGGGTAATCATAATTTTTTATATCCCCAGGATAATATACTTCGGGAACAGATGGCACAAGTATTGAAAAACGCTGAAAAATTTATATTATCAAAGCAGGCTTTTACAAAAAAGTATGGCTACATTGAATCAATCACCGAAACCTCCAAGCGGGAAAAAGGACAAATGATCAAGACAACCCTTATTAAGATTCGAAATGCTGAAGAAAAAATAGACTATGTTCTAACACAAAGAATATATGCATTACCGGACAACATCTTAGATACATCCCAAGATCTTGCTGCGATACATCAAAAGGAAATCATTGTACGTAAAGAGGGTGTTTACGGTAGTAGTGAGCTTTTAGAAGAAAATGATGTAATTGAATACATAGTAGATCAAAATCATCAAATAAAGGTGGTAAGAGTAGTTGCGCCAGAAAAGAGAGCGGAACAACCAGTAAAAAGTCTATCCATCAGCAGCATATACAAAGCAAATATATATGTATACGATGCATATGATTCAGACCTTATTCTCAATAATCTTAAAAAATTTGAAAACGGCCAATGGGTTTTGACTGACACAAATGGATATACGGCATTAAAAGTAAAGCAGGATACCGCAGTATATACTGGCAATACCAGGATAAGTGTTCAAGATATTAATAAGTATTATACTGACAGTGAAGCATATATTGCCGTAGGCCGGGAAAACGATGGTGTGGAAAGAGCAATATATATTATCATAAGGGATATGGAGGATGTGGAAAAGCTGTATACCGGCTCATTAAGACCTATGAGTGCCGCAACCTTTAAGCTAAGGAAGCAAAATATCACTTTTAGGTACGGTGACAGTGCCATCATTATCAAAGACGGTCAAGCCATCGGCAGAGATAAACTAGCAACAGATGATAAAATTTATATGGTGGCGAATTGGAGACACCATGCAGAAGAATTTGCTGCTGATATTATTTTGGTTCAAACGGAAGAGCCTGCAAAAGATATAAACCAGCAAAAAAAGTGGAAAAAATAGCTAATAAAAATTCTTAGTGAAAAATAGATGGAAAAATGACGATATACATATAGCTGATAAAATATTATATTAAATGAACTATATTATTCAACATACAGAGAAAATGGGTGAGAACTGTGAAAAAAGTTAAATCTTATATAAGTTTGTTATTGATAGTACTTTTAATATTTTCAAATTTTCCTTTTGAGGTTGCAGAAGCGGAAACAGTAGCGGCGCTTTCCGACTTTATTACGGGGGGCAATATAGCACAGGGAGCAAAAGGGGTCGATTATACGACTACCACCATAACTATCAATTTCGATGCTTCCTATAAACTAAGAACGCAGGAAAGCCTAAATAACATTCGTGTAATTGTAGCAAATGAATATGACGAAACGGACAAATTTAATATTAGTGTACAAAACAATGTAATCACCCTGACATTAAAAGAGGCGCCACCCGACCAAACCCATCTTCACCCGCTGCAGCTTCGGAAACATGCCCTATATAACATATACATACCTCAGGGAACCTTTATTCATACCGATGGGGTTAATATTAATCCGACAGTTCATTACACCTTTGTAACAAAAGCAGAAGATACTGCGGAATATAAAGAGGATTTGCTTGTACAGACATATCCGTCCAATTACCAAAATCAGGTAGATGACTATCGAAAAACGATAGAATTTGAATTTGTAGACGATATTGCAGTTGACACGGAAGTTTTAAACAATATAACAGACTACATAAAAATCAGTACTGATCCTATTGACCCAGATATTCCCGGTTATGGAACCGGAAGCGATACAATCGACAACTATGATGTAAAGGTGCAAGACAATAGATTAATCTTAGAATCTAAATCGGGAAAATTAAGAGATTTTGCAAATTATACTGTTAAATTACGGGATGGCACCGTCCATCTTAAAAACAGTTCACAGCATAAAATTTATAACCAAGCGGAAAATAATATTGAAACAGCAGATGGTGATAATTGGGAAGTGATAATGTTTACTACAGATGATATGCTGGTGACTGACAAGAATCAAGTCAGAACAAGTCCTGTAAATAATGAGGAAAATGTAGAAGTGGAACCTACCATTGAGTTTCATTTTAAGTATCCAATAGAAATTTTAGATAAAACTAAAATTCAATTGACATCGGATGCCGATACTTTTGCAGTGGATATACAATCCGATGTTGCAGTTGATGATAAAACACTGAAGATTACTGTAAATGATTTGGAAGACCAGGGACAAAGCACCATTTATCCTTTAAGAAGGAACACAGTATATCGGATAACTTTAGCACCGGGTGCTGTGCAATTTAAAGACTATACCAATGAATCGACAAATGACAGTATAAAAAATAGAGAAATCAACTTGTATTTTATTACCCGGGGCGAAGGAGATGCTCCTGTTGTTACATGGTATTCTTCTAACGTTTATAAATCGGACGATATTACTATATTGGAAAAAACCAATTTAGCAAGTGACGGAAGTATTTATATTCACTTTGACCGACCTATCAAGTGGGATAAACAAAGTAAGTTTCTGTCTCCTGTAGAAGCTACAAAGCTATATAAAATTCCCAAAGCTTATATGACGAAATATGATGAAACGGGAAGAATATATGATAAGAAGTTGGTATTTAAACCTTCTGCAGATAAAACCAAAATATTACCTGACGCCATTACCGATCCGGAAGAACCGGAAAAGATTGAAGAAATCGGAATAGATACCGATGAATTGATTATAGATAAAGTAGAGATTGTAGAAAATTATCCGAATATTATACGTATTACCCCCAGATACCCATTGATCAACCTGAATAAATATAGACTCACAATGGATAGAAGAATTATTGAAGATTTAAATGACTATAACCTGGAAAAGGATATCGATTTTACGTTCTGGACCAAAAAAGGGAATAGCACTGTAAGGCCAAACTGGCAGATCAACAACATTCCGGCGGGGGCAATAAAAGAAAACAAGGATGCTCCTTATAAGTCCTATACTTTATTTGGGGTACCTTCTTACGAGCCAAGCAATCCTGTTACGCTCTATATTGACCAAGAGGTAATCCCAAGGGCTGAAGATGAAGTCATACAGGAAGAACCAGAGAAAATTAAAAGCATTACGTTTAACGCTTTAAAAGATATTTCCCTTGTAGATGCTATTTATCATGATGATGTTGGCGTAAGAGAAATAGAACTGGCAGAATATGAATTTGACTACTACTTTGAAAATGGTATAAAAAAGACAAAGCTTTTGCTGTATCCTTCTACCAAGCTGGAAAAAGGCACATATTACAGACTGAAGATTCCGGGAAATGTATTGGAAACAAGGGATGGGATTTTTTTAGAACCATTAGAGCTCAATTTTGTCATAGAAGGAGATAAAACACAGCCCAAAGGTATCTATTCCATAACACCGAATGAATTTAAAGTTACAGATTTTTACTGGGGCAACAGTACTTTTCTAATAAAAGGGTTTAACTTCAATGAAAGTGTAGAAAGCATTACGCTGACGCGTGTTAGCGACTCTCTGAATATCGTCATCCAAAAAGAAGATATCTACTTTAAAGATGTAACCCAAATACTTGTAAAAGTACGGGGAGATGCCGCAGCGACCCTTTCTAAGGAAACCAGTGTAGGGGAATACAGGGTAATGCTGCATTTTAATGACGGTTCGGGAATATATGAGGATGTAACATGGTCCGGGGGGACAATACAGGTTCTCTCTAAAGACAGGCCTACCGTAAAAGCAAAATATCCCGATTCGGGAAATGTGTGGTATGATGAAAAATCATTACCTACTAAGGTTGTAAATGGAACAACAAAATACTTTATGAAAATCACTTTTTATGATATAGACGGAAATTTAGCTTTAAATGATTTTAATGCGATACGAAACAGTACAGTATATGCTCAGGGAAGCGGAGTCAATCTGTTAGACACAGACTGTTTAAATGATATCAGTGGATTATCCAATCGGAATGATTATGTATTTGAAAAAAATAGGCAAGCTCGGGAGGCATACCTCTATATCCCGATAAAACCTTTACGTACAAACACAACCTATGATGTTACAATCAGTCCCGATATTGTCCATTTTGCTGATATTATCAGCAGTGGAAGTGGAAATCTGGCTATTTCGTGGAGTTTTACAACCATGGCTGTTCCCGCTGTGAAAGATGTATTGATAGGTACCGTAGTGGAAGATTACGACGAAGATCAGCCTATTATATTAACAGGAGACCTGTTTTACAGCGATACGGTAACAGTTTACTTTAATGGTATAGAAGCAGACCGGGTATGGGTGAGAGAAAATCCAGCTACAAAAGAAAAGTATTTAGAAGTATATCTTCCTGACGGAAGCAATAGATTAAAACCGGGACTTTACAACGTGATTGTACAAAATGACGATAATCATCAGCGTATGTTGTATGGAGCTTTTAGTGTAGTAAGAGAAGGGGAAAATATTCCGAATGAAGAGTATAGAATAAAGGAAAAAGAAAGAGAAGGAGAAATCAGAAGTAAAATTAAGGTCAGCGAAGATACATTAATGTTAAAATCAACGTATACCAATGACACAAAACTTGAATTCGATCTTGATGAACTAATGGGAGAAGACGTACTAATTCGCAAGATACAGTATAGAGGCAGTAATAGAGATAGGATAGAGGAATTAATCACTCAATCAAAATGGGCGGACATTGCGCTTTACGACGTAACATTGGATCCTGCTGCAGATAGTCGTGATATTATTATAAGACTTGGCAGGGTTGAACCGGGAGTAGCACAAGTGCTTAAAACCAAACTGAGAAGAAAAGCTGTAAAGTCAGAGTTTATTCAGGTAACAGGCGAGGCCTTTAAGCTAAGCAGTATCGCACTTACCATACCGTTTAAAAACAGTGACGGGGAAAATATAAAGGTATTACGCTATGATGAAGAAACCAGAAATTTTTACGAAGAAGGTTTTAGTGTTAATTTCATTGATAGAACGGTAAAAGTAACAAGTAAAAGACCGGGAATATTTTTGGTTGTAGAGTAAGGGGGAAGCGCATGCGAAGGATACAGAAAATAACAGGCTGGATCTTAATCTTTTTTATGATGATGACAATACTACCACCGGTGAATGTAACAGTATATGCGGAAGCACCTACAGTAACTGAAATTTCTATTGGAAAGACCTTTGATAGCGACAAAAATTTTAAAGAAAGTTATCTTACAATCAAGGGTAGTGGATTAAAAGATTTAGACGTAGGCTTTGAAATATCGGGTAAGCTTGTTTTTCTTGACAAACGGGATATTAATACCGATGGTGTGCTGCAGTTCATCGTAGACCCGAATCAATTGGGAGACAAACTGTATATTGAAAATTGGGATACCATTGAAGTAGGTATATCCCAGATGCCGGTTTTGACTGGCATTACACCTGCACAAATTGAGAATGGTAACGGTACTTTAACCATTACCGGTCAAAATTTTGGCAACATAGGAAGTGTAGGTGGAACAACCATTACTGCAAAATACGGGAAAGGTATAGATCTTGTGACAATACAGGATACCGAAATTGATGCAGCCAATAATAAAATAACAGTTCCTAACCCTACAGGAACACCGGGACTCAATGATGTAATATTTGAAAGTTTTAAAACGGTGGGAACTACCGGTGTACATATTTATTATACCTACAGTGATATATTCAGACTTTATGATAAGTTAAACGTGGCTGATGATATTAAGATGTTTCCAAATAGAGGAGTAAAGGGTTCTAACTTTTATTTTCAGCAAATCCCGGAGATGCAAAATGTAGATATATTTTTCTTAAAAACGCTGGACGGCACCGATCACTTTAGCAATAGCAACAAAGTAACCCATGAAAAGCCGGTAAAGCTGAAAGATGAAAATGGCAACGACTATTATAAATTGTCGGCTACTGTGCCTGACCTTCCGGTGGGAGAGTATTTTGTAGTACTTACCAATGTTATTGCAGCAGGGGTGGATCCGCAGGTCGGGGTAAACAGTGAGTATGTAATGGGTGAAAAGTTCACCATTATTAACGGGACCAATGCCCTTGACATTTCGACCATTTCACCGAATGAAGGACCGGATATCGGTTCGCTTGCAGAAATTACAGGATCCAATATTGGCGATTTAAATATTGAAAATTTAACGCCGGGTATAGGAAATCCAACGGTGTATCTGGATCCGGAAAGTGAGAAAAAGTTAGTGGTAGAATATCCGGACGGAACTTATAAAATAGGTGGAAATGATATCGATGTCTCTATTAAGAAGAAAATATTGGTAATTATTGGGCAGGATACGGAATTTGCAGAGGACGACAGCGGCAATTTTATATACGATTTTAATAATCTGGTAAACCGAATAACGGTAATACCGAAAAGTGGAAATGTTTATGAAGAAACAGTAAAAGACGTTGTCATACAGACTGAGACCATTCTTCAAGCAAGTGATGGCACAGAGTATAGATTTACCGAAGAAGCAATCTTAAAAGACGGATACACTTTTATTCCGAGCAGCCGTGTTCCTGAAATAGAAAGCGTATCTCCCGATAAAGTCCAGATTGAAGAAGACGGAGGCAGCTACCGGATAAAACAGGACACATTAGTTTCCATAACCGGAAATAATTTTATGATCTACAGGGATGTAGATGCCAGCGGCAATCCTATTGTTCGCTATCCCATTATAAAATTCAAAGATAATGATAAAACAGAAATAGAGATTAATAAAAATGAGAACAAAGTAAAAGACAAAAGCGGTAATGCGGTATTGGATGACAATAACAACCCTGTAATACCGGAAGTCACAATATTGGACAAAAACGGAAATGTTTTAGATGGTTCTGACGGAAAACAATTAGGTACCAGAATCATTATCATCATTCCAAAGGGTACAGAAGTGTCTGAACCCTTACCAAATCCTGCACCAAGAGATATAGAAATTATCAATCCTATTAAAAACTCTCCGGGGAACGGATTCAGTACAGTGGTACAGGATGTAGTTGATTTTGTCATCACCAATAACACACCGGTGATAGAAAGTGTAACACCCAATGTTGTGACGGTGGATGGTGGTGAAAATATTACAATTCAGGGAAGTAACTTCCAAGAAGGTGTAAAGGTATTTATAGATGGCGCGCAGGTACAGAGTATTACCCGTGCCGGGGACGGTAAGACCGTTACATTTAAAGCACCGGCAGGACGGGAAGGAGAAACCCAGTTACAGGTAATGAACCCGAGCGGCGGTACAGCCGTTTATCCGTTTATTTATGTAAAAACCTATACAAGCCCTGTCATTACAAGTTTTTCTCCTAATAAAGGGAGTAATGGGACTTTAGTGTTAATCAACGGAGATAACTTTTTAAAGCCGGACCCTACGGTACCGGACACAACCGGAATGAATATCTATAAGATAATCGGAACAAGAATTCTTCTGGATGGAAAAGATATTAACACCTATTATAAGCCGGATAATATCAAAATTGATCTACAGGATTATGCGAATGGAAATAATCATTTAATTGTGAATAACAATGGAAAAATAGAACTTTCCGATTACTATCATAGTGTCATTTTGCAGGAAGAAAATCAAAACCATTACTATACACTGAATATAGACGCAAAAGGAAATATCGTACTTTCTGACGGAGCAAACGATAAATATACCATTCGACCGGACGGAACAAGTAATATAAAAGCTGTAAAGGAAACAGTGGCAGAATATCCTTTAACGGTAGAGGACGACGGCATTATTGTCAATGGTAAAACATTAAAGATGAAAACTCCTTACACGGTTGAAGATGGTGTGATTACAGGCAATAAAGTGAAAGTATTAAGTAAAAATCAAATCATATTTACCGTTCCCCAGTTGGAAGTGGAAAAGTGGTACGACTTAACCGTTATCAATCCGGATACAAAAAGGGATGAAAAACTGGGTGAAAAGGGTTTTTATTACTTTAAGCAGCCTAAAAGAAATCCTGAGATCACAAATATCGTGCCCAATCAGGGATCTACCGACGGTGGCTATACCATTGTCATCGCCGGTGCCGGTTTTGAAGATAACGGCGTAGATAAGAGCAAGGTATATATAGGAGGAGTAGAAGTTCCGGCTTCCGATACGATTGTCAGTACCGATGGGACCAGTATTACCGTTAAGGTTCCCAAATATCCGGGAGACTTGAAAAAAGAAATAGAAACCGACCGCAAGACGGTGCCGGTGGTTATTATTAATTCCGACGGTGGTAATGCAAGTAAAGAAGACGGATTTACTTATATTATACCTACCAGCCATCCCAAAATTAATAAAATTACGCCTCAAAAAGGAAATGCAGCGGGCGGGGAAGTGGTTCAGATTTGGGGTGCTGACTTTAGATATTTTGAGCCCTATACCGATACCAACGGAAATGCACAATGGGACCCTGGCGAGCCCTTCCAAAACTTAAATGGAAATAAAGACCAGAATGGTAATGATATTTGGGATGATTTGAGCAATCAAGATGTATATAACAGTTTAAAAGGAGATTATCAAAATAATATTAAGCCAATCCTGCCAAAGGTTTATTTCGGCAATTACCAAGCACAAATCATTGATTTTGCCGACGGATATCTTTCGGTAGAGATTCCAACCGCATCAGAGGGTAAAGTAGATGTGTATATCGTCAATAATGATTACGGGCTTTCAAATAAAATGCCTTTTACCTATGAAGCTTCTAAGCCTGGGATTGATAAGATTATACCGGCGGTAGGTAAGAAGCAGGGAAAAGATAAAATAGAAATTCACGGCACCCAATTTGTACAAAGCGATATCGTGATATATGACCAGGAAGCAAATGGGGTGCTCACCCGCAGCAGCCAGGATACTTCTAAATTAACCCTGGTACAATTTGGGGACCCCAATGACGTAAATATTTCAAACCGCAGTATAGAACCTTTACAATTAAATGCCGGCAGTATTATTAACGGTGTAACTACCGTAACCCTCGGAGACCTTACTGTCAAATACAATGCTACAGGTACAGATAAAACGGTTACTTTTACGATTAAAAAAAGTGATAAAACATATAGCGGCACCATTGAGCAGTATGATGATAATAAAGTATATATTCCATTATATTTATTAAAAACAGAGGATACAAAAGAAAGCTATTCGGGTTATGAACTGGTAAAACTTGAGGTACAGCACATAGAGAGAAGACTATTGGTTGACCGCGGATTTGCACCCCAGGTGGAATATATTTCGCCGGCGCAGATAGTGGTTCACACACCTTCTTACTATACAATAGGAAAAGTGCCGCTAACCGTTATCAATCCTGACGGAGGTAAGGCTGACGGGGAATTTGAATATAAAAATCCTGACAGTTCTCCTACCATTACCAATATCACCAGGGATGGAAAATATCCTGTAGAAGAAACTATTAATGAAGAGCAAGTAAAGGTGCTAAAGTTGTCCAACAAAGGGGGTAATATCGTAAGTATTATTGGAACAGACTTTAGAGAAAATGCAGTGATTAAAATAGGAAATGTACAGGAGATCGGAGAGAAAGATATATTATATGAACTGCCTGCAAAGTTAACGTTTACCATGCCCGCAGTACCTGAGAAAGAAGTTGGAAAACTTCATAGAGTGGTGGTGGTCAATGAAGACGGGGGAACAGCTTCTTCCGATGAAGTGAATCCACTGCCTATTTACATCATGTTTACAAAAGGGGAAAGTAATCCGGCGATTGAAAAAATTACACCGGATAAAGGGCCGTCCAGCGGAGGCATGAAAATAAAAATAGAAGGTAAGGATTTTAGACAGACAATGTCAGGATTTACCGGTACACTGGCAGTGTATTTTGGAGATATGCAGGTGCCGGAAAGTGACGTAACGGTGGTGGATAGTAAGACCATTTATATTATTACACCTTCCCATGCGCCGGGCGAAGTGACAGTGAAGGTGGAGAATCCCGATGGTACACTATCCGATCCAACGGCAACTTATACATATCTCAGCAATCCAAAAATTATTGCTGTAGTAGATCCTACCGACCCTGAAGAAAAGAATAGAATACACTCCATTTCTGTAGAAGGTGGACAGGAAATCAAATTAAAAGGGGCAGGATATCAAGAAGGTGCTAAAGTGGTATTTAATCCTGTCATTAAAAAGATAGAAGATACCGATACGGCAGCCGGACAGGTTATATATATTAATGGAGAAGCCTATACACTGGAAGAAGGTACCGATGGCACCGAAGTAAAATTTATAGATTCCGAAACATTAACCGTTAAAACACCTCAGGGAAAGATGGATACAACCGGTATTATCGTCATCAATCCCGATGGCGGTGCCAGTGATATCTATGAAGATATAAGATATTCCCTCCCTGAAATACAGGCACCGGCAGGGAAAGTATATGCGGAACTGGTATATGACCGCTATATTAAAGTGAATTGGTCCGCGGTTGTAGGAGCCAGGGAATACGAGATTTACGTAGTGGAAAATGATAGAGAAACAGAATTAATCGGATCAACAACGCTTACAAGCTATCTGTATGAAGATTTAGAACCTAGAACTACCTATAAGTTCATTATAAAAGCAGTGGGAGAATTTAATATATCCAAACCGTCCCAGGAAAGTAATTCGGTTAGAACAGGAAGCAGAGTAGGTCCTCCCGATGATGACGGAGAATTAAATGATAGAACAATAATGGAAAAAGTAGGAAATCAGGCAAATATCATCATTGGTAAAGACAACTACCATAAAGCACTAACCATAGATTTGACCAGGGGAACACTGGCCGGCAGCAAAGAAGTCGTAGTAAGTATGTCTGCCAGCATCATATCAAACTACCGGGCAGAAAACATCAAGATTATTGGAAAAGATTTTATGATTCAATTTAATCCAAATGCGTTCAATATCTCCAAAGTGGAAGAAAATAGAAGTAGAGCGGACGCCGGTGTAAGATTTAAAATTGTTCCTTACAGCGGAAGCGCTGAACTGAAAGGAGGGGAGACTGCTTTATCCAGCCAATACAGTTTGGAAGCAAATGTATTTGTTGGAAAAGAAAGCACTGCTATAGACTATTTGGCATCAGACATTGAGATTGCTCTGGACTTTGACGCTGCAAGAGCAGACATGAGAAGACTGCAAAATATCAGTTTAAATCGATATAACGGGTACAGACAAACATGGCAACCTATAAAAGACAGAAATAATGGTTACGACGTATCCATTAGAGACTTTGTAGATAGACTGGGAAGATATATGGTAATAGGCCGTAGAAAATAGTGTACAGTTCATAGTTCACGGTTCACAGTTTACAGGCTCTTAGCCTTGTAGCTCCGTCATTGGAATAATATTCTTCAAACAAATTAAATGCACCCCCGTGAACCGTGAACCAGATTATGCATTCGAGGTGATATAGTGTCAAAACAACATTTGAAAGTAATTTTATTGGCATTTATTTTATTATTCGGTTTTTCAAATATACTCCCAAACTATTCTTATGGAGATCCAACTGGTCCCTATAGAAATGGTTTCATAGAGGGATTTATAAAAAGCAAAGGAGAAGATAAAATAGAAATAGAAGAGTATGACGGTACTGTTCATATTCTTTCCTTTGCTGAGAAAGTATTTTTTGTAATTGATACCATACCTGCTTCTTATGATGCCTTCAAACCGGGCATGGAAATATACGCAACCCTTGCAGGCAGGAAGATAGATTATATGGAAAGCTATTCAACTGTATTTCCCGGGTATATTCCGGAAGGCGGTAAAGTCAGAAACGGGATCATTAAAAAGATTGATAGAAATGAGATTATTTTAAGATTGCCTACAGGAAAAGAAGAAACCTACTTTACATCTCCTATTACCATTACGTTAAAAAACGGCAAAAATGTAAGCTTGAATACATTGTATGAAGGGGATCATGTAAAGCTGTTTTTTGATGATATCGACTCGACTACAATTAGCAGGATAGAAATTGAAGGAAAATCTATTATGGTAAAGGACCTTTACCGTGGTGTACTAGCAGCAGCCGATACACTGGAAAATGTTATTACGCTAACGCAGGTGGAAGTTTTTAGAAATGGTAAGTGGCAGTATTACAGCAGTGCCAAAAGTATACCCTATTCTGCCCAAATCCCTATTTATACAGGAGGAGAAAAAGTATCTTACAATCATCTAAGGTATTATAGAGGTAAGACGGTATATATGGCAATTAAAGATTTCTTTGGCAGAGACCAGATTGAAAAAATGGTCATAAAAAACCAGTATGAATCAACTTATTCCGATAAAATCAAAGAAATTAACTGGTACAGTGAAGTACTGGAACTTCAAAACCATAAAAATCTTACATTTAATGACGGTACCATTATCATCAAAAACGGACGACTGGTGGATAAATATGCAATCAACCATATCGGACAAGATTATTTATATGAAGGAAGATTGGACGAAATCGTTAAAGACCGCATCATATTAAAAGATTTTTGTCTGCTGAACAGAAATGAATGGGAATCCTTTGATGAGGAAAAGGAATTATATTACGATAATGACATCAACATCTATGATCTGGAAAATGACATATATATTACACCGGAAGAATTTTATACTAAGGATTATGCTGTAGACGAAAATAGTGACTATGCCAAAGAGCATGGCCTTAAGGACTGGTATGCATATATTTATGCCGATGGCGACAGGGTGTCCAGCATAATACTTAAAAAGAAGCGAGATTCCTTACTAAGTCAGAGAGTGACGAATGGTACAATAGAATATATTGAGAACCATTCTTTGGTAGAATGGAGAATCAGCTTAAGAGACGCAAAAGATTGGAGCAGCCGAAAAGACGCATGGATGGCGAAAAATGCTGCTGTAATGGTGATGTTAAAAGATGCTATGATTGTAAAAGAGGGTAAAATCATTTCGCCTGAGCAGCTAAAAGCAGGAGATAGGCTGTACATGGTACGAGATGGCAGTCATGCGAAAGTGGTGATTGTAAAGTAGAGGCTGGTTCAATAATGAATTAACTTAACGCTGTGATATCGTTCATTTACTGATATAGGATTAATCGAATGAGGGGGGATTTTATGAAACGATTGATCACAACTTTTGTTGTTTTTAGTATACTAGTGAATTTTAATATCGTATGGGCTACCCCCACTGGATTTTCAGGCGGTGTAAATAATGAATACGAATACGAAGAAATCGTATTTATAACCGGGGAACCTATTAAGTTTGTAGGAAAGTATACTATTACCGAGCGAGAAAGAGACGATGAAAAAACAATAACCTATTATTTTAGAAGTTTAAAACCTGAGGATTCAACCATAGATGCAACGTTAAATAAAAGGATAACCTTTGTTACGACGTATAACAGACGTAATGACAAAGGACAGACCATTGCGGATACTGTTGTAAATGGACGGGCAACCGAAACGATCCAGATAGGAAATGACAGATATACCCTGGAGGATATACAGTTTTCCAAATCGGATGTAATCGATAATCGACCGGCGTCGGATTTTTATGCCGGCAACATTAAGATGAGAAAGATTTACAGCATTAACAATGGGCAGGGAAAGGTAACTGTAGACGCGACAGGGTCAAATGTAGGATATCAAAACTTTTGGGGAAATACCGAAACTCAGATGCTGGATTATGTCATTACCTATGACAGGCAGGTAACAGTGGCCGGAGCAGAGGATGAAACGTCACAAACCTATGATTTATCCTGGCAGGGAACTGTGAAAGTACAGGTGTCAGACAGCACCACAAAGGAATTAAAATATTCAGACAACGAAGCCAATTTTTCCAGTTTTAAAGGGGGATATATCAGAGTTACCAATAGAGAAATAGTGTCCAAATATCACTATAACCTCCCCAAAATGATAGAGGTTGAATATGGTTATAATGTTGCTAAAATAGAAAATGGCGCTCCGCACAAATCCAGGAGAACGGAAGACAGTATAGCACTATCGAAAAAAATGGTGCCAAAACTTGAAAGATTAATTGTTCCCAAATTCAGAGATACCGGCGGACACTGGGCGCAGAAATATATCGAAAAGCTGTATTCACTGGATGTATTTGATGAAGACTCCCAGTTCTTTACGCCTGACGCACCTATGACCCGCCAGGAATTTACCCGGGGCATTATAAAGGCGTGCAATATAAGACCGACACTGGAAGAAAAGAAGCCAACTTATCGGAGTAGAAACCAACCGAAAGAGGAGTCACCGTTTAAGGATGTAAATGTAGAGGACCCGGACTATGAATACATTAAAGATGGAGTGGACAAAGGAATTATAAAAGGCGCATCTAAAGATTTATTCAAACCTGGGGATCCACTAACCAGGGCACAGGCAATTACCATTTTGGTAAGGGCGTTGGGATTCGAGAATAAAGCACCCAACCCCGGATACTATACTTCCTTTAGTGATGACCATAAAATTCCGGGATGGGCCAAGGACAGCATATATGTTGCGGCAGAAGTCGGACTTATCAATGGAGATGAATATAATAATGTAAATCCTAATAAACCGATGTCACGAGCAGAAGCCTCAGCAATGCTTGTTCGCTTTCTGGAATTTTTAGAAAAAGATCTTCAAAGAGATTATAGAGAAAATATTATTTATTTCAACTAAGATAAAATAAGTAGGTAGAGAATAAATTTGGTGATTTTGTAATTTTTGAGAGTTGCGAGGATAGTTTATTAGTAGTAAAATTATTTATAGATGCCGCATCGGTTCAAAAAAGAAAAGATTGGAGAATGTTAAATGAATAAGTTCAAAAGAATGATTGCCCTATTAACAGTATTCGTGTTACTGTTTAGTGTGACAACATTTGCACAGGAAGCACAACAGGAAGACCCTAACTTTATATTTTTACAGCACGTAAAAGAGTACATTATGCAAAAATATAAAGGTGATGTCACGGAAACGGAAGTTTTAGAAGGAGCGCTTCGCAACATTATAGAAAACAATCCCGAATTGAGAGACCAGGCGATTGAAGGAATGTTCGAAACGCTTGACCAATATAGTACATTCTTTTATCAAGACGAATATGAACAATTTTCTGCTGCAGTGGACGGCCAGTTTGGAGGTATAGGTATTTCTGTAGCAAATCGTAACGGAAATATTACCATTTTAGCTCCTATAGAGAATACGCCGGGTGACCGGGCAGGCTTAAAATCAGGCGATAAAATTATATATATTAATGATGTGGATGTGTCCAATTATGATGTCAATATAGCTGTACCTCTCATGAGAGGGGAGCCGGGTACATCGGTAAAACTGGGCATCAAAAGAGAAGGATATGAAGACATTCTATACTTTAATATTGTACGAGATCTTATAAAAATTAATCCTATTACGCACAAGGTACTGGAAAACAATATCGGTTACATAAGAATTTCTGATTTTAATGCCAATACGGTTGAATATTTCACAGATGTGTTAAATGAATTTGATAAAGCAAAAATTAAAAAAATCATTATTGATGTAAGAAATAATCCTGGCGGTTCGCTAACGCAGGTGGTTGATATAGCAAATTATTTTGTACCTAATGAAGGTCCCATTGTTCATATAGAATATAAGGATGAAAAACAAAAATATACTTTTTACTCTGACTTAAAGAAGTCAAAGTATGAGGTTGTAGTACTGATTAACGAAGGTAGTGCCAGTGCCTCTGAAATTTTTGCAGGTGCTATACAAGATTCCAAAGCCGGTAAAATCGTAGGGACAAAATCTTTTGGTAAAGGTACGGTGCAAGAATTGCTACCTTTACGTGGTGGTGGAGCAATCAAGATGACCATTGCAAGGTATCTGACTCCAAACGGTACTGTAATTGACGGAGATGGTATTCATCCAGATGTTGAAGTAAGAAATATTACCCAAAAAATTGACATGAGTAAACTGGAAAAGCTTGAACCAGTCAGAAAACTTACACTAGGTGATAAAGGTAAAGATGTTTTCGCTGCGGAACAAAGACTTGCATTATTAGGCTATGATGTTGGTGAGCCGGATGAGGTTTTTGACGAAAAAACCTTTAAAGCGGTTAAAGATTTTCAGGCGGAGCAGAATTTGTATCCCTACGGCGTATTGGACTTTAGTACACAGGCAGCTTTAAATGTAGCGGTATCGCAATTAGAAGTGGTGGTAGATAAGCAATTGGAAAAAGCAGTGGAAATATTGTCAAGATAGAGATTTAGATTTAAATGGGGCTGGTAGGGGCATTCACGATGGGAGAAGAAGTGTTCCGGCACCTCTTTTTATGAACATTATAAAAGCACAGTTCACTTAATAAGTAGGAACTGTGCTTTTATATTTTTTTAGTTATTGTAATTAATAATAACTGCATGATTCTCATTGCCTCAATCCCAATTTACTCTTCATTATCTTTCAGAGCATTTTTTGTTATCTTGTTCGGCGAAAATGAAATCATCTAAGTCACCCTTGGATAAATTATTTGCAGATTTATCCAGAGAATTTGTGTTTTTAGTCTTTTTTTCCTCCATACTGCACCTCCTTAGAAATATATTCATTGTTCATAGTGAACAGCACACAGAAGTAATTATCAAGATCTGCTACCTGCGGTCCACAAACAATGAATTTACAATAGATTTACAATTTTTTACAATCATAAGTCTATATAAACTAAGATTATATCATATAAATATTAAAAAAGTATTAAATATTATATGATTAATTAATATGATATATGAATAATATATGAGAAAAAGTAAAATTGGTGATAAAATGGTTCGCAGTTCACAGTTAGCGGTTCACAGCATTATTACACTTAACTCATTAACTATCCGCCACCTACAAAAA
>JASGMB010000054.1 GCA_030156665.1 Clostridiales bacterium
GCAACACGAATGATTCCAGTGGGTTCAGATGCGATTTCTCCGGCTCCGCATCATGACATATATTCTATTGAAGATTTAAGACAATTAATTTACTCCCTAAAAGAGGCAACTGACTACAAAAAACCTGTTTTTGTAAAGATTGCCGCTGTTCATAATTCCCCAGCAATAGCATCGGGTATAGCCAGAGCCGGAGCTGATGTTATTGTGATGGATGGCTATAGAGGAGGAACAGGAGCTGCACCTACAAGGGTTAGAGATAATGTAGGTATTCCGATAGAATTAGCCCTTGCATCTGTAGACCAAAGATTAAGAGATGAAGGAATTAGAAATCAGGTTTCTCTTGTTGTTGCAGGTAGTATAAGAAACAGCGCAGATGTGGTAAAGGCAATTGCATTAGGTGCTGATGCAGTTTATATAGCAAGTGCTGCCGTTATTGCTATGGGATGCCATATGTGCCAGAAATGTTATACCGGAAAATGCAACTGGGGTATCGCAACGCAGCGCCCGGATTTAGTAAAGAGATTAAATCCTGAGATTGCATATAAAAGGCTTGTCAACCTTGTTCACGCTTGGGATCACGAGATAAAAGAGATGCTGGGTGGAATGGGTATCAATTCAATAGATAGTTTAAGAGGCAATCGCTTAATGCTCCGAGGTATCGGGTTAAATGATAAGGAACTTGAAATTTTAGGCATTAAGCATGCTGGAGAGTAAAGAGGGGGTTGACAATCGTGAAAAAAGTTTATGCACTTGAAGAATATTGTGTAGGATGTAAACTGTGTGAGGTACACTGTGTTGTAGCTCATTCCAAATCAAAAGATATTATAAAAGCATATAAAAAGGAAACGCCAAGACCCTTACCTCGAGTGATTGTGGAAGAAGACATGCCGGTTTCTTTTGCACTCCAGTGCAGACATTGTGAGGACGCTCCGTGTACTAAAGCATGTATTACGGGAGCCATGCACAGGGATGAAGAAACGGGAGTGGTTACCAATAGAGAAGAACGCTGTGTGGGTTGTTGGACTTGCATATTAGTCTGTCCTTATGGTGCAATTGTAAGAAATGAAGAAGGTAAGAAGGTTGCTACAAAGTGTGACCTTTGCTCTCAATCCGGAGATATACCGGCCTGTGTAAAAAATTGTCCTAACGAGGCATTAAAATTTGAAGAGAGGGGTGAATAAGTATGGAATATGTAATTGTTGGAAATTCTGCAGCAGCTATTGCAGCAGTGGAAGGCATTAGAAAGAATGACAAAAAAGGTAATATTACCTTAATTTCTGATGAAAAGCATCATACCTATTCACGTCCGTTAATCTCCTATTATCTTGGAGATAAAGTGAAAGAAGAAGGTATGTATTATCGAGAACAGGATTTTTATACGAAAAACAATGTGAAAACCCTTCTTGGGGAAAAAGCAGTGGAAATAAAAAAAGAAGAAAAGAAAGTAGTACTTGATAGCGGAGAAAAAATTTCTTACAATAAATTACTGATTGCTACCGGAAGTGTTCCTTTTGTTCCTCCTATGGATGGGTTGGAAGGAAAGGAAAATATCTACACTTTTCTAAAGTGGGATGATGCTACTGCTTTAAAAAGTAAAGTTAAGAGGCAGTCCAGGGTAATTGTTATCGGGGCTGGATTAATCGGATTAAAAGCCGCCGAAGGATTAAACAAATTAACCGATGATGTTACGGTGGTTGAGTTGGCGGACAGGGTACTCAGTACCATTCTTGACCATCAGGCAGCCAGTATTGTACAAAAACAGATGGAACAGCAAGGAACCAAATTTGTTTTAAATAATACTGTAGTGCAAATTTGTGGAGATGGAAAGGTAGAAAAGGTTATTCTCAAAGACGGTAAAGCGTTGCCGTGTGATATCCTCATTATCGCGATTGGTGTAAGGCCGAATGTAGCCTTGGCTCAAACGGCAGGAATACAGATTAACCGTGGTATTATGGTAGATAGTAAAATGGAAACCAGTGTGAATGATATATACGCGGCTGGCGATGTTACAGAAAGTATGGATATTACAGTGAATACCAATCGAATACTTGCGTTGTGGCCTAATGCATATCAACAAGGGGAGATAGCTGGTTATAATATGTCTGGCGGAAAGATGCAGTTTGACGGAGCATTCCCGATGAATGCCATAGGCTTTTTCGGATTGCCCATGATTACAGCAGGAATTGTAAACCCGACAGGAGAGGGATATTCTGTATATATGGAAATGAATGAAGATGACCAGTGGTTAAAAAAATTTGTGGTAAAAGAGGATGTGCTGGTAGGTTTTATCCTATTAAATAAAGTAGACAGGGCGGGAATATATACTAGTTTGATAAGAGATAAAGTATCCTTAGGCGTGCTCAAACATCATTTGCTTGAGGATGGATTTGGATTAAAAGCCTTCCCGAAATCAATACGAAAAGAAAAAATGTTGATGGGAGGGAGAAAGTAATGGAGTTGATTGCAGGATTAAAATCTTATGTTGAATTTAACAAAGAAATAAGAGAAATATTTAAAAGCCATAAAGAAATTATTTTGAAAGATGTTAACGGGCAGCGTTATATTGGTGATGGCCTGCACGGTGAAGGGAAACTTACGATATACGGAACACCGGGAAATGACTTGGCAGCCTATATGAATGGACCGGAGATTGAGATATTCGGCAATGGACAGGATGCCTTGGGAAATACGATGAATGATGGCAGAGTAATTGTTCATGGGCATTGCGGAGATACAACTGGCTATGCTATGCGCGGTGGAGAGATCTTTATTAAAGGCAATGTAGGTTACCGTGTAGGGATTCATATGAAAGAATATATGGAAGCAAAGCCTGTTATTGTGATAGGTGGTAAGGCAGGTGATTTCTTAGGCGAATATATGGCTGGAGGGATGATTTTCCTTCTTGGATTAAACCTTGAGGATGGAGAAGAAATGATTGGAAAGTTCTGCGGTACAGGTATGCACGGTGGTGTGATGTATATCCGTGGAGAGATAGAACCCCACAAATTGGGGAAAGAAGTGAAGGCGGTCACACCTAATGAAGATGATTATAAACTCATAAAAAGATATGTAAAGAGGTATTGTAAATATTTCCACAGAAATATGGATTATGTAATGAACAAGCCTTTTACTAAGCTGATCGCATATAATAAGAGACCTTATGCAAATTTATACACACCCTATTAAAAGCAATTGAGAATGGAGAATGCAGAATTGAAAATTGAAAAGAGAATGTATGAGTAATTTATACATTCTCTTTTCAATTTAATTTGTATTTTATATGGATTTATATAGGCTATTGCCGTTAGCTGTTCATTGTCTACCGGTGAGCGGCATTGCATTTCTTAAGCTAAAAATAAATATCGGGAACATAAATGGAAAGATGACACTTACAATGGTCAGGATAGTGGCCTGCTCACCTTTATACCTTTTGAAGAAATAATACATTACAATAATACTAAACACGATATATGCCAAGTTTAAAAGCCACCCGATAAAAGGAATAACATTTAAAATCATAGTAGCGATAGGTGCGAGCGGTAAAACAAGTTCCAGTTTGGGAACGGTATAATCCAGGACTTTAACCTCTTTGAGAATTTTACCTATAATGTATAACTGTAAAATTGGAATGAAAGAAAACCATTCATATTCAATGTTTTCATTTTTAGCCATTTGATATAAGCCGATTGCTAGTAAAACATATAAGACTATTCCGATTAAAACCAATAATAACACAAAAGCGCCGATAAAAGCTAAAAACATATCTAACCCGTCCATGAATATCCCCCTTTTCATGAAATTATATTAACATTACATATTACTTGAATCATATATTCAATATTCAAGGTTAATTAGGTGCATTTAATTGGTTTGAAGAAGTAATACTGCTTTTCCTCCATGGAAATTTTGAATAATTGCAAAATAGAAAAACATATTTAAGGAATGATTTTGTTATCTAATTGTCTTATTTTTGTCAAAAATTGAATGTTTATTATAATTAATATGCAAAATAATATGAATATATAGTATTTTTTTGTATAATATTATTAATAATGAATTTTTTAAAAATAAAAATTGCAAAAATTCAAAATACCTCTTGCATTTTTATAAATTTATGCTATAATAAAATTAAATATAAAATATGTTGTTATTTGTAATAATTCAATTTTATAGCAATATTGTAATAGAATGTTTTTGGAACAATGACGTTCTTTAAAGGGAGTAGTTATATAACTTCCTTTATAAGGGACGTCTTTTTTGCTTATACTAAAAATATTAAGCAGGATAGGAATTTTTATCAAATCTATGAAAGGGGTTGGGGTATATGCCTAACTACACACGAGAAGATGTAATGAGAATGGTAAAAGAGCAGGACGTTCAATTTATAAGACTGCAATTTACAGATATCTTTGGGACACTTAAAAATGTTGCAATTACTGCGAAACAGTTGGAAAAGGCATTAAATAATCAATGTATGTTTGACGGTTCTTCTATAGAAGGATTTGTAAGAATTGAAGAATCCGATATGTATTTAAGACCTGATCCAAGTACCTTTGTAATATTTCCCTGGCGTCCTCAACCGGGCAGAGTTGCAAGATTAATATGCGATGTATATAATTCGGATGGTACACCTTTTGAAGGAGATCCGAGGTATGTATTAAAGAAAGTCGTTAAAGAAGCAGAAGAGATGGGGTATACTTATAATGTTGGTCCGGAATGTGAATTCTTTTTATTTCTTACAGATGATAACGGGGACCCAACGACCATCACCCATGATAACGCCGGATATTTTGACTTAGGTCCTATTGATCTGGGAGAAAATGCACGAAGAGATATGTGTCTTGTATTAGAGGAGATGGGGTTTGAAATTGAAGCTTCTCATCATGAAGTTGCAAGAGGTCAGCATGAAATTGATTTTAAATATGAAGATGGATTAAAAACGGCGGATAACATTATGACTTTTAAATTGGTAGTAAAAACGATAGCGCAAAGACATGGACTGCATGCGACGTTTATGCCTAAGCCCATATTTGGTATTAATGGTTCGGGGATGCATACCAATCAATCTCTGGTAAAAGACGGCAAAAATGCATTTTACGATCCTAATGATAAACTTGGATTAAGTGAAATTGCATATAATTATATTGCAGGAATTCTAAAGCATGTAAAAGGAATGACAGCCATCACAAATCCTATCGTTAACTCTTATAAGAGATTAGTACCCGATTACGAAGCACCGGTATACATTGCCTGGTCAGCTAAAAATAGAAGTCCTTTAATTCGAATTCCTGCAGCAAGGGGAGAAAGTACGAGAATAGAAATGAGGAATCCGGACCCATCTTGTAATCCGTATCTTGCGCTTGCAGTTTCATTGGCAGCTGGATTGGATGGTATAAAAAATAAATTGAAACCCCCGGCAAGTGTTGAAAAAAATATTTTTAAAATGGACGCAGAAATAAGAAAAAAACATGGTATAGAAAATTTGCCTGGAAATCTATATGAAGCAATACAAGAATTGGAGAAGGATGAAGTAATTAAAAAGACCCTTGGTTCTCATGTTTATGAACGATATGTTGAGGCAAAATTAATCGAATGGGAGCAGTATAAAACGAAAGTTCATCAATGGGAAATTGATCAATATCTTACCAGGTATTAATTCAACACCTGCTGAGAGTACGATGGGAGAGTGTAGGTGATGAATCAGCCTGATATTATTGTTACAATCAGTAACATGGACCTAGGGAATCGTATTCGAAATGTAATGAGTCAAAATGGATTAACTGTATTGGATGTTTGTAGTTCAGGCAATGAAGCTATTAGAAAAGTACGTATGTTAAAGCCGGAGTTATTAGTAATAAATTATGAACTCCCAGATACTACCGGATTTGAGGTCGCAAAAATTGTTGCAGAAGAAAGTTTATGTGCTGTAATATTATTAACAAATCAGGCCCAAAAAGAATTTGTTGAAAGTGCTATAATGGATTTGGATGTGGTATGCTTAAATAAGCCTATTAATAAAACGACATTGCTTAATACCATTGATATTGTTTTGCGCAGTAGAAGAAAGATAAAAAAACTTGAAGAACAAATAAAAGGCTTAAGAAGCAATTTAGAAGCAAGAAAAATAATTGATAAGGCAAAAGGGATTTTAATGAAAAAGCAAAATCTCTCAGAACCTGAAGCTTATAGAAAAATTCAAAAGCAGAGTATGGATAGCGGAGTTCCCATGAAGGATATTGCAAAAATTATAATCGATACGATGGAATAAAAATGAAATCGTTCAATGCTGAACACTTATAAAGTTGGCTAAGGCGCCTGTGTAATACATGGCGTCTTTTTCTTTTGAAAATTCTAAAAAAGGAAGGGGTAACATAATGAAAAAACTTGAAATTGTTATTCGTCCAGACAAGTTGGAAGAGGTTAAGGAAGTATTGGATAAGTCAGGGGTTACTGGAATGATGGTTTCTACCATAATGGGGTGTGGGCACCAGAGAGGAATAAAAGAGATGTATAGAGGAGCAGAACTAACCATTAACTTACTGCACAAAATCAAGGTAGAAATCATCATAAGAGATGCTATGGTAGAAAGTATAACAGATAAAATTCAGCAAACATTAAGAACAGGCAATGTAGGGGATGGAAAGATTTTTATCTACAATGTAGAAAATGCTATCAGAATTAGAACTGGAGAAAGTGGAGAGAAAGCAATTTAAAAAAGCAATGTAGAATTGGAACATAGCAATTAATAAGATAGTGAGATTATAAAATCAAGAGAGGATGGTTCATGATGAAGAAAAGCATGTTTATGATTATAATGATGAGTATATTTCTACTGCCGACAGCGGTATTTGCTGCTGAGGAGGTTACAACAGCAGACATACAAGCAAATTTAGATACCATATGGGTATTAATTGCAGCATTTTTAGTGTTTTTCATGCAAGCAGGTTTTGCAATGGTAGAAGCAGGTTTTACAAGGGCTAAAAATGCAAGTAATATTATTATGAAAAATCTAATGGATTTTTCAATCGGATCAATTATATTTTTTGTTTTTGGTTTTGGGCTTATGTTTGGAGATAGCATGGCAGGCTTTATCGGTACATCGGGTTTCTTTAATCCTAATACACTAGACTTGGGATTGAATATTCCTATGGAAGTTTTTATCATTTTTCAAACAGTATTTGCTGCAACAGCTGCAACAATTGTATCGGGAGCAATGGCTGAAAGAACCCGGTTTGCTGCATATATATTGTATAGTGCAGTATTAACACTTATTATTTATCCAGTTGTAGGTCATTGGACATGGGGTGGTGGCTGGTTATCCCAATTGGGTTTTATTGATTTTGCAGGTTCCACAGTTGTGCATTCGGTAGGTGGATGGGCTGCTTTAGTAGGTGCGGCGATAATCGGTCCTAGGATTGGTAAATACGGAAAAGATGGCAAAGTTCATGCAATTCCGGGGCATAATATTGTATTAGGCGCATTAGGGGTATTCATACTTTGGTTTGGATGGTTTGGATTTAACCCAGGAAGCGAATTGACAGCCGATTCCGCTTTGGGAGGTATTGCGATGACAACTAATCTGTCGGCAGCGACGGGAGCGGTAGTTGTTATGATAATTACATGGCTTAAATATGGTAAGCCTGATGTAAGTATGTCACTGAATGGCGTTTTGGGCGGTCTAGTAGCGATTACTGCCGGGACTGCAGCTGTGAGCATGTGGGGCGCTATAGCGATAGGTGCAGTTGCAGGCTTTGTTATTGTATATGGCATTGAATTTATAGATAAAGTTCTTAAAGTGGATGATCCGGTTGGAGCTGTAGGTGTACATGGTCTATGTGGAGCGGTAGGAACTATTTTAGTAGGTTTATTTGCTGTCGATGGAGGCTTGTTTTATGGTGGAGGAGTAAAACTTCTAGGAGTACAGACAATTGGTGTTATAGCAGTTGCTGCCTGGACATTAGGAACATCTTTTATTCTGTTTAAGACTGTTAAAGCAACTGTAGGATTAAGAGTTGACAGACAGGATGAAGAATTAGGACTTGACCATGGGGAACATGCAACACAAGCCTATGCAGATTTTGTACTAAAGATATAAAGTGAAACTTATTTATACTTGTTTAGACAATCAAAAAGTCATTTCGTAATACGAGATGGCTTTTTTGCAGTTGATGAAAGATTTTATGCTATTATATATAAACGTATTGACTGTATGTAAAAGGTATGATAGTATAAAAATACAATATTTACTAAATAAGTATATATATAGTTATAATTCATAAAATACACATGTATTTAAGGAGATACCATTAAGATAAAATATATTCGACGGGCAGGTAGATAAAAGTGACTGAAGGTACTATAGGCATTAGATTTCTATTTTTATCCCATGTTATTTTTATATTAAGTTTAGTTACAATAAATATTCTAACCAATTCAAAATTCATTTCAATCATTGGCCTTGTGAATATATTCATCGTATTAAGCATTACAGATTTAGTTATCTATAAAATATTTTATAGGCAGCAATATTTTGCTGAGTTATCTAAAAGAGACAGCTTAACCGGCCTTTATAACTATAAATATTTTTATGATACTTTAACAAATTTTTTATCAAACGGAAAAGATGAGATAAGTGTCATATTAATAGATATTGACGATTTTAAAAAAATCAATGACTCTTTTGGGCATTTAGTGGGAGATAGAGTTTTGATAGAATTAGCAGATATTTTGCGTTTAAACACCAGGAAAACGGATGTTATTGTACGCTATGGAGGAGAAGAGTTTGCCATTATATTAAAAAGCTGTAGTATTACAGAAGCTTTGGAAATGGCGGAAAGGTTGAGAGGTAAAGTTGAAAACTATTTGTTTGCACTTAACATAGAAGGATTTTCTGGCATCACCATATCAGTAGGAGTATCTAATTTCCCCCATAATGCGATGTCATCTATTGAACTGGTCAAGGCTGCCGATGAAGCGATGTATTGTGCGAAAAGACAAGGAAAAAACCGTGTGGTGAGTTCAACATATAAACAAAGCAGCTGTAATATTGCCATAAAAGAAAAAAATAATAGCAAGATTAAGAAAGTAAAGAAAGTTTCAAATATTTCTACATAAATTTTTGTTAACTTCAGCGTGTTTTATGGTATAATAAAATGTATTAAATAAATTATATCCGAAATGCTTTGATTGAGAAGAGTAGCTTGTGCATACTTACAGAGAGAGAGTGCCACCGGCTGGAAGCATTCTTAATGCTATGTATAAGTGAAGTGCGCTCATGAGCAGAAATTGAGAAATGACTGTAGTATCTTTTTACGGTTGGCACCGTTATCTGCCATAGAAGATGGGGAAAATCCCCAAACAGAGTGGAACCGCGAACAACTTCGCCTCTGTGCATATGCACTGAAGCGAAGTTGTTTTTTTAGCATTGCTGCAAAACATTTGCACATTTGAATTTAATTCTTAATTTAAAAGTGGGGGTGTCAATTCATATGTTGAAAACCATAAAAGAAGAAATAAACGTAATTTTAGAAAGGGACCCGGCAGCAAGAAATTGGTTGGAAGTACTTTTGCTCTATCCTGGTCTTCATGCCATATTAAGTCATAGGATTGCACACTGGTTCTATAGTCATAAAATGTTCTTTATTGCCAGGGCAATATCTCAATTAAGTCGTTTTTTTACAGGAATAGAAATACATCCTGGAGCAAAGATAGGTAAAGGCTTGTTTATAGACCATGGTATGGGAGTTGTGATTGGAGAAACAACAGTAATAGGTGATAATTGTACCATTTATCAAGGGGTTACACTGGGAGGAACCGGAAAGGATAAAGGTAAAAGACATCCTACGATTGGTAACAATGTATTAATTGGAGCAGGAGCTAAAGTACTGGGGCCATTTACAGTGGGGGACAATTCGAAGATAGCTGCCAATGCTGTAGTGCTTAGAGAAGTTGAACCTAACAGTACATGTGTTGGGGTACCGGGAAGGGTAGTTATAAAAGATAATAAGAAAATTGCTTCTGCAAGGGGTGTGGATTTAGACCAAATTCATTTACCTGACCCGATATCTATAGAATTGTGTAAACTGTTAGTAAAACTAGAAAATTTATCTCAAGAATTGCATGATTGTCAGTTAAGACAGCAAAATAATAATAAGAATACAGTAGAAAGTGAAAAGTAAAAATAAGCTGCTGTGAACGATTTTATAAGGAGGACTGGTAAGGATGAAGTTATACAACACACTTACAAGACAAAAAGAAGAGTTTAAACCGCTAGATCCTAATGAGGTTAAAATGTATTCTTGCGGCCCAACAGTATATAATTATTTTCATATAGGAAATGCAAGACCTTTTATCATATTTGACACTTTGAGAAGGTACCTTGAATATAAAGGATATAAAGTTAATTTTGTACAAAACTTTACTGACATAGATGATAAGATGATTAATAAAGCGAATGAAGAAGGAATCACTGTTAAAGCGTTAGGAGAAAAATTTATTGAGGAATATTTCAAAGATGCAAAAGGGTTAGGAATAAAGGAAGCTACCGTACATCCTAAAGCTACCGAAAACATCAATGCAATCATTGACCTTATCAAAAAGTTGGAGGATAAAGGATTCGCTTATAATATAGACGGGGATGTATACTTTAATACAAAAAAATTTAAAGAGTATGGAAAACTGTCTCATCAACCCCTTGAAGAGTTGGAAGCAGGAGCCAGAATCAACGTCAATGAGAAAAAGCAGGATCCTATGGACTTTGCACTATGGAAAAAACAGAAACCGGGAGAGCCTGCATGGGAAAGCCCATGGGGAATGGGCAGGCCGGGGTGGCATATTGAATGTTCTGCCATGGCCAACAAATATTTAGGAAAGACAATTGATATACACAGTGGAGGACAAGATTTGATTTTTCCACATCACGAAAATGAAATCGCACAAAGTGAAGCGGCCAACGATGCACCTTTTGCCAGATATTGGCTGCACAATGGATATATTAATGTCGATAATCAAAAAATGTCAAAATCATTGAATAATTTCTTTACTGTACGAGATGTAGCAAAAGAATATGATTATGAAGTAATTAGGTTTTTTATGCTTTCAGCCCATTATCGCAATCCGATTAATTTTAGTAAAGATTTGATGGAACAAGCAAAAAACGGTTTGGATAGAATGTATACTTGCCTGAACAACCTGGAATTTTTCAAACAAAACGCTCAGGATAGCGCTATGAATGAACAGGAAGTAACGTTAGCAAATAAGTTAAATCAATATAAACAAAAATTCATTGCAGCAATGGATGATGATTTAAATACTGCAGACGCAATTGCAGCATTATTTGATATGGTTAGAGAAGTGAATGCAAACATTACTGCTACCAGTAATTCATCTATTACTATCATTGAATTTGCATCTAATTTAATAAAAGAGTTGGGAAATGTACTAGGAATATTGCAAAAATCACAACAGGACGCTTTAGATGAAGAAATAGAAGAATTAATTGCCAAGCGGCAGCAAGCCAGAAAAGAAAAAAATTGGGCTGTAGCGGACAGTATACGGGATCAACTAAAAGAAATGGGAATTGTGCTGGAAGATACACCTCAAGGGGTTAAATGGAGAAAAATATAAATTTACTTTTTTAGATTCTTGGGAATGAGTATTTAGCTTTTTCTGCTAATAATAATTAGAATAATACACTAAAATTATATAGGAGATGATAATATGGTTCAATCTTGGAGAGGATTTAGATATCAAACAGGAGAAGTAAAAGAAATTGCGCGAAAGCTTAAAGAAGATATTATAGTAGACGTGGACATAGATTGTGACGAAGAGTTGGATGAGCTAATAAAAGATTTGGAAAAAGAGGGGATTTATAAAATCGAAGGATTGGCATACGATGATAAAGCTCGTGACTTGGTAGAGGAGCCGGAATTTAGGTTTAGAATCGGATTTTATACGAAACCTGTAAAAGCAGGCGAAATTGAAGAAGATAAAATTTTATATATCGACTTTTTTACCATTGCGGAAGAGGAAGAAAGTTACGATGAAGTATTTTGGGGTTAAATATGGGGACAGCTTATGTTTAATAAATTTATTGATGATGAATTCATTTTAACAGATAAAGAGCAATCTATAAACCCTTCACAATATTCGCCGTTAGTGCTGGCATATATCGGAGATGCCGTTTATGAGCTGTATATACGAACGATGCTTGTGAAGAAGGGAAATGCTCCCGTTCACAAGATGCACCGGCAGGCTACTTTATATGTAAAAGCAAAAGCGCAAAGTGACATTATTCACAGTCTTCAAGATCAGCTTACAGAAGAAGAATTTGCCGTTTTTAAAAGAGGAAGGAATGCAAAATCAGGTACAACCCCCAAACATGCAGATATTAATGATTACAGACATGCTACTGGTTTCGAAGCGTTGTTGGGGTATCTTTATTTAACGGGGCAGAAAAAAAGGCTTATAGAGTTATTGGATTTGGCAATTGCAAAATCAGAGTGAAAAAATATACATAGAAATTAAGATTGAGATTAAGACTAAGATTAAAGATTACCAAATGCTTGGATAGCTTTAATTTTAACCTTAATCTCTATTTTTTATAATTAACCAACTTTAAAACTAAATATTATGATTTAAAGTTTGTTAATTTCATCGATAACTACAATTAATTTATTTTAAATTTAGATATTGGTTATCGATATAATACATAGGAAATTATAAACCTTTATATTCTGTGAATAAAAAGACTTTTTTATATATTTTGGTGGAGGAGATATATGGTCAAATTTAATTTGGAAAAATTTCTTGGAAATTGGCGAGATTATTTACTTATCACTTTTGGTTCATTCATTACGGCAGTATCAATTAATATGTTTTTAAGTCCTAATAAAATTGCTCCTGGTGGGGTAAGCGGTATTGCTATCGTTTTATTTTATTTATTCAAATTTCCAGTGGGTACAACCATGCTTGTTTTAAATGTACCTCTCTTTATTTTAGGTATAAGACATTTAGGTGGAGCTTTTGGTGTAAAAACCCTTTATAGTACAGTTGTTTTATCAGCAATCATTGATTTAACAACTTTTTTCCCTGTTTTAACCAGAGATCCGTTGCTTGCTTCACTATATGGTGGTATAATAATGGGGACAGGTTTAGGGTTAGTATTTCGTGCAGGAGCAACTACAGGAGGAAC
>JASGMB010000055.1 GCA_030156665.1 Clostridiales bacterium
TTTTACTGGAAGATTTATCATATATATGAAAAAGTATCTTATACTGTGAACTAGACGGTAATTTTTCAGATAATGGGTCATATATAATTTATGCACCCAAAGGTATAAAAACAAGTGAAAACCGCCTGCCTGTAGTGTATAATGTTAATTGACAAGAAAATAAAAAAACACTAAGGAGGCGGTAATCTACTATGGCTATTTATACCACAGATTGATATATTTGAGTACATAAAATGTGAAGATTTGGGAGATTTAAATAAATTAAAACTGGTGTTAGAGAATCTACTTGATGAAAAACTAATAAGGAAGCTTGAAAAAAAGCGAGGTAAAGGTAGAGATGATTATCCTGTAAGAGCTATGTGGAATTCAATTATAGCAGGTGTAGTATTCAGGCATGAAAGTACTGGAAAGCTGATTGAAGAGCTATCAAGAAATGGGCAGCTAAGGCATGTGTGTGGTTTTAGGAAATATAGGATAATTAAAGATGAAAATGGAAGAGAAATTGGCAAAGAACCCATGATACCTAATGCATGGAATTACAGCAGATTTTTATCAAGCATTATGGAAGAACAGGAACTTGTGAATGAGATGTTTGATGAGGCAATTGAAGAGATAACGGAGCTTGTGCCTGATTTTGGCAGGATGTTGGCTATAGACGGTAAAGCTATAGAATCATATGCTAAAAGGGAAAATCATAATAAAGAGCAAGATGGATGAAGAGATTTGGATGCAAATACTGGCATAAAAAAATACAGTGGTATACGTGAGGACGGCACTGCCTGGGAAAAGATAAAAAGCTGGTTTGGGTACAAGCTTCACCTTGTTGTAGATACAAAATATGAACTTCCTGTAGCATTCAGTGTAACAAAAGCAAGTGAAGCTGAGATACCGGAAGGTAAAAAGCTAATAGAGATGCTTGAAGCCAAACATCCTGAGGTGCTTGAAAGATGTGAATACTGGCTTGGAGACAGAGGATATGATGATACAGAAACAATAGAGATGCTCTGGGATAAACATGGGATAAAACTGGTCATAGACATGAGAAATGGCTGGAAAAACAAGCATGAGATAAGGATGTTTGAAGGAAGACACAATATAATCGGATACGACAATTTTGGTGCAATTTACTGTTATGACCCTGAGATGGGTGAAAGGCATCTGATGGGGTATGGAGGATTTGAAAAGGACAGGAATACTTTAAAGTACATATGCCCCTGTAAAAGCAGTGGAATAAGGTGTAAAGGATGCGATAAGTGTCCGCATTACAACAAGGCAGTGCGGATAAAACTTGAAGAAGATAGAAGAAGGTTTACACCGGTTGCCCGGTCCAGTTATGCATGGGAAAGGATATATAAATCAAGGACCGCAGTTGAGAGGGTAAACAGCAGGATAGACAACGTATTATGGGTTTGAAAGGCATTTTATACGTGGGTTAAAGAAGATGAAATTAAAATGCAGCCTGGCACTGTTGGTGATGCTGGTTCTGGCAATAGGAAGGATAAAAAAAGGTCAGTCAGAATTTATGAGAATTTTGAAAACTGCATAGATAACCACAGAAAAGTGAAAAAAATTAAAAGTTATCCACAACAAAGCTGGTTAAGTGCGCCCTTTTTTGTGGATAAGATGGGAAATCTGGTGCTTGAGCAGGAAAAATATATGTAATTTTGAAATTACGATGGATGAAAATACTTTTTGCAAGCCGTATTTTAAGATTTTTAATAGAAAAATTGTGTACAGCGCAATTTGCTTAAGTAAAGGCTATCTCTTTACGAATTTGCTAAAATCATATATAATATTAGCAAGTTCGTAAAGAGGGGTGAGTTTTGTGAGCAACTGTAGAAAAACTTATTCAGCTAATGAACAGCTATTATTGTACACACAAGTTGAGGGAATTTGTCCGATTTGTACGAAACCTTTGCATTATGAAAAAAGCGGCCAGATTCATAAAAAGTATGAAATAGCTCATATATACCCTCTAAATCCTAATCCCAAAGAAGTCGAACTTTTAAAAAATGAAAAGCGGCTTAGCAGTGATGTAAACAGCCTGGATAATGTTATACCGCTCTGTCCTGATTGCCACGAAAAATTTGATAAGCCACGCACCATTGAAGAGTACCGTATGTTATATAAAATAAAGGAATCTCTCATACAAAAAAGCAAGATTATGAATACATATTCCTATTTTAATATTGAAGATGAAATAAGAGTTGTATTGCAAAAATTAAATCTGGATAGCGGCGAGTTGGCTAAGTTGGAATATACTGCTTTAAAAGTCGAACAAAAATCAGACAATACCCTTCTTATGCTGCTGAAAAAGCAAATTATTAATGATGTTACGGAATACTCACAAGAAGCAAATATTTATTGCTATAGATAAGATACATACTTATAATGAAGAAACTGCTGAAACTTTGGGAAAAAATAAGTTTTTAAGTTTATCGAAGGATAAAACCTTGTTTGTTTTAAATTGGAAAAACGATAACTCATTAAGGAAATAGAAGTCAAGTGATTATTTAAAATAAGCTTTATAGTTTATATTGGCATTTAGTTTATGTATAGATTGGAAGAAGCAATTTGCAAAAATGCTAAAATAAAATTTAATGTTAGCAGTTTCGTAAAGAGAGGAAAATAAAATGGATTATTCTGCTAAACTTCATAATTTAATTAAAAAGCACAATGGCGTCATTTCTACAAAGTTTGTAACCGAGGCAGGTATTCCAAGAACCTATCTTTCCGAATTTGTAAGGAAAGGAATATTAGAGCGTTTAGAGCGTGGAATTTATATTACTCACGACTGTTACGATGATGAAATGTATCGTTTTCAGATGAGGTTCAAGCAAGCGATTTTTTCTCATGAAACAGCGTTGTTTTTTCACAATCTTACAGATAGAGATCCGCTAATATATTCAGTAACCGTAAAGACGGGAATGAATACAAAGAGCCTGCGAAATAGCGGAGCTAAAGTGTACTCTATAAAACCGGAGTTGTATGAACTGGGAGTTACAACAGCAAATACACCTTATAATCGTGTAGTCAGAATTTATGATATGGAGCGGACAATTTGTGATATTGTCAGAAGCCGGAGTCAAATGGATATTGAAATTTTAACTGACGCTTTAAAAAGATATACAACGCGCAAAGATAAGAACCTTCCACAACTCATGCGTTATGCGGATAAATTCAGGATCACCAATGTTTTGCGAAAATACCTGGAGGTGCTGCTATGAAATCATCAACGCAGCTAAAAGCATTGATTCGCAATTTGGCAAAAAAGAAGAACATTAATGCTCAGATTTTGATGCGAAACTATATGTTTGAAAGACTGTTGGAATGAATCTCCTTATCAAAATATCGTTCCAACTTTGTGTTAAAAGGGGGAATGCTTGTTGCTGCCATGGTGGGGCTTGATACCCGTTCAACTATGGATATGGATGCAACTATCAAAGGCTATCCTCTTTCAGAAGAAACTATTAAAGAAGTTTTTGAAAATATCCTGGCAGTGTCGATTGATGATGGTACACAGATGAGGATTAAGGGTATTGAGTCAATTCGTGACGAAGCAGATTACAATGGCTTGCGAGTGTCCTTAGAAGCCCTGTTTGACGGGATTCGTACCCCTTTAAAGATTGATATAACGGTAGGAGATAAAATAACACCCAGAGAAACATTATATAGATTTAACCTCATGTTCGAAGAACGCCAGATCGATATTTTTGCTTATAACCTTGAAACAGTGCTTGCAGAAAAATTGGAAACGATTATTTCCCGCGGCACAACCAACACTCGCATGAGGGATTTCTACGATATATACATATTGCAAAAAATGCATTCGGAAATCTTGGATAAAGAACTGCTTGCGAAAGCTCTTGTGTCAACCTCAATAAACCGTGGCACATATGGTGTTCTGGCAGAGGACCAAACTATTATAAATGAAGTTTCAAAAGATATTTTCATGCAAAAGTTATGGGAGAATTATCGCAAGAAATACAGCTATGCAGAAGATATTCGCCGGGATGAAGTTATAGTAGCGGTTAATGAAATTTGGCAAGTTGCAAAGGTTTAGAGTATTAACTCATAATCAGGAAGGCCGAAAAGTTTATATGGAATAAAAACAAGATTAGAAGAGTATTGCTAAGGCAGGAGGAATACAATGTCCGAAATAGGTAAACGAGGTAGCTCTCGACGAAAAGGAGATGAATACCAAGACCTTACTGCTCTGCGGCTGGCCTTGGAAGCCTATATTGAGCGTAAGCACTTCGAGATGTATCTGGAATATGAAAAATCTGGCAACTTTGATGACATCGTCCTCTTTCAGGGATCTGATATCTTTGCCCATCAAGTGAAGTATGCTGTTAACTCGCTCGAAAACTACGAAATGGTTGACTTCCTTAATCCAGATAGTCCAGTAAGCATTAAGAAATTTGCTGCGAGCTGGCAATTTTTAAAACAGCGGTTCCCTGATCGCAGGCTTACTGTATGTTTATGTTCAAACAGGGGTTTGGATAGCACTCTCTTTGATATTGTGAATCCGGATGGGACATTTAAACAAGAGGTAATCGAAGACCGCAAACGTGGTAATGCTAAAAAATTGAGATCGGATCTGGCATCGGCTTCAGGCCTTAATGCAGATTCATTTGCGGAATTCTTGGCAGACTTCCAGTTTGTACTGCGCCAGCCAACTCTGGCGGAGTTGGAGCAATATATCCGAACCGTTCTCCTCGACAAGGAATTGGGGTTGTCTGATGATTCCATTTTTTTAGATCTTAAAGATGCCATAAAGAACAATGCAATTTTCTCACGTGAAGCAATTACTTCCCAATCTATTGACAGTCTATTAGAGCGAGTCCAGAGCAAGTTGCTTATTCCTCAGGTATTTCCTGTAAACCAAGACCACTTCGTAGAACAGAAGTCTCTTTCAGAGCAACTTGACAAGGTGTTGCCACACATTAACGGTGGATATTTGATTGTTACCGGACTTCCTGGCAGCGGGAAATCTACATCGCTGACTATGTACTTCGATGCGCTTAGCACTTCTATGTATGAAGTGTTCAGATACTACTGTTTCGTCGGAGTCAATGATAACGCCCAAAGAATGCGTGTCCAGGCTGAAAGCCTTCGTGCCAACCTTCTGAGTGAGTTCCACCGGAGATACCCGGATGTCCTCAAAAGACGTTTTGATTATAGCGAACGTAACTTCTTCGAATGCCTGGTAACATTGGCCAAGTTCTTTGTAGATCATGGCCGCCGATTCGTTATTCTCCTTGATGGATTGGATCACGCTGAACGACTTGAACCGGAAATAAGAGAAACGGTGATATCGGCTTTGCCCTCGGATGTTCCTGAGGGGGTTACCATAGTTGTTGGTACACAAGAGTTACATAAGTGGCCATATTTCCTTAAACGAGCTAGAGAGTGCCCTGATAGCCATATCAAGATGTCGCTATTCTCGGAAGCCGAGACGAGAGATTACCTGGAAAATAAGCGGGGTATTTCAGGCCTGTCACATGCTGACATTGTTGAGATCTACAAGAGATGCGAAGGCCTACCTCTATATTTGCGGTATGCGGCTGAAATCCTCATCTCAAGCGAGTCGTTAGCGGAGGCCATTGCTTCTCTAACTCCGGCCTCAGGTGGGGATATTCGCAATTACTATGGGCTTCTCTGGGACGAGTTTGAGCGAGTTGGTATGGGGGAGGCAAAACACCTGTGTGCAGCTATGGCTTGTATGCGCTTTAGCGTGCATAGGGGTGAACTCTATAAGATCGCGGCACTTAATCGGCCAGCTTTTGAAGATGCTTACAAATGCATCTCCCACTTGCTGCGCGATTTTGACGGTAGATTGACTGTTTTTCACAACAGCTTCCGTGAGTTCGTGATTAGTCAGGTGTCTGACGACTGGATTAAGGAGATAAGAAGTAACATCTGTACCTTCCTAAAAGATAACAAGGATTCTCCTCGCTGGTTTGGCCACGTTTTTAAATACTGCTATGACGCTGAAGATTACGCATATGTTCTTGATGAAGTTAACGAAGAATTCGTGGATCGCGCTTTGCTGCATTGCCGTCCATCCGCAGAAATTCTGGATGCGATCCATTGGGCCGTAGAAGCAGCATTCAGTCGGCAAGATATCGTTCAACTCAGTCGCCTCGGGTCATTGAAATTTAGAACCGGTGAGCGCCTTGAGAACAATCTCAATCGAGCCCTGCTTGCAGATGCTCTTCTCGCTCTGGGCCGCGAACAAGACGTAATCACCTTTGCGTATTCGCCGGAGGCAAATCACTGGCTGGTGGAGAGTCGCACCTCGCTTGCGGTTATGTATAGGCTGGCCGAAGCAGGGAAATTTGAGCTTGGACGTCGGCTTTTTGATGTTTTCACAAAAGAATTTCGGGGTATTCATTTTGACAGTGCCGATGACGAACGGTTGCAAGTCGTAGGTATAGCACGCTGCTTAGGCCTTTACAGGGAGAATCAGGCACGTTCACTGCGATGGCTTGCGCAATTCAACTTCTCCCCCGGGATTCTGGAACAACAGGACTTATATGCCCCGGGCTATAGCCCTCACTTGGATGCCTACGTCGATACGCTTGTTAAATTCGGATTTTCAGACAAGTGGAAGCGGCTCAAGCGTGTGAAAAGAATATTCCCAAGCAGATTGGTGCGGTATCTGATAATCCGTGCTCTTGCTCGCTACAACCTAATCGATGACCTGCGGACTGCCGTGTCTGAGTACTGGGAACAGGAGCAGCCTTCTGGCAATGTCGAGCTTGCTTTCTACGCTGCCAAGGCAGGTATGCCGGCTTCCGAGGTGACTGCCATTGCTGGCACTATCGAAGCCCCAAAGGCGGCAGCACCTGATTACGTTTCACCGAGCAACCCGATGCTTAGGCAGTATGTATACACTTTCATTGTTGTTGCTTATGAGGGTAACGAGGAAGCCTATGCAAACCTCTTCGCTACGGTCGGCATAGCTCGAACACTTTGGAACGCGGCTCTTAGACATTTGCTCGTAGCCAGTCACTGTATCGGGCAGTCGTTGCGAGGTACTGATCATGATTGGTATGAAGAAGCGCGGCAGAGTATCAACATACTTGTCCAGGCTGAACAAGGAGAAGGCGAAAGAATTTTCGAGTCGATTGAGCTAATTAGAGAAGTACTGCAGTTGTCTATCGGCCTTCTAACTGAGCAGGTACAGAAGTACTTTCCAGAGCGTCTGAGTGAATGGGTCATGGGCTTGGATTCCCTTCGTGACTCTATACTATGGAACACACATTTCGGAATAGGGGAATCCCGTCAAGATTATGGTTTTGAGCTTCGGATTTGGGAAACCCTTGCGAGAATTCCGCAAGTGGGCACCAGGCTCGCTCCAATTTTGAGAAGTTGTGCCGAAACCTATGAGAAGTCAAACCTGCTTAAAGGTGGTTCCCGTTCGGATCATTTCATTTGGCTTTCAGCGATTATGGCTAAGTGTGGTATGCGTGATGATGCCGAAAAGTGGCTCCGCTATGGCATACGCTCATCGCAAATATATGGGTATCACAAGGATATCACCCTTTTACACTTGATCGACATCCTTAATCTCGTCAATCAGCGTCAGCCTAAGTTGGCACTTGAACGGTGTGCTCGCGTGCTGTCAATGGTGGACTGGATGCCACATCTTACGGATGGCAGGGAGACCAAGTGGTTTCCCCAGAAAGCTTTCGCGGCCGTTTTAAAAGTCAATCGGCAGGCCGCGTTTGATTTGCTAACTCATTTCTCACGGTCTATAGCAAGATGGAAGATGCAGGATTGCCTTGAGGAATACATTCTTAGTATGGAAGAGGGCGACCCCGAGTACCTCTGGTGTCTCACGGAGCTCTTTGCCAATCACTTTAGCGAAGATGGTAGGCATTGTAATCAAATTATGGAAACCAGGCAGCACATCATCGATTTGGTGCACGAATCCTGTTCAGTAGAAATTTACAATGAATTCGAAAACCGCTTCCGACGCTTCATACTAACGGAGATCACACCTAGGCACTGGCCCGAAGACCTGAAGAAAGAGCTCGGCATCCCTGGTAGCACTAATGTTAAGAACGACAATGCTGACTCATGGGCTAAGCCACCATCAGAGTTCAAACTGGATGGTGAAAGCATAACCATTGAAGGCATAGCTGAGAAATGCCGGGTATCATTTGCTGAGTTTCTGAAGACGCTTGACAAGCTGAAGAACCAGAATGAGCATTTTTACGAACGGGATCTAGTAAATACCTCTTTAAGACATCACATAACGACTGCCAAGACATTAGAAGACCTCATATCGATCAAGGAATATGCTGAGCCTGAAGGTCGCTGGCAGGATGCAACTGTAATTGAACAATTAGCTGAACGTTTTGTGGAATTCGGAGATCATGTTAACGCCATATCGTGCTTCGGGATAGCATACGCTTGCTATGGAAGCTGGTCCCGTTGGCGAGATAACAGAAAATATCTGGCGGCAGCAGCGGCAAGGGACAGACAAACTGCGAAGAAGTTTGTCCTAAAGGAATGCTATGAATCAACATGCGGTTCCGGTGGTGGCTATGATACACCGCCTATTGCGGCTTCTGGACTGGATGTGCTGGATGAACCTCAAATGCTTGAGGATGTATTCAATGACTTCCTGACGCATTGTGAAAGCATGTTTGCGCAATTGCCTAAGAATGATAACTATGCATGGCTGAAAGAGTACAAGGAACCGTCCGCCGATGCCAACCAGCTCATTCTTAATTTTGTTGTGGACGAGTTGTCGACTTCTGAGATTGATCACGGCGAGAGATTCATCAAGGCAGTGACGAAGTTGGCGATTGCCAGACCCGATGAGGCAATACCTGTGCTTATTACCAGGATGGTATCAGCTTCCGGAAGGATTCTGCGTCGTTTGCTGACGGTATTTTACTGTCTTGCTACCCATTGTCCCCAGCTCTTGGTGCCGCACCAGCAGGTGTTCGCCCAAATTCTTGAGAGGGAGGACTTTTTCTGCCGTCAAACAGTTCTGCGTATTCTTCGCCGTGTGGACGAAGCTTCTCCTCTTGAAGCTTCCGTTAACAGTTCTGTCCAGCGTATAGATAAGAATTACTCAGATGCCATATATTATTCGTCGTATATACTTCCGTCTTGTTCTACTCCTGAATTCAAGCATTTTCTAAAACGAAACACCCTGTTTGATTTTTCCAAGCAGGTAGAGTTGATGGAGAAAATTCTTCAAGTACCTCCGGGGAATCTTGTGGCTGCCATTGAAGAACGACTGATTGCCCAAAAATGGTCGATAGATGATGAGAGAGACCGTGTAAAAGATGACTGGTACGGCCATGTACATCCGCAGGGCTGGCCTGTTGTCTGGATTACAACCGAATTTCAGGAACTTGTTACAGAGACTCTTTGGGGCATACTGGACGAAGTGGCTATAAAGCTGAAGATGAGCAAAGAACAGATTAACTGGCTCTGGCAGACAATCCAGCCTGCCGATCCGGAATATGTTTTCCGTGGTTTAATGCCGCGCCCTCTAGACATCGAGCCACTTAATGTCCATGACAAAGAGGCCTGGTTCAGCGAGCTGGATGCGTTCAAATCTCTGGAAATTGGAGATACAAGAATCCAGGGTGATGATGGAGAATGGATAACAATATTTGAGAAGCGGAGAATGGCTCAGGAAGAAACGTACAATGTTCCATATAGACAAGAGATCTCCCTGCAAGGATTTCTGATCCCTCGACAGGTGTACGGTGGATCCTATAGGTTAGATGAACTTGAATTATGGACCGAGAGAATCCTCCCAAATTCCTCAATGTCTGTCACAATTAAACAGACTCAGATAGAACTATCTGGTAGAGGACACAGAGTCTTGGAAAAGTCAGACGAATGTATCCCCATTATCGCCGAGCACGAGAATCCTTTAACTTTTTTGGGGTACTTAAATGTGTGTACTCTGACCTCTTTCATCATAAAGGAATTCAATCTGTCGTTTGAAGGGTTGAATCTTCTCAGAAATGGCGAAGTTGTTGCCAAGTATGAGGCATGGCAGGAAGGCTACCAGGATGAGTGTTACACACGGGAGAAATTGTCACTTGGCTTTAGACTTCGGGTGCGCCAAGACTTCTTAACCGAGATTTGTCGTTGTTATCGCAAATTACTGTGTATTTGTATTGATGAAAAACGGGAGTATTACGAGTCTATTTACCGTCCAGAACCTAATGATAGTCGATATTCAAGACGATATGTATTGTATTATTTGAGCTAAGTGCCATGATACCAGCAGTAACAAGTACCCAATTTACCATCTATAGTTTTTAAAAAAGCGGAATTCTTACAGAGAGCCGAGATGTGTTGGTATCTCATAGTTGTTTCGATGATAAGTTGGGATGACTGTAAGTTATTTTTTGGAGACACTTACCATCTTTTTTGGTGTATTTTACTGAGCAATTTATCTATTCCATACCATCAACACATGTGGAGTCAGTAGTATTGATTAATAGAAAACACAGTTAGGAAATGTTGAAATTTCAATAAGAACAGAGAACTTATTAAAAGTGTATTATTTCCTTGAACTAGTAGAGGAAACAGTAAGCCCACAAATAAAAAGGGTAAGCGTTAAATAGCCCCCACCTTGAATTAAAGATGAGGGCTATAATACTATTTTTTAGAATTGTCCATCAAGTAAAAATGCTTTAAGTTTGTTCCAATGGTTTAAGCAGTAATTAATCGTTTTTCCAAAAAAATTAAAATGGAAACCAAAACAATTTATTCTTATTCGAAGTTGTTTTTATAAAATAAGTTCGATTAGGATTTATTATTATTTCAAAAGGAAAGTTATAAGTAGATGGTTTACCATAAATATCTATTATACTTATATCTTTTATATCTGTATGTGTTGTAAAAAATCTTTGGACTGTTAAACCTAAAGGCTTTGCAAGTATATTAGCTAGTGTAAAAACAACTGCAATATTTAATAAGGACAAGTGATCGAAAAAAAAGAGTACAATAATAAAGCCTAAAGATAAAAGGAAAGTAGATGTTGCTATAGATGTTCCACATCTTGGATGCAATGCTAGGTATGTTTCTCCTTTTGTCATACGATAAATACCTTCTCTTGCGGCATCTAAAACTTCATAAGGAGAAGGCAGATCAGGTCCTGACAAAGAGAAGCCATTAGAATATGCAAGACCTCCTATTTTTAAAGCTTTACCGTATCTTTCTTCTAATACATTGACTGTTGCATGTTCTAAACTGTGATTTTTTCTTATTTGTTTATTCGAAGCTATTTTAAATATTTGCCATGGTATTGTTAATACATTTATAAAAGAATTAAAGAAAACTACATAAGGAATTAAAAATATAAATCCTATTGCTGAGAAAATAAGAAAAGGTATTATTAGATAAGGAAATAACCAAAAAAACAAAATCAAAAAGAATAGAAAAGGCATTACACATCCCCCATTTTTCTTATAAAATAATTTCTTTTATTATATCAAATAACTATGGCATTTTAATTTCTTTTTAAGTTCTCTAATAAAAACACAGATTTTCACGATATGTTTTTATAATAAAACCACCTCAATTAGGGAAAATAAATCATATATATAAAGTAGGGATGGTTACCCCCATCCCTATTAATCAATATCGATTCTTCTATTTTTTGGCATACCAGTTTTTTTCTTAGGTAAGATAACGGTCAATATACCATCAGAAAAATTTGCGCTGACTTTTTCATTTATAATATTGCTTATAGCAAAAGATCTTGACATTGAACCAAAGCTTCTTTCTTTTCTAATATAGTTTTCTTTTTCAGTAGTAATTTCTTCGTTTCTTACAACTGAAATTGTTAAAACGTCATCATTGATTTCTAGATTAATTTCTTTCTTCTTAATTCCAGGTAGTTCTGCTTCAACAATATATTCATTTTCATTTTCTTTGATATCTACCTTTATTTGATTACTGTTAAAGAAAGATGGTAACAGCGAATCAGCAAAAAAGCTATCAAATAAATTGTCAAAATCAAAAATACTTTGAGGTCTGTTGATCAAACTATTCTTTTTTCTATTAAAAGGAGTCAAACCAAACATAACACAACACCTCCTAAAACATTTTTAACTTTGACTTACTTTGACCTTCAATTTTTATATAACATTTTTTGAAATAGAATTCAAATTAAAAAAACTTTAAAAATAGCAAAATACGTTTAAATAAATTGAATATCAGCGAAAAATGTTAAATTACGAATAATATTTACTAATATCTTCGTATTTTTAGAAATATATTAAGCTAGAAATATGAGAACTAGCTGAGTGAAACTTGTTATGCTATGATGAACTTTATATTTTGCTTATTATTAGAAAAAATAGAAGTTTTTTAAGGCAGTTTTACAATGATGTTGTAATGGAGTATAATAATATGATTCAGGCTTTTCCAACAAATCTGATTGCTCAATTGTTTGGATTTAAGGAAGCTGTGTTTTTCAGTATTGAAGATGGTGAGGATGAGAATATTAGAATAAAGTTCTGAAAAATATTATTTTAATTAATAGTACTTACGCAGAGTAGTAAAAATGTAGGTTTTTCAGCACTTTCAGAATATAAATGTTGTCAAAAGGTTGTTGCTACAGCATTTGAGACACATAGAACTAGTTTTTTATAGCATTTTAGTTCAGATATATTCTAGAAACAGCAATAAATTATGGCTACTTTTGGCAATAAAGGATATCAAATATACATCTGTTGCTATTAAATTGACTTCTAACCTATAACAAAAAGCATTTAAACCCTATTACAACAAACCTTTCTATGATTATTGCTTTTAAAAGTACTGATATGACTCGATTTTAAGTTTTTGCGTAAGTACTGTTATTAAAATCGAATTTGTTTTAACTATTCTATTATTAATATCACCAAAAGTCAACAAACTATCTCTACACTCGGTCGAATGGATTACAGTTATAATTAACATTTTTCAATGCCTACCAATAAAATAATACTTCCCACAAATATCAGCATTTTGATAATTCCCCAGTAAGAACAAGTTCAACATTTACAATACTTTCATGTAAATAGGGTAAATAATCTTTCCTAAAATTTCTTTGAATCTCTTTAAGACAAATGCAATTTTCCTTCAATAACGATTATATTCAATTTCAGATTTTTTTATGTCCAATTCGTAGATAATCGGCAAATCAGGATATCTTCTTTTAAAATATCGTAACGTATTATCATAATCATCTATATTAAATTGCATTGTTTTTACAAACCATGGCGGTAGCTCATACCCTTTAAATCGACTATAGTTTTTATTCGTAACAGGTACAGAATCTTTCATAAGAGTCATTATAAATTTTTCTCCCTCTTTTCTTATTAGTATAAAATCATCCAAATGATAGAAATAACTATAGGATAATAATCTAAAGACTTCTCGCGAACGCCAAGTTAGGATAGGATACTTGATTATATTTTCAGAATCAGTCAAATATCCGCTACCCATAAGAAAATATATAGGTGCTTGAATTTTTATTTTCGACAATTTGGATCTCAATTGAGAGATGAATTTTTTAGCTGTGTTTGTCAATAGCAAATTGAAAAGAATATAATTTTCCCTGACTAGCTTATTCCTTATTTCATACGGATCCAAATCTAGAACATTCCACGATTTATCAATTTTAAAAAAACCATTGACAGCCACATCAAAGATGTTTTGCTCCTTCAAATTTCTCAATACCTCATTTATCATATCTTTATCAATTAAATGTATTTTTATAAACGATGAATATTCTTTTAATAACCCTGATAATGTCAAATCGTCAGTCTTCAATTTAATATACCCGACCCGATTATTTACTTGTGATAATTCTTCAGTAAAATCCTTCAATACTATAACAGTATCAATGTTTTTTTCATCTATTGGTAGGTTTTGTAAAAAAGAATCACTGTTACTTGAAAAGAAAACAGTTCCATTTTCAGCATATTGAAATACAACTTTATCCTTTTGATAAACAATTCCCAATTGCCTCATTACATATCACTTCCAATCAAATTCTAAAAGTATTTTTCACAAAATATTCCTTACTAAACTAATAATGATAATAATATTGAAAATAAATTTTTTCGAGGGA
>JASGMB010000056.1 GCA_030156665.1 Clostridiales bacterium
CGTTGGTGTAATCAGGAGAAATCTTGTTACACTGATGGGGTTTTCTATTACCGCAAACAGCCTAAAATAAGTATATATAGAGATATATAAAAAATTCCCATCCCCGGTCTGATTACACCTATGGAGGGGTCACACCTGCGTATAAATAATGTATATTATGCATAAAATTCTCCTGATTTTTCACGAGCAAACTTTGTCACTCCGAGCAAACTTCAGTGTCATTTTGCTATTTTTTTACCTATATCTGGATTTATGGGAGTGATTTTTGCCCACGAGCAAACTTTGTCATTCTGGGTAGGAAATTGGATTCAAACCCTTGGAATGTAAGGCCTTGCGGACACGAGCAAACTTGTGTCATTTTGAGCAAACTTGTTTGTCACTCGACAATTATAATGAGAGGAAATTTTGGTTTGCCAAAACCTAGTGATATTACTGTATTTAAAGATGAAAAGACTGATACATATTTTTATGAGCAAATACTATTAAAGAATTGTCTTATGAGTGAAGAAGTATTTTACAATTTTAAAGATAGCGGATTGAATGGAAGTGATTTTTACATTAATATACACAAAAAATTATGGGAAGCGATGGAAAAAGCGACTTTAAAAGAAGGCATCTCGGAATTAACCGTTGCAGAGTATTGTGATGCGGATGAAGATGTGGTGAAAAGCACTATTGAAGATTTAAAAGGCATAAATGATAAAAAGGCTGACCTCCTATTGAGTTTTAAAAAGGTAAAAGAAGAATCATTAAAAAGAACACTTAAAGGGATGGCCCGTTTCACTTTAGATAATATAGGGGAAAAAGAAGGCAGTCAAGTTTTACAGCAAGTGGCAAATAAAATATTGAGTGTGGACGCTTGCAGCGATATTGTGCAAATGGATTCCAACAAATTTATCAATAGTTTTATGAAGCATTTGGATGACAGAAAAAAGGATAATTTTACAGTTGGTGTTAACAGTGGAATTCAAACGCTGGATAAAATAACGGGTGGATTTAGATATGGAGTTTATTCATTGGTTGTTGGACGCCCCGGCCACGGTAAAACTTCATTTTTACTTAGTTGCTTCTACAACAATATAATGAATGGGGAAAAGCCTGTTTTTTTAAGTCTTGAAATGACGGAGGAACAGGTGGGAATTAAACTTATGTCTATTGCAACAGGAATTCCCACTGCTAAACTTGAAAATCCCAAGATGCTGAGTCAAGAAGAGGAAGACATAATAAAGGAGACTGCCGAAAAACTTAGAAAACATAAATATTCTATTGTTGATTTCACTAGTGGCGTTAATGTACTGGAATTCGGAATTATACTGAACAAATACGTGAATCTAGGATATAATGTGGCCTATGTGGATTATATCCAACTTATTAAAATGGCGAATAACCGTGACCCTCAAACTGCTGGAGAGTTTAGAAGTGTATACAAAAACATTCGGGAAATCTGTAAGAGAGTCAATGCAAAAGGGAATATGGCTGTAATATTTGCGGCTCAAGCAGGACGAGAAGGTGAAAAACGACCATTAGATGATAGGATTCCAGATATGCGTGATTTAGAATGGTCTGCTTCCTTAGAACAGGATGCAGCACTTATTGTAGGACTAATGAATAGGAGCAAATATGACGATGATGAAGTATACAAAAACAAGTTAATGATTAAAATTGCGAAAAACAGATTCAGAAAAGAAAAGCCCTTTATGCTCAGTTTAGATGGACATACTCAATATATAAGGGATTTAAACGGAGAAGAAGTAGAGAATTTTCAGCAAACCATTAAAAGATGGCAAAGAGAAGTAATGGAAGATGAAGAGAAAAGAAAAGCAGGAATTTAAAATTTTTTGTTGAAAAGAATGTTTGAATAGTCTTCCATTATAGTCCCATAAATAGGAGGTTGCCTACGGGGTAGAGGTAGCCTCCTATTTATTTTTGGAGTATTAACAAAATAGGTAGTCTGTCTTTTTTAATGGATTGAAGTAGGAAGAAACTCCGGTTTTAGTTCCTGTGAAATAAAATTCAATGCTCTATCCCAACTATTAATAAGTTTATTTTTTAGTTCAGGTTTAAGGCTTACATCTTGTCCTGCCGTTATTTTTTGCTCAATATCCTGTTGCAAGGAATCGATCCAAAAGCGTTCTTCTTCAGCAATTTTCAAGGTTCTATGGCATTGAATAAAGTCTTTAATGAGGTTGAACTTCTTTGTGCAGTAGGAATCAATACAACTGATGTAATAATGCAAGCCAGTATAGAATCTGCATGCGAAATAGATATTTACAATATGGATGGGAGAGACCCCGTCATCTTTTATGATTGTAGATACGGTCTCAATACACCAACGGATATTATCTTTTATATCTTCAATATCTTTATCTCTTACAATATCTCCTTTGATTATGCTTTTAAGGGTGTTTCTTGATACATTTAATTTTTCATAATAAATTGTCAGAAATTCTATCCAAAGTAATTTATTATCTACAATAAATGTATTTGGAGTTTTTTCGCATTCATTAATAAAATCTTCTATGGTAGCGAGTAGACTAAAGCAAACTTTAGCAAAATAGAAGGATTCGGATATAAAAACATTTTTACTAAAGTTCTCTGAATTATTAATGATATCTTTAATATCTTCTGTATTTATAGGAAACCCCATGTGGATGACAACCGCCTCCTTTATTCTTAAGATAAATAGCGTTACATCATGATACCACTGGATAACAAGGATATCAATATTTTATTTAAATTGGCCCTGAATTCATAAGTATAGGATGGTATAATGGATAAAAAAGAAGGGAAGAGTGCTATTGCGACTAAAGATGATTTTTATAATTGGAATGTTTATCATATCAGTCATATGCATTATTACAGGCATAATAGACATTAACAGGACGCTAGGTTATAAGGCTTATTTAGTGTATCTTTTATTCTTTTTCTCTTTTCTACTGCCTATTTTAATTTCTTGGAAAAAGAAAGAAAAATTTGATTAAGAGGGCTGCGTAGTGTTTTAATTTCTGGTATACTTGTTACATGTTGTGGCTGACATAACTCCTTTTTATCTCCTTTCTTTGTTGTGTGATATAGATTTGAAAAGCCGCTGTGAACTTTGTAGTGATGCCTTGTGCAGATAATTCCGAAAGTTCTACAGAGGCTTTTCTATTTAATGCTATAATGCTTGTCCCCCAAAATTAATAACCGTACACAAACATTAATAATATTCATTGACGGTTATTAATATTATAAATGATTGTTAACCGTTAGGTGCTGTTATTAACCGAATAGCAGGAGGCTAAAAAATCATTTCATAACTGTTTTATAAATTCTTTGTCAAAGTTTAATAAGTAATATTAACAAATAAGAATACATAAGGACTATTGTTATTGGCTAACAATGGTTAATACTGATTAAGAACAGAGCGGTAATAATTATTAGTAGCATTCCAAAACTTTTTTTCGAAAAAAAGTAAAATAGAGCGAAAAAATAAGGAAAAAAATGAATAAATTAATTTACGGTAGAATAAATGGCTTGAATATGGAAATATGATTTTATACAATAAGAAATAGCAAAATTTACCTGAAAATCAGGTTTAATAAAATGCAAGATGGATATGGTATGTTATAATAAATTCAGTATTATAAGGCTTAAGTTTGATTATTTTCGGATATATTGGTCAATTTTCAACTAAAATATTTTTTTCATTACGAAAAAAATTCTTAATAAAGGAAATGAGCAAGGAAAAAAATAAATAAAATCGAATTTAAAAGAAAATTATATGAGTGTCTTCAACATTTAATCCTTATAAGGTCTTATGGACAAATTTAAAGAAATATCGCAAATTTTGGGATATCAACAGATGAAAAAAATCTTTTTTTTAAAAGCAGGAACTAAACATTTTTTGTTTAATAGATGAGTATGATTTACACATTACATAGGATAGAAGGGATTACGGATATATTCAGTTTTTTAATAGAATATCTGTAATCCTTTTTCTATAAAAGAAAGCCTGACTCTCAAGACAAATATGGAAGGAGGTGGGTTTATCAAAGCAATTTTTAAGTAATGATTTGAGTGGTGCAAATCATTGCTCGCATAATTCTTTTCTGTGAGGTAGTTTGAAAAGTAGTGTTGTCATTTGTTATTGCGAACCCCCTTTTGTCTTTTGTGAAGCCGGCTTCTGCCGGCTACTTCTTTTTACATAGACGAGACGAGTAATATTCTGTTTGTATAGATGAATTTGGTGTTGTTAGAATGAGGTAGATATGTCCAAAGATTTTGATAAGATGATTGATGATTTAACAAATCAATTTAAAAAAGAACTGAAGCAATTAAAGGAAGAAGGATTTGATGAGGATTATATAAGATGGTTGAAAGAAGAATTGCGTGAGAGATTTCTAGTAGAGATGAACAAAAAAGAAGAAGAAAAAATATTGAATGAAGTTAGAGAAGAACTTGAGAAAGATTACGGACAGGATCTGGTTGAAAATTTATTGTTTAAGGTTGACTTGATACAGAGATTGGTTTATCAGATTTTGGTATCAGAAGACCTGTAATTTGATTACCTAAAATTTCAAAATACATAATACTGGAGTAGGACTATTATTTATAAAAAAGCAGGATTGGAAAAAGTTTTCTTGAAGAGATGCATTACAAATAGTTAGACTCCAGAAAGATAAGAGGAACATGTGGAATGGGTTATTATCCGTTTTCGTGATTCCTCTTTTTATTAGCAAAACATAGGAAAGAGAGGTGAATTGAGTTAGGTTCCAAAATAAACTAACAAAAAAATTTAGGTTCCAACAAGAACTAATAACCAGTGAAAGGGGAAAGTATATGGAGAAATATCAAATTATAGGCATTGATCACGGAAATGCGAGTATTAAAACACACACAGGTTTTGAATGCAAATCAGGTTTTACTGTTCTTAATGATGAACCAATTATTCAGAGAGGATTATTGCAGTATCAATCAAAATATTACTCGATTGGTGCAGAGAGGTTTCCGGTAAAAATGGATAAAACAACGGGTGAGGATTTTTTCATAATTACCCTTGCTGCAATAGCGGAATCCCTCCGTATCATCTTAGGAGATAATTCAACCGCAGGCAAAGATATTATTTTATCAGTTGGATTACCCATAGTTAATTATGGCCGTATGAAAGAGCGATTCAGATCCTATTTTATCAGGGATAATATTAGGTACAAATATGAAGGCAAGGAGTATGTAATCAACATTAAAGATTGTTTAGTATTTCCACAATCCTACTCTGCTTTATTGGTAAGATTTTCAGAGTATAAGGATGTGCCACTTGTTAATGTCTGTAACATTGGAGGGGGTACTACTGATTGCTTTAAGATGGAGGCAGGAATAATTAACCTTTCATCTTGTTTTTCTCTACCAATTGGGGCAATTCACTTGTTTAATAGTATTGCCCAAAAGGCCCTTGCTTACGGATACCGTCTTACTGAAAACCAAACACAACAGATTATTATAGGTGAGCAGCCAGTATTTGATGATGAAGCGATTGGTGAAATTGTTAGGGAGTCAACTCAACGATTTGTTGATAAAATCCTTTCACAAATTGGAGAACACGGGCTTGAATTAAAACTTAATCCCACCGTATTTGTTGGCGGCGGCTCAATCCTTTTAAAACGCTTTATTGAAGAAAGTAAGATTGGTTATACCGAAATTATTGAAGATCCTTTTGCAAATGCAAAAGGCTTTGAAATGCTTGCAAGGCAGAAGTTGCTGAAAAGGTGATGGCAGTATGGATTATATCAAAAGGCTTAATTTGAGTTTTGATATGAGGAGAGAAAAGGATAGACAGGTATGTGATATTTTGTCTGTTATAAAACATAAGACAGCCTATGTAACAGAAGCAGTGCTTGCTTATGAATTAAAAAAATATAGCATAGACGATAAAGATATGATTAAACAGGCATTGAGAGAAGTATTAGAGGAAACAAATATAAAACTTAGTAATGAGAATGTGCAAGAAAGAGAGGAGAAAATTCCACAAATGGTATTTGATATCTTTGAACAGATGTGAACAACGATCCTATATTTTTATTATTGCTTGCAAGAAATTCCGGTATCCTCAAAACTTATACCGGAATTTCTTTATTTTTTAATTAAAAAAGGATATAATATTAGAATGATGGATAAGATTGGGGGAATGTATATGAAGAATATAAGACAAAAGATTAATGATATTGCATTAAAAACTACTGCTAATAAATATAAGGGTATTAACGATGTGCTTGTAGATACATTATACTACAGGCTTATGATTATGAGATTAGGAGAAGAAGAGAATAATGCTTGGTGGGAGTCAAGTATATTGAGCGAGGTTGGTAGAAGAAATCTGCAGAAATTCTTTCCTAATACCTTTCACAGGCAACGATATCATATTGCCAGAAAAATCTTAATTGATAAAGAAACTAGAGAGATACCTGAAAGACGATATACTAGTTTATTTAATTACGGTTATACTTTTGAAACTGAAATATTCAAACCATTTATAAATGAAATTTCTGAAACAGAAGAATGGGCTGAAGTTTTGGATATGATTGAAAAAGTGAAAGGATATAAATTTAATAGTTATTGGGCAAGAGACTTCTTTGAGATTCCCAGACTGCCTAGTGTATCAGTAGAAAAAGGAAAAGTTTTAGAGATAGGCGCTATTCAGGAAACTTTTTATAGTATGCCAAATAGGTTTGACGAGTTTATAAGGACTCTTTTGGCCGTTTATGATAAATGTACAACTGGAAATGTTATAACTCCATATTACAAAAGAGGGATGGCTATATAATGGAAACTAAGGAATACAAAGCAAGCATAAAGACTGTTGGAAGTATCATCGCTGAAACAAAATTAATATTGGAAAAATATTTAGAAGTGAAAGATATTGATAAATTACAAGAAGAAATATTTGAAAATAACTTATTGCTTAAAAAATCAAAAAGAAGGGCTGAAAACATATTTAATGAGATTAAAAAAAGGTATTTACAGGATCAAAAAGATGGTTATTTTGAGAGCCCTTTGCTTTATTTAATAAAGAATATCAAAACAGACGCCGTAGTAGATTTAGTTTTATATTATCATTTATGTAAGGAAGAGAGAATTATATATGAATTTAATACCGAAATTGTTTTTAATAAATATCAAAACGGGTATTTAGGAGTTTCGTCAGAAGATGCGTTTCATTTTATAAAGGAATTGGCCAGTAGAGATGAAAATATAAGTAAGTGGACGGACAGAACAATTAGAGATGTTAAAACAGGGATAATAGGTGTCTTGAAAGATTTTAATTTTATAAATAGTAGAAAAAGGCCAGTTTTTAATAAAGTGTTTATACCATCAATCGTATTTTACTATATTCTCTATATAAATAAAGAAGATATTAAAACAACAGAAGATATAACCAATTGTATAGATTTTCGCCTGTTTTTGTTATTAAAGAATGACTTAAACATTTTATTAGAAGAGGCCTATAGAAATAATGTAATTGATTTTGAAGAAATTGACGGGAAGAGAAATATAAAGTTTCAATATAAATCGATAAAGGAGATTATAGATGACTACATTAGGGGAGAAATTCACTAAGTTAGTGGAATTATTGGATAATCATAATCTTGCTTGGGCAAGGCATTCAGGAGTGCCATTTATTATTTGTCCTTATGAAAAAAAAGAGCATATGGAGTTATTTCAAATTATTGAACGATTAAAACAATATATTCAGAATTTCCATTTGGAAGTAGTCAATATGGAAGAAGTTATCTTTAAAATTATTGAAGAGAATGAAACCATAGATGGAATTATTGAACTGGAAAAGAATGAGGCAGATATCAATTTGGTAGAAGAATTAAAGGAACTATTACTGGAAGAAATAAGGGATTATTTCGTTTCCAAGGCTAAAGAGATCGGTCCAAATGGAAGGCTGATAGTTACTAGGATAGGAGCAACTGCTATATATTTTAACTTTATTCGTTTATTATCTTACTTGGAAGGTAGAGTTCAAATTCCGGTAGTATTTTTTTATCCCGGAACCTATGACCGTTATTCTGTAAATTTACTAGGCCAATATAAAGAGACAGCGCTGCGAGCATTAATATTATAAAAGAGGGGTTGAGAAATATGTTGATTAAAGATATTTTTAGAGATCGTATTGATAGATATATTAATCCGGTTATTAAAGTCCAAGAAGATGATTTGGATGTTGCTAAACAAGAACTCCAAGAATATGTTATTACAGACCAATTAAGAAAACATTTTAAAGAATGTTTGGATAAATATCTTAATGATAGTAATAAGGTGGGCTACTGGGTTTCAGGATGGTTTGGCTCAGGTAAATCGCACTTTTTGAAAATATTAGGTTATTTATTAGAGAACCATCAATTTGACGATAGTTCTGCTGCAGAAATTTTCATAAGAAGGGATGAAACTAATACTCTAAAGCCTTATATTGAAGAGATTAATAATAAATATAAAACAACTGTTGTTATGTTTGATATTTTAGAAGAAGCAGCAAAGATTGATGGCAAGGTTGAACCCATAGAGCAGACAATTTACAAGCAGTGGCTTCAAAAAAGAGGCTTTTATATAGGGAAACTATGGGTTGCTGAAATGGAAAAGGAATTATGTGAATTAGGAAAATATGATGAATTTATTGCAACCATTGAAGAGATGAGTAATAAAAAATGGGAGGATATTCGAAGGACTCGAATAGGTCAAAATTATATCCAAAGAGCCCTTGTTAAGGTTTGGCCTGAACAAATACCAACAGAGTCTATTGCAAAAGATTATATTGAAGATATGCAAAAAAGCAAGAGTATTTCTGCGTCCATGTTAGCAGATGAGTTAGTAAGATATGTACAAAAATTGGATCAAAGTAATGGACAAAATAACCGACTGTTTGTTATTGTCGATGAAGTTGGACAATATATTTCTCAAAATCCTGATGTAATAGGATTCTTACAAGCAATAGAATCTACTTTCGCAAGAAAAGGGAAAGGAAAACTTTGGCTTGCGGTTTCATCACAAAATAGATTAGAACAAATTACAGAACAGTATTTGAAAAAAGAAGAAGAAATTAATAAAGTTATTGACCGTTTTGAAGTAAGAGTTCATTTAACTCCTGAAAACTTGGATGAAGTTATCAATGAAAGAGTATTGAAAAAAACGCCTCAGTCGATTAGAGAAATCGATAAATTATATGAATTTAATAAAGGCAAGTTGTTGTCTGTATTGGAATTTAAGGATTATAAAAAGACAATGCCTAAGCCGAATAAAGAAGATTTTATTAAGGCTTATCCCTTTATGCCTTATCATATGCAGTTAATTCAACCTATTTACTATAGCATTATATCAAAGTCAAAGGTAAATAAAAAATTGGGTGGAACAAATAGAAGTATGATTAAGGCTACTCAAGGTATCCTTATTGATGATGATATTAATGTAAAAGATAAAGGGATCGGGGAATTGGTAACATTAGATATGTTTTTTGAACAAGCAAAAGAATTTATTGATGACCAGATGCAAGTTAATATAAAAGATGCAAAGCAATTAGATCCTGATAAAGGTGATATGTTGGTAAAGATACTTAAGGTACTTTACCTTTTAGATAACGATGAAAAATTGCAAAAGAATATTGAAACTATTGCTAAATTACTGATTCCTAATGTAAATGCTGATTTTATGCGGATTTTAGGTGATGTAAAAGAAGGACTTGAAATTCTTTATAAACACGGATATGTAGAGCGTGATGCTTATGGTAATTATAAATTTATTTCACCGGAAGAACAAAGTTTTAGATATGAAGCAATATCCAGAGTAGAGGAAATAGGTATTAGAGAAAGAAATCAAAAAATCAAGGGAATTATTGATAAGATTTTCTCTATCAATAGAATTAATTATAAAAATATTAGAACCTTTGATATACAAATAACCATCGATGATGAACCAAGAACTAGTAAGGGACTGGTAACACTTAATTTAAATAGTGTTATGCAATCAATAGATGAACTTAGAAAACAGCAACATATGATGCGGAGTATTGGAGATAGCAAAAATATTTATTGGTATGCGCGAAGCGATAGTACCATTGATGAGGATATGCAGCAATATCTGATTTTTGAAAAAATTATTGCTGAATATAGAAGGAAATGGGGTTCTGATGAAGATAAAAGTTATTTTTTAAGGAAAGAAGAACAAAAGAACCTAAAATTGTATGAAGATATCAAAAATAAAATAGAAAAGTCATTCAAGCAAGGTACTTACATATATCAAGGAAGAGAATATCCTGTACCGGATAAGACAGATATTAAATTCATTTTTGAAAGTATTGCAAATGTTGCTGTACCCCATGTTTACCATCGATTTGATATGGTAGGTGTTAAAATTACAAAAGAGGATATTAGTGCTGCATTTACAGGAAATCAGTTGTCAATAGGATTAAGTGAATTGAATTTGATCCAAGATACCAATGTAAATGCAGAATCTGCAGTATTAAAAGAAGTTTTAAATGAAATTAAGACAATTAGAAATAAATATGGACAATGTACAGGAAAAGATTTACTAAGCACTTTTGATGATGAACCTTATGGCTGGGCTTCAGAGGCAATTAGGTTATTCACAGGTTTATTATTTATAAATGGAAATATCGAATTAAATTATGAGGGAAAAGATTTTCTAGATTACAATCAAGCGGGAGTAAAAGATATTTTTGAAAATGAACCTAATTTTCGAAAAGCAGTTTTAAAACCTGCAGTAGTTGTAGATGCCGCAACGAGACAAAAATGTCAGGATATACTTAAACTTAATTTCAATGTACCTTCTGATGATACGCTTGTAGAGTTATATAGGCATACAAGGGATACATTAGTTGATTATAGGAACAATCTATCAGCAATGAATCAAATAATATTAAATAATGAATTGCCCTTTGGTGACACAATAAAGAAATTGGATGAAGTATTTAATGGTATTTTGAAATCAAAGACCCAAGGGGATACAATTAATAATTTTGTTCAACGGCTACCAGAATATGAGGAGTTATTAATAAAATACAATAAACTTAAGTGCTTTAATGATAATGGAAATGTTAAAGAATATCAGAGAATGAAAAACTTTTTAAACAATGTATGGGTCATTGACATGGATAATAATGCACCAGATGCTGATAAAATGAAAAAACTATATGACATGATTTCTGAAGACATGGCAAGTGAGACTCTGGTAGATTCATGGCCTAGTATCAGAGAGAATTTTCACAAACTATATGATCCATATATTAGTGAATATATTAATACTCATGAAACTCTATACAGTGTATATTCAGAAAAAATAGATGCAATAAGAAATAATAAAACTTATTTACAACTTACAAGTGAAATTGCAAAAAGCAATATTATTAGCATATTATCAGATAAAATATGTAAACATTCTGTTAGTAAATTAGAAGTTCCATGTAAAGTTTGTAGATCTTTAATTAGGGATATGAATACACTAATTGATGCTGTCGATATTTATTATGATAAAGCAATACAAAAGATGTATGAATATTATAATAAGCAACTTGAGGAAGAAAGAAAAGAAAATGATGGTGGCAGTATCTCTAAATCACATACTCCTGTTACAAAGCGTATTAGCAGAGATTCATTTGACAAAGGAGTGCTGTTGCAGTCACCTAAAGATGTTAAGCAATATTTAAAACGAATTGAAAAACAATTAATGGAAGAAATTAATGCAGGTAATCTCGTTATTATAGAATAGAGGTGGGGTTTTATGAATTCAGAGCAGAAAAGAGCCATAAAATCAACAATATTAGAATGTCGTGAAATTTTAGAAAAAGATGTGGAACAGGTATTAATCAATTATGGAATTTATGTTAACAAAGACTGGATTAATGTAAGGGACTTAAAAAATTTAACAGAAGAGCAAGAGAATAATAGAAAAAGAATAGAAGCAGTAATTGAAAAATTGCAAAAAGGTGGATTTGATAAAGAAAAAGCAGTAAAAGAATATATCAAAGAAATCGCCTATACTTATTTGAATCGTATAGCAGCCCTCAGAGTTATGGAAGTTCGTGGGCTAATTGATGAAATACTTAAACCAAGAGTAGAGTACGGAAATAGATCATTTATTGGTTCAAGATTTTATGAAGTTGCAAGAGAGTATTGCAAGTTTCAGGTAGATGGCGGACTTGCATATTTGTTAAATGTGCTTTTTGAAGAGATTAGTGAAGAAATACAGGTATTATTTAGTACAGAGGATGAATACTCTTTCATCTCTCCGTCTAGTGGAGTGTTGCTAAAGATTATCGAACTTTTGTGTAATAATATCGATGAAGAAGCATGGAAACAAGACGAGATCATTGGGTGGATTTATCAATATTTTAATGATAAAGAAAAAGATGATGTGTTTGACAGGCTATATAACAAAAAAGAGAAAATAAAAGTAGAAGATATACCGGCGGCAACACAACTATTTACGCCGGATTGGATTGTAAAGTGGATTGTAGATAATTCATTAGGTACTCTATGGCAAGAAATAAAAGAAGGTAAAAGAGGGGGAAAGAAAGTTGAGGAAATTAAACTGCTAGACCCCTGCTGTGGTAGTGGGCATTTTTTAGTAAAGGCTTATGATTTGTTTTATCAGATGTATTTAGAAGAAGGAGTTTATACTAAAGAAGAAATTCCATATAAAATATTAGAAAATAATATTCATGGAATTGATATAGATTTGAGGGCTGTACAACTT
>JASGMB010000004.1 GCA_030156665.1 Clostridiales bacterium
CTATGAAAATACAAAAAGTATCTATCATAGTGTCAAAAAGAACTTTGACCAATGGGTTGAACTTAATAAAGTACGGCAAACCTATAATAGGCAAAAAGAAATGTTGGAGCAGATTCAGAAACTTCTGAAAGGTAATAGTTTTGTGGAGTTTATCTCTGAAGAAAGATTAAGGTATATTGCAAAGGAAGCTTCAGAAACGCTGGGAGTGCTTACCAAATATAGGTATGCATTAGAATTGGATACCGACAACGGCTTTATCATTAGAGATAATGCGAATGGTGGAGTACATAGAATGGTATCCTCACTCTCCGGTGGAGAAACCTTTTTAACATCTTTATCTCTAGCGTTGGCGCTATCATCACAAATACAATTAAAAGGGCAGAGTCCGTTGGAATTCTTCTTTCTTGATGAAGGTTTCGGGACATTGGATACCAAGCTTTTAGACACTGTAATGGATGCTTTGGAGAGGTTGAGCACCCAAAAAAGAGTGATTGGTATTATCAGCCATGTGCCGGAGCTGAAAAACCGAATTGCCCGACGGCTGATTGTGGAACCGCCATCTGCTGAAGGAAGAGGCAGTCGGGTGAAGATTGAAAAAGCATGACAATTTTAATGCAGAATTAGTTTTCTCAAAATATTTTACTAAATGAGTGGTTTTTATGCAGTAAAATTTTAAAATAATTGTAATAAAAACATCTTTTACATATGATATAATTAAATTTGTATAAAAAAGGATAAATTGTATCAAACTTTGATATAGTTGCTAAAACTACATATTAGTTGGGGGTAAAAATGAGCGAGTACGGATTATTGTCAAAAACACCAAAAAATAAGAATCAAAAAATTAAGCCTTATAAACTCATTCTTGTAGCTACAGCATGTATTGCAGCATTAGGTATCCTGTTTTTTCTTTCATTTTATATATCTTACAATAAAATCACTGCAGACCGCAGACTTAGCAAAAATGAAAATGACAAAATGAAAGAACAACTAGTGATGATTGAAGATTTAAAAAGTCAGTTAAAAGCTAAAGAACAGATAATTGAAGATTTGAAAGCACAGATTGAAGGATATAAGTCCCATATAAAAGATTTAAAGGAACAAGAAAAATACGCAAAAATGATTGCTGAAGAAATGAATAAACTCCCTAAAGAAACCAGACCGCCGGTACAGACCCAAAAACCTTCGGACGCCAATCAAAATTCGAATAACACCAAAGAATCGAGTGCTGGCCAAAAATCCGATGGCAGTAAACAATCGGATGTACAAAAAGAGTTTGAAGATTAAGACTAGAATTTATATATTGTGCATGAAAGTAAGTGAAATTAGAATGCTATTATCGACATCTAAGAAAAACGAAAAGAGACAAAAAATAAAAACAAGTATTGGAAAAGTGATAATCATTCTATTTTTTATTATTGCATCTATTTTTCAGGGATTAGCAGTCATCTCTCTTTTTGTTTTCACTGTTTTGTATATCCTATCAATTTTTTATGGCGTAAATAAAGATGGAGCAATGCGAGAAGCACTGAGAGTAATGGCATTTCTACCTGCTTTTATAATAGGGATGTTATATAACCAAAATCAGAAAGAATGGGTAAATCAAGGGATTATTTTATCTGGCATTGTTGTAAGTCTGATAGGATTAATAACTTTATCGGGACTGGCGAATATAGATGGTACATTATATCAGGGCAGAATCCAGTCCACATTTCACTATGCCAATGTGACGGCAATTTATTTGATGATGGGAATAATACTAAGTCTAAAGGCAATGGAAAAAGACAAGCATACAGTTTGCATTCTGCATTGGCACAGCCTGTGCATATATCTGTTAACCTGTGGATTGATTCTGACTTATTCCCGCGGTGTGTGGATTATTTTTACCTTAATGAATATATTTTTATTATTATCCAATAAAGTGCTGGACAAACTTCATAAGGGCAGGTACATATTTCTGCTGTTGCTTGCCAGTATGGCATCTTTTTTGATGGTATCCACTGCCCATTCAAAGTGGTTTTGGATGATATTGGTGGTTGGAGCGGCTATCTCAATGATTTCGAAACATTTAGGTAAATGGATATATGCAGTAGGTTCGATAGGCATGACTGTAGGAATAATCGCTGCCTTCTTTTATAAGAATGAGATTTTGGATAGAATAACAGACATCAGCTTTGGCGCTACAGAATGGAAAGCGAGAATACTTTATTATAAAGGGGCATTAAAGCTTATTGCAGATTATCCCTTTTTTGGTGCAGGTGCAATGGGGTGGGCTGACTTATGTGAAAAATATGCAGGGGATTACGTAAAATATGTGCATAATTATTTGATCCAAGTATCATCTGATATTGGTATTATTGGAGTTGCTTTTTTGATAATATTTATCACTAGCATATTTATTAAATTTTTTAAAAATAAGAAAAAAGATTGGTACGCTTTTTTTATAGTGGTATCAATCTTAATTCATTCTCTTATAGATGTAGATATGCATTTTCAATTAATTGCAGTTATTTTCTTTATTTATTCAGGAATACTATAAATGAGCAAATTTAATACCATATTATACCAATATCAATGGACATACTTATGCTACCTTCAGTTTTTGGGTTACATTTTGCAATGGAACACCTTGCAAGGCTTGCTCGTATATCCAGCAAACCATTTGATTATTAACATTCTTACGAGTAATCCGTAATCCTTCACTGAATGAATATTTTTGCTCTTTGGCTTAGCTGGCAATATAGATGTAACTGAGCATCAATAATATCCAGAATCTTTTGATAGCCAGTGAATCCCTTACCTGATATTTATCAAGACCAAGCAACATTTTTGATTGACGTATAAATACCTCAATAGGACAGCGACAGCAATAGTGCTATAAAATATCTTGAGCATTTCAGCAAAAATAATAGAAGCACTGTTCATGCGAACAGTGCTTCTATTATTTTCTTTACATCTTCATTTACCACTTTATAGCAAATCTCCAGTCCGTTTCTTTTGCCTTCAATAATTCCCGCAGCCTTTAGCTTAGTAAGATGTTGTGATACAGTAGACTGTGGAAGATTAAGACACTCCTGCATCTTGGTTACATTGCATTGATTATCAATTAATCCTCTTACAATGCAAAGTCTTACAGGATGGGCAATTGCTTTTAATATCTCACTTTTTTCATAATAGTCTTTTGTAAACTCCATTAACTAAATCACCTTTCATTGTTAGCTAGGAGCGAGGAGTAGGGAGTGAAGTAAATTTCACTTTATTCTCCGAACTCCGAGCTCCGAACTACTAAATAAACAGATTCGTGTCTGCAGTTTCAGCTGCACCTAGGTAAGCCGCTACGCCGCCAATTTCGATACCATCAATAAGTTCTTCTTTTTTAATACCCATTACATCCATGGACATACTGCATGCAACAATTCTGATACCTTGTGCTTTTGCTTGCTCAATTAGATCCTCAAGAGAAGCCACATTCTTTTTATTCATGATATATCGTATCATTTTGCTGCCCATACCGCCCATGTTCATTTTGGAAAGGGCGAGTTTCTTAGAGCCTCTTGGCATCATCATGCCAAACATAGACTCAAGGAAATTCTTTTTAACATTTACCTTCTGATGTTTTCTTAATATATTCAATCCCCAGAAGGTAAAGAACATGGTTACCTTCCTACCCATTGCAGCAGCACCGTTTGCAATGATAAAGGACGCAATGGCTTTATCAAGGTCACCGCTGAATACTACCATGGTTTTATCGTTTCCTGAACTGCCTGAACCGTTGTTGTTCGAAATTTCGCCTCTGCCTTTTTTGATACATGCTTTAATATTTTTACCTTCATTGGTTACTTTTATTAAATGGTTACCGGTACGTTCACACCATGATTTTATATCTGTACCGAAAGCAGGGTCTGAAGCAGTTACTTCAAGCACTTCACCTACATTCATAGAATCAAGGGCATTTTTTACCTGCATGATAGGGCCTGGGCATTGCAACCCGCATGCATCTAATCGAATATCTACTGCCGCATCACAGTTTTCCGGACCCGGGGATGAAGCATGTATTAAGTCGGAATTATCAATTTTTTCATAGTCGTAGATATCCTGGTTAGCCTGTTTTTGAACAGCAGGTGCATAAGTTTTATATCCACCGCTTAAATTTCTAACATTCTTATAGCCGTTTTGCTCTAATATTCTGCAGGCAAGATATCCTCTTAAACCAACCTGACAGAAAATGATGATTTCTTTATCTTTGGGGATTTCATTTATTCTGTCCCTTAATTCATCTACAGGAATGTTTATCGATCCTTCAATGGTACCCATTTCAACTTCCAGTGGGGTTCTCACGTCTATTAACATGGTCTTTCCCTTGTCCAGATTGGCAATTTCATCCCAATGTATGACTTTAACAGCACCTTTTAAGATGTTGGAAGCAACGTATCCTGCCATATTTACCGGATCTTTTGCGGATGAATATGGGGGAGCATACGCCAGCTCCAATTTTTCTAAATCGTAAACTGTCATTCCTGCTCGAATGGCTGTTGCAATGACATCTATTCTTTTTTCAACACCATCGTACCCTACTGCCTGGGCACCTAAAATTTTGCCAGTATCAGGAGCAAATAAAAGCTTTAGGGATATAGGCATAGCTCCCGGATAATATCCCGCATGGGAAGCAGAATGTGTAAAAGATTTTAGGTACGGAATATTAAATCTCTTCAGAATCTTTTCGTTGTTACCGGTAGATGCAACCGTCATATCAAATACTTTTAACACTGAGGTGCCCTGTGTGCCCTCATATTCTTCTCTGATGCCGCAGATATTATTTGCGGCCATTCGGCCTTGTTTATTAGCCGGTCCCGCAAGAGGAATCAATGTAGGATTGCCATTGATATAATCTATCACTTCAATTGCATCTCCAACTGCGTAAATATTAGGGTCGGAAGTTTTTAGTGTTTTATCAACCTTAATACCTCCGCGTTCACCTAGCGCCAATCCGGCCTTTTTAGCCAAATCAACCTCGGGGCGGACACCGATACCTAATACAATCATATCCGTTTTGATTTCTTTCCCGCTGTTGAGTTCTACCGCCGAGTATTTTTTGTGATGATGGATGGAATTTACGCCATCTTCAAGGTAGAATTCAATGCCTTTTTCTTTTAAGTGACTGTGTACCAACGCAGCCATTTCGTAGTCAATTGGACCGATTACTTGATTTGCCAGTTCTACTACTGTTACAACCATTCCCCTTTCACGGAGATTTTCAGCGATTTCAAGACCGATAAAACCTGCTCCCACCACAACCGCTCTTTTGGGTTTATTATTGTCTACAAAGTCTTTAATGGCATAGGTGTCGGGAATATTTCGCAGGGTAAATACATTGGAACCGTTAATGCCTTCAATATTTGGTTTGATTGGGGATATCAATGTCAGTAACTTCATTTAGTACGCGTACATCTATATTAAATCTTTGCTTCATTGCTTCCGGTGTTTGTACTAAAAGTTTTTCTTTTTCCTTAATCACTTCACCTATATAATAAGGTAGACCGCAATTAGCAAAAGAGATATGTTCACCTCTTTCAAAAAGAATAATCTCACATTTTTCATCTAGACGTCTTAGTCGTGCTGCTGCACTGGCACCGCCAGCGACGCCTCCAACAATCAATACTTTCATAGCTTAAAACTCCTTTCATAATTAGTAAAATGATATATTATAATATTATAATATTGTGATATAATTGTCAATGTTAGTTTGTCAAAATTTATACAAAAATATTAAAAATAGCTTATAATTAACCAACTTAAAATCATAATTTAGTTTTAAAGTTGGTTAATTATAAACGGTATTTGTCTTATATTCAAAAAGACAAATACCGCTTCCTGGTTTCATCAGTATAATTTTTAATTTTAGATATTGTGCCGAGCAAAAATATTATTCTGGTTGCTAAACTCAAAGCCAGCATGGTCCTTTCTTTTGTTCTTGTTATTACTATTGTCAGCTATTTACTGTACATTATAATTACCTTCATCTACCCACTTTACCAATCCTAGGTCATATTCGTTAAGCAGTTCTGAATGATAAGGAAGTACCCTGAAGGTATATCCGTATTCTCCGCCGGATTCAAGATGTATCGTTCCTTTGTATCGATAAGAACTGTTACCATTTTCACCCTGCAACTCCATAAGCGCAATTTGGGGTTCTTCAATCAAACCGTCCTGACCGATTTTGCCGTAATATACTTCTACACGGACACTGGTGGGATTAATATTTCCAAGATACACAGTTGTATTCAATTCTAATGGATGGCCTGCAATAATTTTCTGATCCGAAAAGTGATTTAACTTTCTATCAGGAATAATTTTTATCTGGTGCCATTCATTGAGAATCTGTGTTTTCCATTGAGAAAGTTCATGGGCAAGCTTATAATGGTTTTGCATAATTTCTTCATTTCGTCTCATTGCAGTCAAATAGTAATCCTTTGTGTATTCTTGCACCATTCTTGCGGTGCTAAAAGCAGGAGCGCAAGTTTTAATAGACTCTTTCATCTTTTTTATCCAATTAACAGGCAAATCTTTCGGATTTCTTTGATAATATAGAGGGATAATTTCTTCTTCTAAAGTAGCGTATAGCGATTGCGCATCGACATTATCTTGTTGTTCGGTATTTATATAGTAATTTTCATCGCTAATGGCCCAACCGTTTTCACCGTTATAGCCTTCAACCCACCAACCATCCAATACGCTAAAGTTGATTACGCCATTTAAAGCGGCTTTCTGTCCGCTGGTACCGCTGGCTTCTAAAGGTCTTCTAGGATTATTAAGCCATACATCCACGCCAGCAATCAAATGATGCGCAAGCTTCATATCATAATTTTCTATGATAAATATTTTACCTTTTAAGCCTTCTTGGTGGGATAAATCATATATTTGTTTAATTAGTTCATGACCTGGGTGGTCAGCAGGGTGGGCTTTTCCCGCGAAAATAATTTGTACAGGTGTAGCCGGTTTATTTAACATTCTTTGGAGTCTTGCCAGGTTACGAAAGATTAAATTGGCTCTTTTATATGTGGCAAATCTTCGCGCGAAACCAATTGTAAGTGCATTTACATCTAATATTTTATCAATATTTTCAATTGCTTCCGGGGCTTCTCCGTTTCTTATCATTTGCTTTTTTAATCGATGTCTTACAAATTCAATCATTTTTTGCTTATTTTCCATATGAGCATTCCATAACTCTTCATCGGGAATATTGTTGATATTATTCCACATTTTTGTGTCGGGGATGTTGTTTACCCAGTTTTCTCCCAAGTATTTATCAAATAAATTTTTAAATGCAGGATTAAGCCATGTAGTGGAATGGATTCCGTTGGTCACAGAACCAATAGGTACTTCTTCTTCCGGAATGCCTCTCCAAATACTGTTAAATATATTTCTCGATACCATTCCGTGCAACTTGCTTACCCCGTTTCGCTGTCCGGCAGTTTTTAAAGCAAAAATGGTCATATTGAATACATCAGGAGAATCGGATGGGGCATCTAATCCCATTTCCATAAACGTGTTGCGGTCAATACCTAAAGAAGGCCAAAGGTAACTAAAATATTTATCCATTAAATAAAGCGGAAAGCGATCACTTCCTGCGGGAACGGGGGTATGAGTAGTAAAAACTGTTGATGCAGCAACCACTTCACGCGCATCACTAAAGGATAATCCATCATTTTGAATTAATTTACGTATTATTTCCAATGTGCAAAAAGCAGAATGCCCTTCATTCAAATGATAAACGGAAGCCTTTATACCTAAGGTATCTAATGCCCGGATACCACCAATTCCCAGGATGATTTCTTGGGAAATTCTTGTTTCTTGGTCTCCTCCATAAAGTGTAGAAGTAATATTACGGTCATGGGGACTATTTTCTGCAATGTCAGTATCTAACATGTATATATTTACGCGCCCCACATGCACTTCCCAGATTTTTATATATACCGTTCTGCCGGGAAATTCGATAGAGATAATGATATCATTACCATTTTGGTCTTTTGTTGGCTGAATAGGAAGCTCAGATATATTATGTTTAATAAACTTAGCCTCTTGCCATCCTTCTGAGTTAAGCTGTTGTGTAAAATATCCCTGCTTATACCATATTCTGCAGAAAAATAAGCAATGGTTTTATCTTTTTTATCGGGGAAGTTTTTATCAAACCAAGTATTGGTAGCATTCATATAGTTATGAAATTGTTGTATAATATTATTGTAAGTAGCTAGATGAGAATGCCATGACCACCAAAGATTATAGGCCAAGTTATTTAGTTCCTTGATTCTCTCAGGTAATTCAGGAACTACGGTAATCTTTTCAAATATGTACATAGTACACCTCCTATTTTTATACTAAAATTTCCGATTTTATGCTTCGGGGCCAGCCTCGAAGTGATTTAAGAAGGAAAGAAAGTATATTTAGTTGCATTTATTGGTAAATTATTTTACTAAAAAACTACTAATAGTTTTAACAGCGCATGAATGAATTATTACTTAATTTAATGTTTTATGGTTATCAATTTATCAGGTGGGTTTTAACAACTTATGCGTAGCGATAAAAAAATATAACATGTTTTTATAATTAACCAACTTTAAAACTAAATATTATAATTTAAAGTTGGTTAATTTCATCGATAACTACAATTAATTTATTTTAAATTTAGATATTGGTTATCGAAAGCAAAGAGATTTGGGAATCGAAAATTTATTATTTCTATATATTTATGATATTTAAAATGTTATGGATTGGTTACTAAATACAACTTTCTATATGGCAGTAGAATCTATATGTAAATATTTGATTAAAAGATTTTATATTTTAAAAGTCTTGACTTATTGCGGGAAATATGATATATTGGTTATTGCTTTTCATAGGTCTTTTTTTTATGCGCAAATTAAATATCAAATAAATGTGTTATCAATAGCTTAGTTGATAATGTTTTTAAAATATTATATTCTTAAAAGACTTTGAAGTTGACGGTCCATAGCATGTTGACTTTGACTATATTGGTGGATTTAAAACCGTGAACTGTGAACAATTTTATAGGAGGTGCCAACATGAGAGTGAGAATTACATTAGCTTGTACTGAATGTAAACAAAGAAATTATAACACTATGAAAAACAAAAAAAATGACCCAGACAGATTAGAAATGAACAAATATTGCAGATTCTGTAAAAAACATACTGTTCATAAGGAAACCAAATAAAGGTTTATTATGGGATAAGAGTATTCTAGCAGTATAACAGAATGAAGAGGAAGTGAATAAACGATGGCTGAGGCTGCAAAACAGTCCAATAAAAAAATTTCCTTTTCTAGAGTATTAAAATACTTTAGGGAAGTTAAGTCAGAAATGAAAAAAGTTGTATGGCCAACATGGAAACAGGTTAGAAATAATACTATGGTTGTTATACTTGCAATTATTGTTGTTGGTATTATTATTTGGAATCTCGATCTTGTATTTCGTGAGGTTTTAAATTATCTCATTAGGTAAAAAAGGAGGCATAGAAGTACTTTTTTAGTACTTCCTTAAGCTTATGACGGAAAATGCTAAATGGTATGTAGTTCATACATATTCCGGGTATGAAAATAAGGTGAAAGCGAATATAGAAAAAATGATAGAAAATCGTGGCTTACAAGACCAAATTCTAAAAGTTCAAGTACCAGTAGAAGAAGTGATTGAAACAAAAGATAACAAAAAACGAGCTGTAATGCGCAAGATTTTTCCGGGATATGTTTTGATACAAATGGTAATGACAGATGAAAGCTGGTATGTAGTACGAAATACACGTGGCGTAACAGGATTTGTTGGACCTGGTTCTAAACCTGTACCCCTTTCAGAAGAGGAAGTAAAAGCCATGGGAGTTGAAGTTGGTCTTCCTAAGCTTAACTTTGAAGTTGGTGATAATGTAAAAGTTATTTCAGGACCTCTTGAGAATTTTATTGGGGTAGTAGAGGAAATAAATCTTGAAAAGAAGAAAGTAAGAGTCTCGGTATCCATGTTTGGGCGTGAAACTCCCGTTGAACTTGAATTTAACCAGGTAGAACCGCTTATGTAATTGAGAATTGGAAATGTAGAATTGAGAATTTTTAAATGCATTTTCAGTTGTGGTGTTTTAAACATCTGAAAGTTTATTGTATTTCAGATAGTAATTGTACACTGTACGCTGTACATTGTACATTATTATACATGTGGGAGAAAGTGATATGGGGAAATCGATTTTGTATTTCCACTTTTGACTTCTCCTTTGGGCAGCTAAACTGCCAGTAGTGGGAGGGCTAATAACCCGCCATACCACATTGTGTTATAAGGAGGTGCAAACAATGGCTAAAAAAGTTACAGGCTTTATTAAATTACAAATACCTGCAGGAAAAGCAACACCGGCACCACCAGTTGGTCCAGCGCTTGGTCAGCATGGGGTAAATATCATGGCATTCTGTAAAGAATTCAATGAAAAGACTGCCAAAGATGCAGGACTTATTATTCCAGTTGTCATTACTGTGTATCAGGATAGGTCTTTTACCTTTGTTACCAAGACTCCTCCAGCAGCAGTATTGCTAAAGAGAGCTTGTAAAATCGAAAGCGGCTCTGGAGTGCCAAACAGAACTAAAGTTGCTAAAATTTCAAAAGAAGAGCTTAGAAAGATTGCTGAAATGAAGATGCCTGACTTGAATGCAGCAAGTATTGAAGCTGCAATGAGCATGATTGCAGGAACAGCAAGAAGCATGGGCATAGTAGTGGAAGACTAGCAGCAATAAGGTTAACGCTATTGGTACTTACGAATGATAAATATTTATTTATCATATTTTAGATGTTAACTGTAAGCTGCAAGATATGAACTGTTTGAAACCGGTGGGAGGAATAAGATTCCGTAATAACCACAGAAGGAGGATTTTATAGTGAAGAGAGGAAAAAAATATTTAGAAGCGGCAAAGCTTGTAGATAAATCAAAGCTGTATGACCCGAAAGAGGCTTTTGATGTAGTAATAAATGCTTCTAAAGCGAAATTTGACGAAACTGTAGAAGCTCATATAAAATTAGGCGTTGATTCAAGACATGCCGATCAGCAGGTAAGAGGTGCTGTTGTTTTACCTCATGGTACTGGTAAAACCGTAAAAGTACTTGTTTTTGCTAAAGGTGACAAAGCGAAAGAAGCTGAAGAAGCTGGAGCAGATTTTGTAGGTGCTGAAGAGCTTGTTTCAAAGATTCAGAATGAAAACTGGTTTGATTATGATGTAATTGTTGCTACTCCTGATATGATGGGTACAGTAGGTAGATTGGGTAGAGTATTAGGTCCAAAAGGTTTAATGCCTAATCCAAAAGCTGGTACCGTTACAATGGATGTAGCAAAAGCAGTAAAAGATATCAAAGCCGGTAAGATTGAATATAGATTGGATAAAACGAATATTATTCACTGTCCTATTGGAAAGGTTTCCTTTGGAACAGAAAAACTTTTGGATAATTTCCATACGCTTATGGGAGCTATCGTAAAAGCAAAACCTGCAGCTGCAAAAGGTCAGTATTTAAGAAGTGTAGCTGTGTCCTCAACAATGGGACCTGGCCTAAAAATCAATCCGGCAAGAGTAAGTGAATAAGAGAAAATAATACAGAATAAATAATACTTTTTTATCTCTCAATTTTGTTAATAAAACCAAAAGACTTGACAAAATATTATAAACGTGTTATTCTGTTCTAGATTTGAAAATTGAATAAAATATCCGTAGACAGTAGGTGTGAATACTTAATAGACAATGGTCATCCTACCGAGGAGAGTAGTTAAAGATTGAGATTCGGATTTAGGTTAAAATAAAATCTAAATAGAATTTGATATGTGATACTAAGGTTCTCTATGTCTACGGATAGAGAACCTTTTTCAATTCTCAATTTAAATGACGGGAGGTGTTTGGATGCCAAGTGAAAAGGTGCTTCAACAGAAACAAGAAGCTGTTCAAGCCTTAGTTGAAAAACTAAAATCAGCCACTTCCGGTATTTTAGTTGACTATAGAGGCTTAACAGTTGAACAAGATACTCAACTTAGAAACAAGTTAAGGGAAGCAGGTATTGAGTATAAAGTTGTAAAAAATACGCTAACCAGATTTGCTGCAAAGGAAACTGGATATGAAGGTTTGGACGAGTTCTTACATGGGCCAACTTCATTGGCATTGAGCTATGAAGATCCAGTTGCCCCTGCAAAAATTTTAAGTGAGTTTGCAAAAGACAATGAAAAGCTAGAGATCAAGGTTGGTTTTGTTGATGGTAAGATTATTGATATTAACGAAATCAAAGCATTAGCAGAATTACCACCAAAAGAAGTACTTATTGCGAAGGTATTGGGTGGATTCAATGCTCCGATTTCTGGATTTGTCAATGTTCTTAATGCGAATCTTAGAGGCCTTGCAGTAGCGTTAAATGCAATAGCAGAAAAGAAAGCGGTTGAAGGACAGGCGTAAGATTGTTAACAGTTTATAATTGTTAGTTCACAGATAAGAAATATTATGACTTGAATACTGTTAACGGTAAACTGTGAACATAATATTTTTAATGAAAGTCAATTGAATAGAGAGTATTTAAAAAGAAGAAAAAATAATTAAATTAATTGGAGGTAAGTTAAAATGGCAAGTGAAAAAGTTACAAAATTAATTGAAGAAGTTAAATCTTTAACTGTATTAGAGTTATCTGAATTGGTAAAAGCTCTTGAAGAAGAATTTGGAGTTTCTGCAGCAGCTCCTGTAGCAGTAGCAGCAGCTCCAGCAGCAGGTGGGGCAGCTCCAGCGGCAGAAGAAAAAACTGAATTTGATGTAGTGCTTGCAAGTGCTGGTGCAGAAAAGATTAAAGTTATTAAAGTAGTAAGAGAATTAACAGGCTTAGGCTTAAAAGAAGCAAAAGAATTGGTAGATGGCGCTCCAAAGACTCTTAAAGAAGGTGTATCTAAAGAAGACGCTGAAGCAATGAAAGCTAAACTTGCTGAAGTTGGAGCAACGGTTGAACTTAAGTAATCATATAGCTGAATAAATAAAAGCACCTCAAATGAGGTGCTTTTATTTATGTTTTACAAAGTTAAAGATTTCAAGATTTCAAAAAATAATATTGACTCTTACAATCAAATATGTTAAAATTGTTAATTGCATTGTATACAAATATTTATTTTTCAAAATACACTTAATTAAACCAATATACTATATAAATTATAACACAAATGAATAAGTGAGGCAATATTTGTTAATAATAATTTAGTGTGTTTATTCATCATACTTATTTATAATTTATGTAGTTTTATAAAAAATATTCTATATCATATATAATTCCCCCCTATAAAATAAAATGAGGTGATCAAACTTATGGTACAGGTACATCCCGTACAACTTGGCAAGAATATCAGAATGAGCTACTCAAAAATCGATGAAGTTCTGGACATGCCAAATCTTATAGAAGTCCAGAAGAATTCGTATAGGTGGTTTCTAGAAGAAGGTTTAAGAGAGGTATTCAGAGATGTATCACCCATCACTGATTATACCGGAAATTTAATTCTTGAATTTGTGGATTATTCTCTGGATGAAAATCCTAAATATTCTGTTGAAGAGTGTAAAGAAAGAGATGCTACATATGCTGCACCGCTTAAAGTGAAGGTGAGATTAATCAATAAGGAAACTGGAGAAGTGAAAGAGCAGGAAATATTTATGGGGGACTTTCCGCTTATGACAGACCAGGGGACATTTATTATTAATGGAGCTGAACGGGTTATTGTCAGCCAATTAGTAAGGTCGCCTGGAATCTATTATGCAATGCAGTATGACAAAACAGGGAAAAAATTATTTTCCTCTACTGTTATTCCTAATAGGGGTGCATGGCTTGAATATGAGACTGACACAAATGATGTTTTTTCAGTAAGAGTGGATAGAACAAGAAAATTACCTGTTACTGTGCTAATTCGAGCTTTAGGATTTGGAACTGATGCTCAAATTATAGATCTGCTAGGTGAAGATGAAAGAATTTTAGCAACCATTGAAAAAGATAACACCAAATCTCAAGAAGATGGATTATTAGAAATTTATAAGAGACTGAGACCAGGAGAACCTCCTACAGTTGAAAGTGCGAAATCGTTACTTTTTAGCCTGTTTTTTGATGCGAGGAGATATGACCTTGCAAAAGTAGGAAGATTTAAATTTAATAAAAAATTGGATATTTCCGCTAGAATCAGCAATCAAAAAGCGGCAGACAACATTGTTGATCCGGAAACCGGTGAAATTATTGTTGAAGCAGGAAGTCGAATTGATAAGGCTACTGCGGAAAAGATACAAAATGCAGGTATTAACGCTGTATATCTGGATGTTGAAGGCAAAAGAGTAAAAGTGCTTGGCAATGGCATGGTTGATTTAGCAGCATTTGTTAACTTTGACCCAAGCGAAGCCGGTATTACCGAAAAAGTAAAATATGATGTGTTACAAAAAATATTGCAGGAAAATATGTCAGAGGATGAGCTTAAAGCTGCGCTTAAGGAAAAAATTGATGAACTCATTCCTAAACACATTACGGTTGAAGATATAATAAGCTCTATTAACTACAATAATAATCTTTCTTACGGAATAGGACATATTGATGATATTGACCATCTGGGGAATAGAAGATTGCGTTCGGTAGGAGAACTTTTGCAAAACCAATTTAGAATTGGTTTGGCGAGAATGGAAAGAGTCGTTAGAGAAAGAATGACAATTCAGGATTTAGATATTGTTACGCCTCAAGCGCTTATTAATATACGACCGGTTGCTGCTGCAATCAAAGAGTTCTTTGGAAGCAGTCAGTTATCTCAGTTTATGGACCAGACCAATCCGCTGGCAGAGTTAACACATAAGAGAAGATTAAGTGCACTTGGTCCGGGTGGTTTAAGTAGGGAAAGGGCTGGATTCGAAGTACGTGACGTCCATCACTCACACTATGGCCGTATGTGTCCGATAGAAACACCTGAAGGACCTAATATAGGTCTTATCAACTCACTAAGTACATATGCGAGAATTAATGAGTATGGGTTTATTGAAGCGCCTTACAGACGTGTGGATAAAGAAACAGGTGTGGTAACGGACGAAATCATTTATATGACCGCAGATATAGAGGATGAGTATATCGTTGCCCAAGCAAATGAACCGTTAGATGAAGAAGGAAGATTTATTGATAAAAAGGTAACTGCAAGGTTTAAAGAAGAAATTCTTGAAGTGGAAAGAGAAAAAGTTGACTTCATGGACGTTTCGCCTAAACAAATTGTATCAGTAGCGACGGCTATGATACCATTCTTGGAAAATGATGATGCGAACCGTGCTTTGATGGGTTCTAACATGCAGCGTCAGGCCGTTCCTCTTTTAAAAACGGATTCACCTATTGTAGGTACCGGTATGGAATATAAAGCTGCCAAGGATTCTGGTGTTGTTTTATTAGCACAAGAAAATGGCGTTGTGGAAAAAGTTTCCGCTGATGAGATTGTAATCAAAACGGAAAGTGGAAAAAGAGATGTTTATAAACTTCTTAAATTCCGCCGCTCCAACCAAGGAACATGTATTAATCAAAAGCCCATTGTATCTAAGGGAGAAAAGATTCATAAAGGCATGGTGATAGCGGATGGACCTTCTACCGACAATGGTGAAATTGCGCTAGGCAGAAATATATTAATAGGATTTATGACATGGGAAGGTTATAACTATGAGGATGCTATTCTGATCAGCGAAAAACTTGTAAAAGAAGATGTCTTCACTTCTATTCATATAGAAGAGTATGAATCAGAAGCACGTGACACCAAGCTGGGACCGGAAGAAATTACTCGAGACATTCCTAATGTAGGAGAAGACGCTTTAAAAGACCTTGACGAGAGAGGAATTATCCGTATAGGTGCTGAAGTAAGGTCAGGAGATATCCTGGTAGGTAAAGTAACGCCGAAAGGGGAAACAGAACTCACTGCAGAGGAAAGGCTTCTTAGAGCTATATTTGGGGAAAAAGCAAGGGAAGTTCGAGATACCTCTTTAAGAGTACCGCATGGTGAAGCAGGTATCATTGTTGATGTTAAAGTATTTACTAGAGAAAATGGTGACGAATTGCCTCCAGGTGTAAATCAATTAGTAAGAGTTTATATTGCCCAAAAGAGAAAAATCTCCGTTGGAGATAAAATGGCGGGGCGTCACGGAAACAAAGGTGTTATATCCAGAATTTTACCGGAGGAAGATATGCCGTTTCTTCCAGACGGTACACCTTTAGAAATTGTTCTTAATCCTCTAGGTGTGCCTTCACGTATGAATATCGGGCAGGTACTGGAAGTGCATTTAGGTTATGCGGCAAAGGCTTTGGGATGGAAAATTGCTACTCCGGTATTTGATGGTGCCACAGAAGAAGATATTATGGCGACGCTGGAAAAAGCAGGTTATGACCCGGATGGAAAAACGGTATTATACGATGGAAGAACCGGAGAACCATTTGATAATAGAGTAACGGTGGGATATATGTATATCCTTAAACTTGCTCACCTTGTTGATGATAAGATACATGCCCGTTCAACAGGTCCTTATTCACTGGTTACACAACAACCACTGGGAGGTAAGGCACAATTCGGAGGACAGAGATTTGGTGAGATGGAAGTTTGGGCCCTTGAAGCATATGGGGCTGCATATACATTGCAGGAAATACTCACTGTTAAATCGGATGACGTCGTGGGACGTGTCAAAACTTATGAAGCTATTGTAAAAGGTGAAAATGTTCCTCAGCCGGGTGTACCGGAATCATTTAAAGTATTAATTAAGGAACTTCAAAGTTTGGCATTGGATGTAAAGGTGCTGACTGAAGAAAAAGAAGAAATAGATATCAAAGAATCGGTAGAGGATGATTTCGAAGACCTAAATGTTAATATTGAAGGTAGGGAGGACGAAGAACCTATTAGTGATTATGATGAAAATGATTCATACAACGACGATGATGTGCTTATAGATGATTTTGATATTAGTGATAATTCTTCCCTAGGGGGAGAAGAGGAAGATTTCCCGATTAAGGATGATGAAAATGATCTGGATGAAGCCCTTCCTAACGTTAATTTAGATGACGAGGATGTTTCTTTTGATGAAGGGTATGCGTCTTCTTTTGACGATGATCTGTCTGATGATTTTGATGATGAATTTTAAGGAAGGGAGATGACGCCGCGTGTTTGAATTAAATAACTTTGAGGCAATTAAGATTGGATTGGCATCCCCGGAAAAGATTAGAGAATGGTCCAGAGGGGAAGTAAAGAAACCCGAAACAATTAACTATAGAACTTTAAAACCTGAGAGAGATGGGTTGTTCTGTGAAAGAATATTTGGTCCTCAAAAGGACTGGGAATGTCACTGCGGTAAATATAAGAGAATTAGATATAAAGGCATTGTTTGTGACCGTTGTGGTGTTGAAGTAACACGTTCTAAGGTTCGCCGTGAGCGCATGGGGCATATAGAGCTTGCTGCCCCGGTCTCACATATTTGGTATTTCAAAGGTATACCGAGTAGAATGGGTCTGATTCTAGATATGTCACCCAGGGCGCTGGAAAAAATACTATACTTTGCATCATATGTAGTAATTGATGCAGGTAAAACACCACTTATTAAAAAACAACTATTATCTGAAAAAGAATACAGGGATTCTGTAGAAAAGTTTGGTAACAAATTCAGAGCTGGAATGGGAGCAGAAGCAATAAAAGAGCTTTTACAGGAGATAGACCTTGAAGTTTTATCGAAAGAGTTAAGACGAGAGCTCAAGGACGCCAGCGGTCAGAAAAAAGTTAGAACCATTAAACGCTTAGAGGCTGTAGAAGCTTTCAAACAATCCGGTAATAGACCGGAATGGATGATTCTGGACGTAGTACCGGTAATTCCTCCGGAACTCAGACCTATGGTGCAATTAGATGGAGGAAGATTTGCTACTTCTGACTTAAATGATTTGTACAGAAGGGTGATCAATAGAAACAATCGTTTGAAAAGGCTATTGGATTTAGGAGCGCCGGACATTATTGTAAGAAATGAAAAAAGAATGCTTCAAGAAGCTGTAGATGCACTTATTGACAACGGGCGAAGAGGTCGACCGGTTACCGGTCCAGGCAATAGACCGTTAAAGTCTCTATCCGATATGTTAAAAGGTAAGCAGGGTCGTTTCAGACAGAACTTGCTTGGTAAACGTGTTGACTATTCGGGAAGATCGGTTATTGTTGTTGGTCCCGAGCTTAAAATATTCCAGTGCGGACTTCCTAAAGAAATGGCATTAGAGTTGTTTAAGCCATTTGTGATGAAGAAATTAGTAAATGATGGTCTTGCACATAACATAAAAAGTGCAAAACGGATGGTGGAAAGAGTAAAGAATGAAGTATGGGATGTATTAGAAGAAGTAATTAAAGAGCATCCTGTATTGTTAAACCGTGCACCTACACTGCATAGATTGGGGATACAAGCATTTGAACCGACATTGGTGGAAGGTAGAGCTTTAAAGCTGCATCCTTTGGTTTGTACGGCATATAATGCTGACTTTGATGGTGACCAGATGGCGGTTCACGTACCATTATCGTCGGAGGCACAAGCGGAAGCAAGATTTTTGATGCTTTCTGCAAATAACCTCTTAAAGCCTCAAGATGGCCGTCCGGTGACAGTGCCAACTCAAGATATGGTGTTAGGTAGCTATTATTTAACCCTTGAAAAGAAGGGTGAAAAAGGAGAAGGAAAAATCTTTGCCCATTTTAATGAAGCAGTTTTAGCATATAATAGCGGTGAAGTTTCATTACATGCACCTGTCAAAGTTAAAGCATCGAGAGTGATAGACGGTGAAGTTAAAACAAAGCTTATTGATACAACAGTGGGTAGAATTATATTTAATGAAGCGATTCCACAAGATTTGGGGTTTGTAGACAGGACTAATCCCGAAACAATGTTTGACTTAGAAGTTGGTTTTTTGGTGGATAAAAAGCAATTAGGGAAAATTGTGGATAGATGTATCAGAGCACACGGTACTACCAAGACTGCTATTGTGTTAGACAAAATAAAAGCATTGGGCTTTAAATTCTCCACAAAGGGTGCAATTACAATTAGTGTATCCGATATGGAGATTCCTGGTGCGAAAAAGCAATTATTGGAAGAAGCAGATGAAAGAATAGACAAAATTACCAAGCAATATAAGAGAGGACTCATATCCGATGAAGAAAGATACAACCTCGTTATATCTACTTGGAATGAGACGGTTGATAAAGTTACCAATGCATTGATGGACCATCTGGATAAGTTTAATCCGATATATATGATGGCTCATTCCGGTGCGAGAGGAAGTATTAACCAGATACGTCAGTTAGCCGGTATGAGAGGGTTAATGGCAAATACATCCGGACGAACCATCGAAATACCGATAAGAGCTAATTTCCGTGAAGGGTTAAATGTATTGGAATACTTTATCTCTACTCACGGCGCAAGAAAAGGTCTTGCTGATACGGCATTAAGAACAGCTGACTCCGGATATCTTACCAGACGATTGGTTGACGTCAGTCAGGATGTAATTGTAAGAGAAATTGATTGTGGAACCACAGAAGGAATAGTGGTTACAGATATTAAAGACGGCAACGAAATTATTGAAGGATTAGAAGATAGATTACTGGGACGTTATACCATGGAAGATGTTATACATCCTGAAACCAAGGAAGTAATTGTTCCGGCCGGACATATGATGAATGACTTTGATGCGGCAAGAATTGTAAAAGCGGGTGTCAAGAAGGTTAAGATCCGCTCAGTGCTGACCTGCCATTCTAAGTTCGGGGTATGTGCAAAATGTTATGGTTCCAGTCTTGCAAACGAGGAAGAGGTAAATGTCGGAGAAGCAGTAGGAATTATTGCAGCTCAATCTATCGGGGAACCAGGAACGCAGCTCACAATGAGAACTTTCCATACGGGTGGTATAGCAGGAGACGACATCACACAGGGTCTTCCAAGGGTAGAGGAGTTATTTGAGGCAAGAAAACCAAAAGGTTTGGCAATTATTGCAGAAATCTCCGGCATAGCTAAATTGAATGAAACAAAGAAGAAGAGAGAAATTATTATTAGCAATGATGAAACCGGAGAATCTAAAACTTATCTTATGTACAGCAGTACTTGATACAAGAAGTACAGAGAGTTTACCGTTTGCAGGGTGTTGATATTAATGATAAACATATTGAGGTAATTGTAAGACAGATGCTTCGAAAAGTAAAAGTAGAAGACCCTGGAGATACTGACTTACTGACAGGTGGCTTAGTAGATATGTTTGAGTATGAAGAAGTAAATCAAAAGGCTATACAGGAAGGGTTACAACCTGCCGTAGGTAAAAGAGTTCTTCTTGGTATTACCAAGGCATCTCTTGCGACAGAGTCCTTCTTGTCAGCAGCTTCTTTCCAAGAGACCACCAGAGTGCTTACTGAAGCTGCAATAAAAGGAAAAGTAGACCCATTAGTAGGGTTAAAGGAAAATGTTATCATTGGTAAGCTTGTTCCGGCTGGAACGGGCATGGCACGTTATCGTGAAATTAATGTTGACGTTGTTGAAGAAAATACTTTACATCCTGTTGAAAATGAATAGTTAAAAATATAGCACAACAATGAAGAATGGAACATATTTCATTCTTCATTGTTGTGAAAAATTTATTGACATGACTATACTGCAATGATAAAATTAGTAGGTGTGTAAAAATATGAATAATTAGCTATCTGGAGGGATAATGATTGATGTTAGATGAACTCAAGACAGCAAATAAAGTTGTCGGAATCAAACAAGCTAAAAAAGCTATTCAAAATGGCAGTGCAAAAAAAGTATTTATAGCGAAAGATGCCGAAGAGAGAGTCATTTGCCCTATAAAAGAACTTTGTTTAAATAAACCGTTTGAAGTTGAATATGTTAATTCTATGAAGGAATTAGGTAAAGCGTGCGGAATTGATGTAGGTGCCGCTGTCGCTGTGTTAATTGAGAATTGAGAATGCAGAATTTAAAAAAGTAAAGTATTTTGTGTATCTTTTAATAAAAAAGGCTTCTAAAAGAAGCACTATAATGAAGCCTTTTTTGAAACGCATTTAACGGAAAGTGCAAAGCTAAAGAAAAAAATACTTTCCTATGCGTTATAAAAAATAATATTTCTATTGTTAATTTTCAGTTATCAATATGTAATTGATGATTGATTTATCATAATAGTTGGGAATTGACCAAATGGATTTTAAATTTTCCATTCTCAATTCTCCATTTTGTATTAATTAACGGAGGGAGGTGTACGAATGCCAACATTTAACCAGCTTGTTAGGAAGGGTAGAGAAGTAATTGAAAAGAAATCTACAGCTCCTGCACTTCAAAGAGGATTTAACTCATTGAAGAAGAAAGTTACTAAACAAAGCTCACCACAAAAAAGAGGAGTATGTACTTCAGTTAGAACAATGACTCCTAAAAAGCCTAACTCAGCATTAAGAAAAGTTGCAAGGGTTAGACTGACAAATGGTACAGAAGTAAGTGCTTATATTCCTGGAATAGGGCACAATCTTCAGGAACATAGTGTTGTTCTTATCAGAGGTGGTAGAGTAAAGGACCTTCCTGGTGTAAGATACCACATTATCAGAGGAACTTTAGATACTGCTGGAGTTGCAAAGAGAATGCAGGGAAGGTCAAAATATGGAGCAAAAAGACCAAAAGCAGGTAAATAAGATTAATTTCTTTCGTGGGAAAGCACGAGACGTTAAAAAGTGCGGCGTACGGAGTTTATATATATTATAAATTGCAGTTGTCAGCACTGACAGTAATAGCTTGTTCAGCGTGAAATGCCATCATCAATAGAGCAGAATATGATAATTTTAATAATTATTCTGCATTGTGCATTAGAGCGAAGCGTTACTGAGTACCTGTGATAATGATTTATCATGAAAAGGAGGGAAGTAAAGTGCCAAGAAAAGGATATATTGCGAAAAGAGAAGTGTTACCTGATCCATTGTATAACAATAGGGTTGTAACAAAACTTATTAATAATGTTATGCTGGATGGAAAAAAGGGCGTAGCACAAAAAATAGTATATGATGCGTTTGACATTGTGAAGGAAAAGACCGGAAAAGATGCATTAGAAGCTTTCGAAGAAGCATTAAATAATATCATGCCGGTTCTTGAAGTAAAAGCCCGCAGAGTTGGTGGTGCAACTTATCAGGTACCTGTAGAAGTAAGACCTGAAAGAAGACAAACACTAGGTTTAAGATGGCTTGTTGGCTATGCGCGCAATCGTGGGGAAAGAACCATGAGAGAAAGACTTGCGGCCGAAATAATAGATGCTATTAATAATACGGGTGGAGCAGTTAAGAAGAAAGAAGATACGCATAAAATGGCAGAAGCAAATAAAGCTTTCGCACATTATAGATGGTAGAATAGCTGGGAGCTCGGAGCTATTAGCTCAGAGAAAAGTCTTTCAGTTAATTGCCAGTTGCATCAGAATGATTGGATTTAGATTCTAATTGAGTAATTAATTAAAATCAGCATAAAAGAGAATAATAGAACAAGTAAATAAATCAAAGTTTGATTAGAGTAAGGCGACTAGGTGTTCGGGATAAACTCCGAGCTCCAAGCTCTGAACTACTTAGGAAAGGAGGAGTTCTGTGCCAAGAGAATTTCCACTAGAAAAAACAAGAAATATAGGTATAATGGCTCATATAGACGCTGGTAAGACGACTACTACAGAGAGAATACTTTTTTATACCGGTAGAACTCATAAAATAGGTGAAGTTCATGAAGGTGCTGCCACCATGGACTGGATGGAGCAGGAGCAGGAAAGAGGTATTACAATTACTTCTGCTGCAACTACTGCTCAATGGTTAGGCCATCGTATTAATATCATTGATACACCTGGGCACGTTGATTTTACAGTTGAAGTTGAGAGATCTCTTAGAGTTCTTGATGGTTCAGTAACTGTATTTTGTGCAAAAGGAGGCGTTGAACCTCAATCAGAAACAGTATGGCGTCAAGCAGACAAATATGGGGTTCCTCGTATGGCTTTTGTAAATAAGATGGATATCATGGGAGCAGACTTTTATAATGTTGTAGCCATGATGAAGGATAGATTAAAATGTAATGCAGTACCTATTCAGCTGCCAATAGGTAAAGAAGATGACTTCAAAGGCATCATTGATTTAGTTGGAATGAAAGCATATGTGTATTATGATGATCTTGGAAAAGATATTCGAGAAGAAGAAATTCCAGCTGATATGATGGATGAAGCACAAAAGTATCATAATGAGCTTGTTGAAGCTGTTGCTGAACAAGATGAAGAACTTATGATGAAGTATCTCGAGGGTGAAGAATTAACCATTGAAGAAATTAAAAAAGGAATTAGAGCAGCTACTATCGCTGTGAAGATGATTCCTGTTCTATGTGGAACGGCATATAGAAACAAAGGCGTACAAAAGCTTCTAGATGCAGTAGTTGAATATATGCCTTCACCATTGGATGTACCTGCCATTAAAGGTGTATTACCTGGAACTGAGGAAGAAGTAGTACGTAAATCAAGTGATGAAGAACCTTTTGCAGCATTGGCATTTAAGATTATGACTGACCCTTATGTCGGTAAACTTTGTTTCTTTAGAGTGTACTCCGGAACATTAACATCCGGATCATACGTTTTAAACTCTACAAAGGGAAAAAGAGAACGTATTGGACGTATACTGCAGATGCATGCAAATACCAGAGAAGAGATTGACACTGTTTACTCTGGGGATATTGCAGCAGCGGTGGGTTTGAAGTCAACGACTACTGGGGATACCTTATGCGATGAAAATAACCCTGTTATTTTAGAATCTATGGAATTCCCGGAACCGGTAATTCGCGTTGCAATCGAACCTAAGACAAAAGCCGGTCAGGAAAAAATGAGTATTGCACTTGCAAAGCTTGCTGAAGAAGACCCAACCTTTAAAACTTATACTGATGAAGAAACCGGTCAGACAATTATTGCAGGTATGGGTGAATTACATCTTGAAATTATTGTTGACCGTCTTTTAAGAGAATTTAAGGTTGAGGCAAATGTAGGTAAACCACAAGTTTCCTATAAAGAGACAATTAGAAAACCGGTTAAAATTGAGCATAAATATGCAAGACAGTCCGGTGGTAAAGGTCAATACGGGCACGTATTCCTTGAAATCGAACCACAGGAACCAGGGAAAGGTTACGAATTTGTTAATAAGATTGTTGGAGGAGCTATTCCTAAGGAATACATTCCAGCAGTTGATGCCGGTGTTCAAAGTGCAATGCAATCAGGTGTACTTGCCGGTTATAATGTAGTGGATGTAAAGGTAACCTTATATGATGGTTCATACCACGAAGTTGACTCTTCAGAAATGGCATTTAAGATTGCAGCTTCTATGGCCTTTAAAGAAGGCTGCAGAAAAGCAGACCCTGTATTACTAGAACCATATATGAGAGTTGACGTTATAGTACCGGAAGAATATATGGGTGATGTTATGGGTGACCTTAACTCTAGAAGAGGTAGAATTCAAGGTATGGAAGCAAGAGCTGGCGCCCAAGCAATTACAGCTTTTGTTCCACTTTCGGAAATGTTTGGTTATGCAACCGAATTGCGTTCTAGGACACAGGGAAGAGGTCAATACTCCATGCAGCCAAGTCACTATGAAGAAGTACCAAAGAGTATTCAAGATACTATTATCAGTGCTAAAAGTAAATCTGAATAATTAGTAGTACAAAATCGTAAAGTATGCAGTGGGTAATGAAATGTGCAAAACATTGTATACCGAATAGTGAAAATGGCAAAATTACAAATAATCAAGTTACCAATTTTCTCTTGAAAATTGATAACAAAAATAATAAAATAAGGTAATAAGTATATAGGCTGAACAGGCACGGTAAACAGCCTGTCAGCCATAAAAGAAACAAGAAATAGATGAAACAAGAAGGAGGATATTTAAAATGGCAAAAGCTAAATATGAAAGAACTAAACCCCATGTTAACATTGGTACAATCGGTCACGTTGACCACGGTAAAACTTCTTTAACTGCAGCAATTACTAAAGTATTGGGTTTTTCTGGTAAAGCACAATATGCTGCATACGATGCTATCGATAAAGCTCCAGAAGAAAGAGAAAGAGGTATTACTATCTCTACTGCTCACGTTGAATATGAAACTGATGCAAGACACTATGCACACGTTGACTGTCCAGGACACGCCGACTACGTTAAAAACATGATCACTGGTGCAGCACAGATGGATGGTGCGATTCTTGTTGTATCTGCTGCTGACGGCCCAATGCCTCAGACAAGAGAGCACATTCTTCTTTCTAGACAGGTTGGCGTTCCATACATCGTAGTTTTCATGAACAAAGCTGACCAAGTTGATGATCCTGAATTATTAGAATTAGTTGAAATGGAAATTAGAGAATTATTAAATGAATATGAATTCCCAGGAGATGAAATTCCAATCATAACTGGATCTGCACTACAAGCACTTGAATCTACTTCAACAGATCCAAATGCTCCAGAGTATGCTCCAATACTTAAATTAATGGAAGCTGTAGATGCGTACATCCCAACTCCTGAAAGAAAGACTGATATGCCTTTCTTAATGCCAGTTGAGGACGTATTCTCCATCACTGGACGTGGTACTGTTGCTACTGGTAGAGTAGAAAGAGGAACATTAAAACTTTCTGATGAAGTTGAAATTGTTGGTATGATGGATGCTCCAAGAAAAGTTGTTGTAACTGGTATCGAGATGTTCAGAAAACTTCTTGATCAAGCAGAAGCTGGTGACAATATTGGTGCTCTTTTAAGAGGTGTTCAAAGAAATGAAATCGAAAGAGGTCAAGTATTGGCAAAACCAGGCTCTATTAAGCCTCATAAGAAATTTTCTGGAGAGGTTTATGTATTAACTAAAGAAGAAGGTGGAAGACATACTCCTTTCTTCAACAACTATAGACCTCAGTTCTATTTCAGAACTACTGACGTTACAGGCGTTATCAACTTACCAGAAGGAACTGAAATGTGCATGCCTGGCGATAACGTAACAATGACCGTTGAGTTAATCACTCCTATCGCTATTGAAGAAGGTTTAAGATTCGCTATTCGTGAAGGTGGTAGAACAGTAGGTTCTGGCGTTGTTACTAAGATTGAAGAATAATTAGAATTCTCAATAAAAAAACCGTACCGTTATTGGTGCGGTTTTTTATTGAGAATTTTTTTGGAATATAATATAATTGTTCAAAAAGGGCAAGGAGAGAAATGAATGCGCCAAGTACATGTTAGCAAAATTATTGATATGGTTGAAAAGTTATGTATCCATGCAAATTATTATATTAATCAAGATATTCAATCGGCAATAGCAAGCTATAGAGATAAAGAGCAATCGCCAATTGGAAAAGATATATTAAGTAAATTACTCGAAAATGCCAAATTAGCGGAAGAACAGGCCATGCCGATTTGTCAGGATACAGGTATGACAGTTGTTTTTGTAGAACTGGGTCAAGATGTCCATGTAGTAGGTGGCAGTCTAAGCGATGCCATTCATGAAGGAGTAAGAAGAGGTTATGATAAAGGATATCTCAGAAAGTCGGTGGTAAATGACCCTTTGCACAGAGTAAATACACAAGATAATACACCGGCTGTTATACATTATGACATCATAGAAGGGGATAAAATTAAAATCACAATAGCTCCAAAAGGGTTTGGAAGTGAAAACATGAGTGCACTCAAGATGTTAAAACCTTCCGATGGATTGGAAGGTGTAGTAGATTTTGTTGTAAAAACAGTTGATGAAGCAGGTGCTAATCCCTGTCCACCAATGGTAGTAGGTGTAGGGATAGGAGGTACGATGGAGAAAGCTGCATATCTTGCTAAAAAAGCGCTGCTTCGCCCAATCGATGTACGTAACACCGACCGGTTCTATAAGGAACTTGAACAGGAATTATTGGGAAAAATTAATATGCTGGGAATTGGGCCTCAAGGACTTGGAGGAACCACTACAGCCCTTGCAGTAAACATTGAGGTATTTCCAACCCATATAGCAGGTCTGCCGGTTGCGGTGAATATAAACTGTCATGCGACTAGACATGCCGAAGCGGTAATTTAGTGTACAATATTATTAATGCAACGCGTTGTGCTAGTTCAATTTGGAGTTCGGAGCTTGGAGCTCGGAGTTCAAAAATATTGTTGAAAAAGCCTTAGAAATTCTTAGTAAAGCGGAGGAAAAGTAGCGTCACTTATTTTGGGCGTATATTTTTATTTGAGAAATATTATGAAAAGAACGTTGCGGAAAGGCTTAGCGACTAAAATATATTTTTGACTAGTACAATAGCTTAATGCAGAATTGAGAATGCAGCATTATGGGATGGAAGATTTTAGTGTTTAATAGATTGTAATAATATGATTATAAAAACATTAGAACCGAATAGTTGGTGTGGTATGCTGATATAGGAGTGATTTGATGTTGTATTGTTCCATCGAGTATTTGAATAAATTAATAGGTAAAAAATTACCTGAAGCAGCCCAGCAAGGTTTTCATCTAGAAACGTATAAAGAAATTCCGTACGGTATTCAGCTTTTTTTTATATATAATGGGAAAAAGTATATTATCAATTTATATTATACTGAGAAAAAAGGGTTAAAAGTGGTTAGCAATATCAAGAAGCCGGATGACAATAATGATTTATTAGTGAACATTTTTACTGATGGTGTAAAACTTTCGGTTAAGCAAAGAAATAATGCTGAGCAATTGGATTTAAGCACATTAAATTTTGGTGTGTGGATTGGAACGGATGAATCCGGCAAAGGAGATTATTTTGGACCACTGGTTGCAGCAGGATTTATAATAGATAAAAAAATTGTTTATGATATAGAAAATCTGGGTATAAAAGATAGTAAGAAGATATCAGATAAAAAAATAATGGAGATGTCAGAATATTTACATAAAAATTTTCAAGATAGTATTAGTATTTGTGAGCTATCACCGGGAAAATACAATCAACTGTATCAAAGACTAATAGAACAAAAAAAGAATTTAAATCATTTGCTTGCCTGGACGCATGCCAGGGTAATAGAAAATTTGCTTATGCGCAATGATAAAGTTGAAGGTGCTATTGCCGACCAATTTGGAAATGAAAGATATATCAACAATGCACTGATGGAACGTGGACGAGCAATTACATTGCTACAGAGAACGAAAGCTGAAGAAGATCCGGCAGTAGCTGCAGCATCCATCCTTGCACGCCATAGGTTTATTATCAGAATGAAGCAATTACAAGAAAAATACAAAATGGATTTGCCGAAAGGAGCCGGACAGGCAGTATCTCAAGCAGCGATAAAGTTTATTAAAACATATGGAAAAGACCAGTTGAGCAATGTAGCAAAACTTCATTTTAAAATAACAAATAAAATTATGATGATGGATTCCTAGTAATAAGAAAATGAACTTTATATCAATCATAGTTTAGTAATATGTATAAAATTTTTGTTAGTGAGTAGGAATATACAATGGAGTAGCGAATATATAACAATATAACAGTTTTATCAAAATAACATGAATTTTTATTATATTAGTAATGGATATACGCAAATTAGGCTATAATATTTAAAGCTATATATCGATAACCAATATCTAAATTTAAAATAAATGAATGTAGTTATCGATGAAATTAACCAACTTTAAATCATAATATTTAGCTTTAAAGTTGGTTAATTATAAAAAGTAATAAGGTTTTATCAGTTAACTTTATAACAATTGCGGCAGAAAACCTGATCCTTGTAGGCTAGGATGAATGCTGCATAAAGTTTTAAGAGAATCTACCTTAAAAAATACCTCGGGCTTTATGCCCGGAATTCAGAATCAAAGATTCTTTTTAAAAAAGGAGCTGAGCATATGAAATTTATTATCACAGGAAGAAAAATTGATGTAACTGATGGTCTTAGAGATAGGGTTCACAAAAAGCTGGGAAAATTAGAGAAGTTTTTTCATGAAGACACCGAAGTACATGTAACACTGGAAGAGTAAGTGAAGACATGTATCATTCTATCGATAGAGTAGTAGATGCTTTAGAAAGGCAAATTAGAAAGAACAAAACCCGTCTTGAAAAAAAATTGAAAGAAAATGCCTTTGCATTGACTGGCGACAATGGAAAAGTACATGTAAATAATGAGGAATTTGAAGAAGAAAAAGATTTTAATGTAGTAAAGACCAAAAGATTTGCGATTAAGCCTATGGACATTGAAGAAGCCATCCTTCAAATGAATTTATTAGGGCATCAATTCTTTGTGTTTTCAAATGCAGACACAGAAGAAGTAAATGTTGTCTATCGCAGAAAAGATGGAAATTATGGTTTGATTGAACCGGAGTTTTAATATAGTTAGGCATTCGGAGTGGGGAGTTTGGAGTTATTTACTTCAAACTCCCCACTATTTTGAGAGTTTATAACGACTGCGGCAGAAAACCTGGCCCCTTGTGGATCAGGATGAATGCCGCATAAAGTTTCAAGAGAATCTACCTTATCCAAACAAATTAAATGTACCCTTATATTTAATCTATATCTTAACCTGAGCTTGATTGGATTTCTTTCCACTAAAAAACATTGAAACGGTACCTTCTTAATGATAAAATGTTATAAGATTGGGAAAAACTTTCATTAATGAGGTGAAAACGTATGAAAAAGCTTTTAGAAAAACTCTTAGGAAGCTATAGCGATAGAGAAATAAAACGGTTAATGCCTATAGTAGACCAAATAGAAAGTCTTGATTCTACGATGCAAAACCTAACAGATGAACAATTAAAAGCTAAAACGCAGGAGTTTAAAAATAGGCTGTCTAATGGGGAAACCCTTGAGGATATATTACCAGAGGCTTTTGCAGTAGTTAGGGAAACTGCCAGTAGAGTGCTTGGAATGAAACACTTTCGTGTTCAGCTCCTCGGTGGTATTGTTTTACATCAGGGAAGAATTGCTGAAATGAAAACCGGAGAAGGTAAGACGCTAGTAGCAACATTACCGGCATATTTGAATGCTTTAGAAGGTAAAGGTGTACACATTGTTACTGTAAATGATTATCTTGCAAAACGCGACAGTGAGTGGATGGGGAAAATCTATAGATTTCTCGGATTATCCGTTGGTCTTATCGTACATGATTTAGATTCCCAGCAAAGAAGAAAAGCATATAATAGTGATATTACCTATGGCACCAATAATGAATTTGGATTTGATTACCTCAGAGATAATATGGTAATTTATAAGGAAGATATGGTACAAAGGGGACAGCATTATGCAATTATAGACGAGGTAGACAGTATACTGATAGATGAAGCAAGAACCCCTTTAATTATTTCCGGGGCTGGCGATAAATCTACCGATCTTTATAAACAAGTAGACGCATTTGTAAGAAAGTTAAAAGTACAAAAATTTGTTGAATCTGATGATAAAAAGCATCATGATGATATTGATGCCGATTACATCGTAGATGAAAAGGCAAATACGGCAACACTAACCGAAAAAGGAATAAAAAAGGCAGAACAGGCTTTTGGATTAGAGAATCTATCTGACCCTGACAACATGACCATTTCCCATCATATTAACCAGGCATTAAAAGCCCATGGGATTATGAAGAGAGATAAAGATTATGTAGTAAAAGATGGAGAAGTGATTATAGTTGATGAATTTACCGGACGTTTGATGTTTGGTAGGAGATATAGTGATGGTCTGCATCAAGCGATAGAAGCAAAAGAAGGCGTAAAAGTAGAACGTGAAAGCAAGACATTGGCAACCATTACATTCCAGAATTATTTCCGTATGTATACTAAGCTTGCCGGTATGACCGGTACAGCGCAAACAGAGGAAGAAGAATTCAGATCCATTTATCATCTGGATGTTATTGTAATACCTACGAATAAACCTGTACAAAGAAAAGATTTACCTGATGTCATTTATAAAAATGAACGAGGCAAGCTAAATGCTGTGGTAGAGCAAATTGTAGAATGTTATAAGAAAGGACAGCCTGCACTGGTAGGTACAATTACTATTGAAAAATCGGAAGAACTCAGTCGTATGCTAAAGAAAAGAGGTATTCCTCACGAGGTACTTAATGCAAAGTATCATGAAAAGGAAGCTGAAATTGTCGCGCAGGCAGGTAAGAAAGGTGCAGTTACTATTGCAACAAATATGGCCGGTCGTGGTACTGATATTATGTTGGGTGGTAATGCGGAGTATATGGCCAAACATGAAATGAAAAAGAGAGGCTATAGCGACCAACTATTAGTAGAAGCTACAGGATTTGCTGATACTGATGATGCGGAAATTCTAGAAGCTCGCAAAACTTTTAAAGAATTATACGAAAAATTTAAACAGGAAACTAATAGAGAACGTGAAGAGGTGATTGCGGCAGGAGGTCTCCAAATCATAGGTACCGAACGACATGAGAGTAGACGTATTGATAATCAGCTGAGAGGGCGTGCAGGACGTCAAGGAGATCCGGGATCATCAAGATTCTTCATCTCTCTTGAAGATGATTTGATGCGTTTGTTTGGTTCGGAAAGAATTGCAGGGATAGTAGAAGCACTAGGGTTAGAAGAAGATCAACCTATTGAACATAAGATGTTATCCAATGCTATAGAAAATGCACAGAAAAAGGTAGAGGGTAGAAACTTTGATATCCGTAAACATGTATTGCAATATGATGATGTAATGAACCAGCAGAGAGAAGTAATTTATGCACAGCGGCAAAAAGTATTGAATGGTGAAAACCTCAAACCTGCTGTTCTGAAAATGATAGAAGGATTGGTAGATCGTATTATTGAACTATATACCGGAGAAAGTCCTCATCCTGATGATTGGAATTGGACCGGACTTGTAGAATATGCAGAAAGTATATTCCTTCCAAAAGGTGCATTAGAATATACAAGAGAACAAATGGAAGATTTGACTAAAGAAGAGCTCCGGGAAAAGTTATTGAAAATTGCACTGGATAGATATGAGGCGAAAGAACAAGAAATCGGAACAGAAAACATGAGGGAATTGGAACGAGTGGTCATGCTAAAAGTGGTAGACCAAAAATGGATGGATCACATAGACAATATGGATCAATTAAGACAGGGAATTGGCCTTAGAGCTTATGGACAGCGTGATCCGGTAGTAGAATACAAATTTGAAGGCTTCGATATGTTTGAAGAGATGATCAGAAATATTCAGGAAGACACCGTCACCATTATTTATCACGCACATATAGAAACGCCACCTGAAAGAGAAAAAGTGGCGGAACCGATTAATGCGGTACATGGCGACGGACCGACTAAACCTATTGTAAAAGGAGAGAAGATAGGAAGAAATGAGCCGTGCCCTTGCGGATCAGGCAAGAAGTATAAGAAATGCTGTGGGCGTTAGGAATGCGCAATTGTAAAAAATAATACAGATAATAGGCGGGCAAGGTTTCTTTGCTCTGAATAGTATATAAATTTATCAAAAGTCAAAAACAAGTAATGATTATATAATGTATAATGAAAGGACTGATAACATGTTAGAATTCGAACAATACAGGCTAGACCTGGAGGAGATAGAACAAGATATCAATGAAATGGGGGCTTCACTTTGACATCGCTAAAATAAAGTTAGAAATTAAAGAACTGGAAGAGCAAACGGCGGACCCTAATTTTTGGAATGATATCGAAAATTCTCAAAAAGTACTGCAGAAGATCAAAGTGCTTAAAGAAAAAGTAGAGAGATTTGAAAGTCTGCAGCAGGAATGGGAAGACCTTAGCACACTGGTTGAACTTGCAGATGAAGAAGAAGATTTATCAGTATTAGATGAAGTAAGCAACAGTTTTAAACAATTACAAAAAGATTTGCAGGAATTAAAGCTGGAAACATTGCTAAGTGGTGAATATGATAAGAACAATGCGATTCTGACTTTGCATGCAGGAGCAGGTGGAACAGAAGCCCAGGATTGGGTAGAGATGCTTCTACGTATGTATACTAGGTGGGCAGAACGAAAAGGGTTTGCTGTGAAGACACTGGACTATCTGGCCGGAGATGAAGCAGGAGTAAAAAGTGCAACTATCCTTATACAGGGTATGAATGCCTATGGATATGCTAAAAGTGAAAAAGGTGTTCACAGGCTTGTAAGGATTTCACCTTTTGATGCATCGGGAAGAAGGCATACTTCTTTTGCTTCGGTTGACGTTATGCCGGAAATAGACGATGAAATTGAAGTTAGTATCAATCCTGACGACCTAAGAGTGGATACTTACCGCTCCAGTGGCGCTGGCGGACAACACGTTAATAAAACTGATTCTGCAATAAGGATAACCCATATTCCTACCGGCATTGTAGTGCAGTGTCAAAATGAACGTTCTCAGCACAAGAATAGAGAGACAGCTATGAAAATGCTTAAAGCAAAATTATTTGAAATAAAAGAGCGGGAACAGAAAGAAAAAATAGAAGATATTAAGGGTGAACAAAAAGACATTGCATGGGGAAGCCAAATCAGATCTTATGTATTTCATCCATATAACCTGGTCAAAGACCATAGAACCAATTTTGAAATGGGCAATATTAATGCAGTGATGGATGGAGAATTAGACGGTTTTATCAATGCATATTTGAAGGCAGCTAGTTTAGGGCAACTGAAAACCAATTAAGAATTAAAAATTAAGAATTGAAGATAAGTGGTTTCAGATCAAAAGGAATAGTTTTAAGCTATTCCTTTTTTTTTATGACAGAAGTGTAATATCAAGACAATCTACATTTAATAAAAATTAGATTATTTTATTTTTATTATTTAAAATATTAGCGAAAAATGGTAATATATAATTAACATATTGTGTGAGGAATTGAGAATGAAATTAGGAGCAAAATCTTTTAAGAAAGAATGTTAATACCTAATTCTTCATTCTTAATTTTTAATTAACAGAATGGGGGTTTGGCGATGGCAACTACTCAGCTTGTAATTTTTAAACTTGAAAACGAAGAATTTGGCGTTGACATTATGCAAGTAAAAGAAATCATAAAACCATTACAGATTGTAAAAGTACCCAATACACCTGACTTTATAGAAGGAATTATCAATTTAAGAGGTAAAGTTCACCCAATCATTTCTTTAAGAAAGAGGTTTAAGCTTGCTGTCACAGCCTTTGATGATAATACAAAGATTATCATTGTAAATGTGAATGATACCGATGTTGGATTTATTGTGGATGAAGTGAATGAAATAGTACGTATTGATAATCAGGAAATTGAGCAAGTGCCTGAACTGGTCACAGGTATAAATCGGAAATATATAAATGGAGTAGGAAAAATTAATGATAGAATGATTATACTTCTGGACTTAGACCAGGTCTTATCACTTAGTGAGCAAGAAGAAATCAAATCGATAAATAATGAATAATGTACGATGAAAAATGTATAATAGATAATGACTAATACATTATTCATTGGAGGGAATGTTGTGAAAAAAAGTCTTAGTATTGTAGGAGTAATTGTAGATAAAAGAACGGATGCAGTTCCAAGAGTTCAGGAAGTTTTAACTAGATTTGGTGACAGTATACTGGCTCGATTTGGATTACATGACCCTGGGGAAGAGCAGCACGGATTAATTACCCTTAACGTAAGGGACAAGCAGGAAAAGATTCATGAATTAATGGGAGAGCTGACCGCTATTGAAGGTGTAGGTGTAAAAAGTATGGAAATGAAGTAACGTAAAGGTTAAAATTGAATTTAAGAATGGAAGAAGTAAAGTTTTTTTGAAAGGCTTTACTTCTTTTTTTTTATTAAATGTGTTATAATATTCAATTAGGGTTATGAATTTAAAATATTCGTTAAAATAGAGGTGGATACATGTTTGATAAACTTGCTTTTATTGAAGAGCGATATGAAGAGTTAAGTAAAAAAATAAGTGATCCTGAGATAATCGCTAATCAGGAAATGTGGAGAAAGTACTGTAAAGAACATGCAGATATTACTCCCATTGTTAATAAATATAAAGAATACAAAAAAGTAAATGATACCATAACAGAAGCAAAGCAATTATTAAATGAAAAACTGGATAAAGACTTTAGGGAAATGGTAGAAATGGAGTTGGAAGAGAGTAAAGAGAAACTTGAGGTCATACAAAGTGAGTTGAAAATTTTACTTCTGCCTAAAGACCCTAATGACGAAAAGAACGTTATTGTAGAAATTCGTGGAGGTGCAGGTGGAGATGAAGCGGCTCTATTCGCTGCAGATTTGCTCCGAATGTATTCCAGATATGCGGAAAGAAAAAGATGGAAAGTAGAAATGATGAATTCTAATGAAACAGACATTGGTGGATATAAAGAAGTTGCATTTATGATTGTTGGTCAAGGGGCATATAGTAGATTGAAATTCGAAAGCGGTGTCCATAGGGTACAAAGAATTCCTTCCACAGAATCCGGTGGAAGAATTCACACGTCTACGGTAACAGTGGCAGTGCTGCCGGAGGTTGAAGAAGTAGAAGTAGATATAAATCCGAATGATTTAAGAATAGATGTATTTAGAGCAGGTGGTCCGGGTGGACAATGTGTTAATACAACTGACTCAGCTGTCAGAATTACACATTTGCCGACGGGACTGGTAGTGTCTTGTCAGGATGAAAAATCTCAGCATAAAAATAAAGACAAGGCAATGAAAATTTTGCGTTCAAGACTGTATGAAAGGATGCAAGAACAGCAGAATGCAGAAATTGCACAAAATCGAAAGAGTCAAGTTGGTACAGGGGACCGCAGTGAAAGGATACGCACATATAACTTTCCTCAAGGAAGGGTTACAGATCATCGAATTGGTTTAACCCTTCATAAACTTGAGCTAATTTTGGATGGAGATCTTGATGAAATTATTGATGCATTGATTACGACGGAACAAAGTGAAAAATTAAAAGCAGTTACTGAAGAGGCTTAATTGTATTTATAACGACTGCGGTAGAAAACCTGACTCTTTGTAGGTCAGGTTTTCTACCGCATAAAGTTTCAAGAGAATCTACCTTGGTAAATACCTCGGGCTTTATGCCCGAGGTTTAGAATCGAAGATTCTTTTATAACGACAATTAAGTCTAAATTTTGATAAAGAGATGATATCAGCATATTGTGGAGGTGGTAAAATTGAATGATATGATGGGGGTAGGACTGTCAATCATATGTGGATATGGAATTGGAAAAATTGTAAATAGGTTTAAGATTCCATCGGTAGCGGGCTATATTATAGCAGGTTTGCTATTAGGACAGTCTTTTTTCGGACTGTTAAGCGTAGAATTTTTAGAAAGAGTTGTTGGTATTAGTGATTTGGCATTAGCACTTATTGCTTTTAGTATTGGTGGAGAACTAAAAATATCCAATTTAAAAAAAATTGGTGGGAGAGTTTTTGCGATTGCATTTTTTGAAGCGATTACAGCATTCATATTGGTAACAGTTGCAATGCTGCTGTTAAAACAGCCTATGGAAATTGCATTATTACTTGGTGCAGTTGCTTCTGCAACAGCTCCGGCAGCTACCGTTATGGTATTAAACGAATTGAGAGCAAAGGGACCGTTGGCAAATACCTTAATTGCCGTCGTTGCTATTGACGATGCGATCTGTCTGATGATATACGCAATTGCTTCGTCTATTGCAAAGGTGATTATTGCCCATTCCGGGACTATTCATTGGGTGAGCGTAATGAGTAAACCATTTATAGAGATATTTGGGTCAATTGCACTAGGTGTTTTAATAGGTGCAATTTTAACATACATTCTCAGTAAAATTTCCTATAGAAATGAAGTGCTTGTGATTATTTTATCTTTTATTATTTTGACAGCCGGTTTAGCAATAAAATTTGAGTTTTCTGCATTGCTAACTAATATGACATTAGGTATAATGGTAGTAAACTTAAGTGCAAATCGAGCAAAAGCGTTTTCGGTCATTGAATCAATTTCCGCACCCATTTATACTGCATTCTTTGTCCTTGCAGGTGCAAGACTTCAGATTAGTTTACTAGTAAAAGTGGGATTGATAGGATTAGTTTATACGGCAGCAAGAATTATTGGTAAAATTGCGGGAGCATCGTTTGGAGCAACAATTTCTAAAGCAGAACCTGTAGTAAAACAATATATTGGCTTTGGTTTGTTATCTCAAATTGGTGTTGCTGTCGGATTAGCAATAATTATCAGTCATGAATTTCCCGGAACAACAATAGGGTCTCTTATTATAACAGTATTACTGGCAACAACCGTAATTACAGAAATTATAGGACCATTGTGCACTAGATATGCAGTAATGAAGTCAGGTGAGCACGGAAAATTAGATACACAGAGTTAGAAAAAAATGCGGCAAAAATCTTAACGTAAGACTTATGACAGTTTAAGACCGATATCATGAAATAATATTTGGAGGTGTTCATTGTGTATGTATTGTTTATTGTGCTTAATGAAGTAGAGCATGTGGCAGATATTTTAATGAAGATGAAAGACTTAGGTTTAAGAGGAGCTACGGTTATAGATAGTATGGGTTCACGTAAAGTGTTGGATAAGGATATGTATAACGTATCCTTTATAGGTGGATTGGTAAGAGCATTAGAAGGGGATCAGAGAGCAAGTAAAACAATCTTTTCCGTCATTGAACGAAAAGAACAAGTAAAAAGAGCTATGGATGAAATAGAGAAAATATTGGGCGGAGATATGAAAAAACCTAACAAAGGAATTATGTTTGTTCTGCCTGTAGTACATTTAAGGGGTGGAGAATTAGAACGGCATATCGAAAGTAGAGAAAGAAAGAAAATACTTAATAAAGAATATCACAGTGAATATTATTGATATTGCTTACTGTTTACAGAGATAAAAATGAAAAAATTTTACCGCTATGAACCGTGAATTGCAAACCAACAATTCGGCATATACAGTGAATGCCTTAATCATAGAGAGGAGAATGCCTCATGTACGCAATGTTTGTTGTGGTGAAAAACACAAAAAAAATAAAAAAAATCGTCAACGCACTAAATGAAATAGGTATTAAAGGTGCTACCATTATTGATACAATGGGAGGCGGTAATTATTATAACAATTATTTAGGAAGTAGGCCGGCTATAGGTTCTGCTCTAAGAACCATTGAAGATGTTAGCATTTTTAATAAAACAATTATTTCCATTGTTTACTGCGAAAAACATGTCATTGATGCAATGGACGCGATAGAAGCAATATTAGGTGGAGATATGAAAAAACCAAATTCAGGTATTATCTTTACAGTACCGGTTGTGGCATTTCGAGGTGGAGAATTAGAAAAGTATGTCGGTCAATATCATTGCTTTTAATTGTTAACGCTTCATCTAATGAAAAATTACAAGATGTAAAAGGATTCAGGTGATATTTTATGGACGAAAATACAATACTGTTACAACTTGCTCTAATATATGCATTTGCTAGAGCCGGGGGTTATCTTGCACATAAAATTCGTCAGCCAGTAGTACTTGGAGAAATGTTAATGGGGATTATTATCGGTCCCTCCGTTTTAAATCTGTTTCATATGAATGAAATATTAAGTGTTTTTGCTGATTTAGGTGTAATATTGCTGATGTTTATTGCAGGATTAGAAACAAATGTACATGAATTAAAAGCATCAGCAAAATCTTTTACAGTTATTGCTTTAGGTGGTGTATTTATTCCTTTTTTACTGGGGTATCTTGTTTGTAACATTTTTGGTATACAGGCATTTTCTGAAGCTGCATTTATTGGGTTAATTCTTACCGCGACCAGCGTTAGCATAACAGTTCAGACTTTAAGAGAGTTAAAGCAGCTAAGAAGTAAACAGGGAATAGGAATATTGGGTGCTGCCATTATAGATGATGTGCTAGGTATTGTTTTATTGGCCTTATTGATAGGTATGGTTACTGGAACGAGCAATATTGCTTTGACACTTATGAATATTGTGATATATTTTACTGCAGTATTTGTATTTGGATTTATATTCCAGAAAATTATAAAATATTATGGGTACTCATTAAATCTTTCCGGGAGTATCACTATGATTGGCTTGATTATCTGTTTGATACTGGGTTATTATGCTGAGCAAGCTGAAATTGCCGCAATTACCGGTGCGTATCTTGCGGGAGTTATTTTATCCACTACTACTTATAGAACAAAAATCTCACATAACATTGAAGTTGCAGCATATTTAATTTTTACACCAATCTTTTTTGTTGGAATTGGAATAAGTACAGAAATTCATAATATGGCTGCCGATAGTATCATTTTTGCAGTCGTTATGTTTGTAGTAGCAGTTTTAGGAAAGGTTATCGGATGCGGGGCAGGAGCAAAGCTGATGGGATTTAATATCAAAAGGTCATTACAAATCGGTATTGGTATGACGGCTAGAGGAGAAGTGGCGCTTATTGTGGCTTCTATCGGATTGAAGCAAAAGATTATTTCATCTAATGTATTTACTGTTATGGTTTTCGTCATTGTAATGACTACTTTAATTACCCCTTCATTATTAAAATGGGCATTTAAAGGAGAAAAACCTGCCGATGATGTTGAACTGCCGGAAGAAGAATACGATGAACAGAAAAGACAGTATGCTGATGTAGTGAACAGATAAATAAAAGATTATACACTAATAATATGGGGAATGCGTATTATAGCACGCATTCCTCTTATTTGTTCTACAAACTTATATAAATGAATAAAATGATACAGGTAGAAATTGTAGGAGGTATTAAAATGGAACGCTTATTGCTAGTTACAATGATAGGCTTTACAACCGGTATGATAGGAACTGGAATTGGCGGATTTGTTGCATTTTTTATAAATAAAAAAGGCAATCGATTTATGAGCTTTATTTTAGAATTTTCAGCTGGATTGATGATGGCAGTAGTATGTTTTGATTTATTGCCTCATGCTTTTGAGTTGGGTGGACTTAAATTAACCATTTTAGGTATTATATTAGGTGTCATTGTAATTATATACTTGGATAATTTGATTAAGCTATCTCAATTTAGCAAACATCTAAAAGTAGTGAACAGCAGGTTGTTGAGGGCAGGCATACTAATGGCGGTGGGGATTGCATTACACAACTTTCCAGAAGGTGTTGCGATTGGTTCCGGCTTTGATGCTTCAGTAAAGCTGGGAATAAGTTTAGCATTTGTAATAGCTGTTCATAATATTCCGGAAGGTCTTGCAATGGCATTACCACTGAAAGCAGGTGGGATGGGAAGTATAAAGGTATGTATATACACTTTACTTGTCGGAATACCGATGGGTATAGGAGCATTTATTGGTGCATTGGTAGGAGAGATTTCCCAAGAAGCAATTGCACTTTGCTTAGGTTTTGCCGGGGGGTCAATGCTTTATATTGTATGTGGAGATTTAATACCGGAATCCAAAAGTATTTATAAAGGCAGATTGTCGACAATAGGCAATATATTGGGTATAATATTAGGGATAGTAATTTCGGTAGGAACACATTCATAGCATCATTATCTACAACTTAAATTATATATTCATGCAATTTAACGGGTTATGCCAAATCCTTAATGATATAACAGGAGTGAATAAAGTGAACACAAAAATACTAAAGATAAATGTAAATAGTCCTGAAGCAGATAAGATTGAATATGCAGCAAAGGCGTTAAAGGAAGGCGGAACGGTAGCTTTTCCCACTGAAACGGTATATGGATTAGGAGCCGATGCATTAAATACCGAAGCAGTGAAAAAAATATTTGAGGCAAAAGGTCGTCCGGCAGATAATCCACTTATTGTGCATATTTCAAAAATAGAAGAGGTGGACAAGCTGGTAGAGAGTGTGTCAAATGACGCTAAAAAATTAATGTCTGCATTTTGGCCGGGGCCGTTAACCATTATTATGAAAAAGTCCAATATCATTCCACAAATAATAACAGCAGGACTAGATACTGTTGCCATCAGATTGCCATCACACCCCATTGCCCGTGAGCTCATAAAAACTGCTGGTATTCCGATTGCAGCCCCGAGTGCCAATATTTCTGGGAAACCGAGTCCAACCATAGCACAACATGTAGTTGACGATTTGTTTGGCAAAGTTGATGTGATCATAGACGGAGGGACAGCAGCAGTAGGATTAGAATCAACAGTGATAGATATGAGCAGTGAAGTTCCCGCTCTTCTTCGACCGGGAGGTATTACATATGAACATTTAAGAGAAATACTTGGAGATGTTCAGATAGACCCTGCCATGTTATCAAAAATAAATGCGGATGTTATACCGCGTTCACCAGGAATGAAATATACGCACTATTCTCCAAATGCAGAAGTAGTAATTGTGGAAGGAGAAAAAGAAAAAGTTGTGAATGCGATTAATCAACTGGTTGAAATCAAGCGTAACAAAGGTTTGAAAGTAGGTGTAATGGCGTTGGATGAAACAGTAAAACGTTATAAAGCCGATTATGTTTTTTCAGTTGGAAGTGAAAATAAACCAGAAACAATAGCGGCAAATCTTTTTTATAAGCTGAGAGAATTTGACCAAGTCGGTGTGAATATCATTTTTGCCCAATCAGTCAGTGAAAAAGGGATAGGAATGGCAATAAGAAATCGTCTTAATAAAGCAGCGGGGTATAATATTATTAAAGTATAGTAAATAAAAGTAGAGTTTTTATCTAAAATAAATTATAAAGGTGATAACATGAATAAAATCAAAAAAATTTTATTTGTTTGTACCGGTAATACCTGCCGAAGCAGTATGGCAGAAGGTTTATTTAAGAAAATGCTGGAGGATAATGGAATAAAAGATATTGAAGTGACTTCGGCAGGAACGGCTGTATTTTTTCCTTCGGGTGCCAGTAAACATGCGGTTGAAGTAATGAAAGAAAAAGGGATTGATCTATCTGTACATCAATCGAAACAGATAAATGATGAAATGATAGAGCAGGCTGACCTCATATTAACGATGACAGTGAATCATCAGCAGCAGCTACTGCGTATATGTCCACAGGCTGCCGATAAGATATTTACTTTAAAAGAATTTGCATATGGTATAGAAGATATAGATGTACCGGATATCAGTGACCCCTTTGGTCTACCTAAAGAATATTACGAGCAATGTGCCAAAGAAATTTACCTTTCACTTGTAAAAGTGATAGAAAAGATTAAGAGTGAAAAAGGTGAATAATGTGCAAATAAATATCACCCCGATGACACTGGAGGACATTGATGAAGTAATAAAAATTGAACATGCAAGCTTTACTGTACCCTGGTCTAAAGAATCCTTTGAGTCAGAAATAAAAAATAACAAGCACGCTATTTATATTGTTGTTAAGCAAGAAAATAAAGTTATAGGCTATGGAGGAATGTGGAAAATTTTTGAGGAAGGGCATATCACTAATGTAGCCATACACCCCGATTTTAGAAGAAAAAGGATAGGTAGTGCTTTAATGGAAGCAATGATAAAAACCGCAGTAGACAATGAGATAACACTTTTGACTTTAGAGGTCAGAGAGAGTAATATTCCGGCACAAAGACTTTACAGCAAATTTGGGTTTGAAGTGGTTGGAAAAAGAAAAAATTACTATGCAGATAATAATGAAGACGCTCTCATTATGAATGTAGAATTGAGAATGCAGAATGCACAATTATAGATAAGGAATGAATAAACTGTAATAACTATACAATGCAATGAAAATTTGATTAAACTAATTAAAAAAGTGAATGAAATATATCGATAACCAATATCTAAATTTAAAATAAATGAATGTAGTTATCTTTGAATTCTGAATTAATTAGGGGGGAGTTAACATGAGCACCAAACCGTATGAACTTAAGTATGAACAACTGACCAGCCAATACAATTGGGGGAAACAGTTAGATTTTAAAACTACCGAAGAGATGGTATCTTATGACGGCATCATTGGTCAAGAAAGAGCAGTAAGGGCAATGGAATTCGGGGTGAAAATTAATGTTAGAGGGTATAATATTTATCTTTCAGGTCCGACAGGAACGGGTAAAACGAGTTATGCAGAAAAATACGTCAAAAAACTTGCTCAAAGCGAGCCTGTACCGGATGATTGGTGCTATTTATATAATTTTAACAATCCTACCTATCCTATAGCTATTAACCTTCCGGCCGGAATGGGTAAAGAATTAAAAAAAGATATGGAGGAATTCGTATCTATCATAAAAAACGAAATTCCCAAAGCTTTTAATAGTGAAGATTATGAAAAAGGTAAAGCAAGTATTATAAAAGATTTTAAAGATAAAAGAGCAGAACTTCTGAAAAAATTAAATGAGCAAGCAGAAAAAAAAGAATTTAAAGTAAAAACGACGAGTACTGGTATTTATTTTTTACCTATTATAAATGGGAAAGCATTAACAGAAGAAGAATATGAAAATCTAGATGAGAAGGATAAAATAGCAGTTAGAGAAAAATCTGAAAAGCTGCAGCTTGAAACTTTAGAGATTATACGCGCTATTAAAGCAATAGAAAAGGAAGCGGAACAAAAAATCAGCCTGTGGGAACATAAAATAGCTCTATTTGCTGTGGGCATACATATTAACGACCTTCGAGAAAAATATAAAGCACATCAAAAGGTGTTAGAATATCTTAACCAAGTCAAAGAAGATATACTGGAGAATTTAGACGAGTTTATAGAAGATGCTTCGGATAGAGAACAGTCCCAATTATTAATTATACCGTCTACCAGTAAAGAGGATACAGGACCCCAAGAAAAATATAAGGTAAACCTGCTTGTAGATAACAGCAATACCCAAGGGGCTCCGGTTGTGGTTGATTTTAATCCTACCTATTATAATTTAGTGGGAAGAATTGAATACGAAAGTGAGCGCGGTTCGGTAATCACTGACTATACCATGATTAAACCCGGGTTATTACATCAGGCAAATGGAGGATATCTGATTTTACAAGCAGATGATGTCTTAAGAAATATTCATTCATGGGAAGCATTAAAAAGGGTATTGAGGACAAAAAAAATTACTATAGAGAACATGCAGGAACACCTGGGACTAGTAGCTGTTTCTACCCTGCGTCCTGAACCCATACCAATCGATATTAAGGTATTGCTGGTGGGCAGTTCGGAGTTGTATCACTTATTATTGCATTATGATGAAGATTTTAAAAAGCTATTTAAAATAAAAGCCGATTTTGATGAAGAAATGGATAAAAATGATGCAAATGTCATGAAGTTTGCAAGATTTATTTCTTCTTTTTGCAAAAGGGAAGGTGTGCTGCATTTTGATAAAAGCGGTGTGTTAAAAGTGATGGATTACAGTTCACGGTTAGTTGAAGACCAGCATAAGCTGACGACGCGATTTAATGATATCGTAGAAATTTTAGCAGAAGCTTCTGCTTGGGCAAGAATAGAAGGAAGCCGATATGTCAATGCTAATCATGTTAAGAAAGCAATCATTGAAAAAGAATATAGATCCAATAAATACGATAAAAAATTGCTGGCATTATTAGAAGAAGGGACCATCATGATTGACACTACCCAAAGCGTGATAGGGCAGATTAATGGGCTTTCGGTGCTGGATTTGGGGGATTATTCTTTTGGAAAGCCTTCTAAAATTACAGCAAATACTTATATCGGTAAGAGTGGAATTGTCAATATTGAACGTGAGATTGAAATGAGTGGGACTTCTCATAGTAAAGGCATATTAATTCTGGCGGGATATATCGGACAAAAATACGCCCAGGAAATGCCATTGGCTTTAACAGCCAGTCTGTGTTTTGAACAAATGTATAGCGGTATAGATGGGGATAGTGCGTCTAGTGCCGAATTGTATGCAATACTATCCAGTCTTTCTGAATTACCTATCAATCAGGGGATTGCGGTTACCGGCTCTGTCAATCAAAAAGGTGAAATACAACCTATAGGCGGGGTCAATCAAAAAATTGAAGGCTTTTTTGAATTGTGCAAGCGCAGAAAATTGACCGGAAGGCAAGGCGTTATTATACCGTATCAAAACGTAAAAAATCTTGTACTTAAAGATGAAGTGGTAGAAGCTGTAAAAGAAGGGCTTTTTCATATTTATCCTATCAAAACAATTGATGAAGGTATTGAGATTCTTACAGGAGTAAAAGCCGGTACTAAAAATGAAGCAGGAAGATATCCGGAAGGAACCGTTCATTATAAAGTATTTGAGAAGCTTAGAAGCTTTGCGAAATATGCAAAGGAATATGAGAATAAGTAGAGATTAAGATGAAAATAGTGTACAGCATTATAATGAGCGAAGTTTAAAACTCAATATTTTCTTAATACAAACTTCGCGAATTTCATCGATAACTACCTTAATTTATTTATAATTTCCGCTATGTGTTTCAAAAAAGTCAACCTTGAGAATTTTTTTAAAAGACTTTTCTATTTGAAGAATATTATGAAAAGAACATTTTCATTAAATAATTATTGAAGTGAGTGATAAAATGGATAAAACAAATTGTTTGGTATTAGGGATTGAAACTTCATGTGATGAAACTTCTGCCGCTGTAGTTGAAAACGGAAGAAAGGTTTTGTCAAATGTTATTTCTTCTCAAATAGATATACATCAGAAATATGGTGGTGTTGTGCCGGAGATCGCATCTAGAAAGCACGTTGAGATTATTAATATTGTTATTCAAGATGCTTTGGATCAAGCCGGGGTTACATTTGAGGATATTGATGTGATTGGTGTAACGTATGGACCGGGGTTGATTGGAGCGCTTCTTGTCGGCGTATCTACCGCTAAGGCACTTGCCTTTGCGTTGGATAAACCTTTGGTTGGAGTACATCACATTGAGGGGCATATTGCTGCAAATTATTTGGAGCATCAAGATTTACAACCTCCTTATGTATGTTTAGTAGCATCTGGGGGACATAGTCATATTGTTTATGTGCAGGACTATAATCATTTTAAAATACTGGGCCAAACGCGAGACGATGCAGCAGGTGAAGCTTTTGATAAAGTTGCCAGAGTCATTGGATTAGGTTATCCTGGCGGGCCGTTAATAGATCAGATTGCCAAAGAAGGCAATGAAGAAGCAGTAAATTTTCCTAGAGTTAGTTTCGAGGATGGCAGTTTAGATTTTAGTTTTAGTGGTGTTAAAACGGCTGTACTGAATCATATCAACAAACTTGAACAGAAAGGTGAAACATATAATAAAGCGGATATTGCAGCAAGTTTTCAAAGAGCAGTAGTGGAAGTGCTTGTGGATAAAACAATTACCGCTGCAAAAAACGAAGGGGTTGATGTGATTGCATTGGCTGGAGGAGTGGCTGCAAACAGTGCCCTACGAAAATTGTTAATGCAGGAAGCGAAACACCATGGTTTTAAAGTAAAATATCCATCGCCTATACTTTGTACCGATAATGCAGCTATGATTGCTTGTGCTGCGTATTATGAATATATATCGGCAAAAAGAGCGGATTTAGACCTTAATGCGGTTCCCAACTTACGTCTTGGAGAAAGTGTTTATAACGGGTTAAATAAGAAAGAAGATTAGGAGCATTCCTAATCTTCTTTCTTATTATGAAGCCAAGCGTAATATCAAGACAATCTACCTTTCCAAACTCTCGTTTTAAAAATTAACTAAATCATGGAAGTTGAAATTTTATGTAACTATCTAATTATGTTTACATTTTAACAAGTTGTCCACAATAAAAATTTTGTTGAAATTTGTCATGTGAATAATGTGGAAAATTAATTATGTATATGAAAAATCAATGTCTAGATATTGTGGATAACTCTGTGGATATTGTGGATTATTATGTGCATAATATACACAACTATTTATAACTTATGTTAATAAAATAAAAAATATACCTGGAAATTATCGTTAACAGGCTCTAAGCCTTTCCGCAACGTTATTTCCATAATATTCTTTAAATAAAAAATATACGCCCCATGCTGTTTTAGGTATTGACATTAGATGTACAATTGTATACAATAATACAAAAAAACATGTATGGAATTATACATATTAATATCAAAAAATAGGGGGGTCAAAGTATGTTAGAATTTAGTAAGAAAACCAATCTATTAGAACAAGCTGTGTATAAGTATAGTTTGCAAGATGTTAAGGAACCTAACCTTTATCGTCTATTATTTCCTTATAATGAAGTTCCGAAAGTAGCATTCAATCATCGCCATGTTCCCTTAAATGTGCCGAATGAAATATGGATTACCGATACTACTTTTAGAGATGGGCAGCAATCGCGAACACCGTATACTACAAAACAGATTGTGGACCTTTTTGATATGCTCCATCGTCTGAGTGGCCCAAAAGGAATTATTAGACAAACAGAATTTTTTGTATATAGTGAAAAAGATAGAAAGGCAGTATATCAATGCTTGGAAAAGGATTATGAGTTTCCGGAAGTAACCACTTGGATACGGGCAACACAAAGTGATTTTAAATTAGTGAAAGACATCGGGATTAAAGAAACGGGAATTTTAGTGAGCTGTTCCGATTACCATATTTTTAAAAAGTTAAATATGACCAGGAGACAGGCAGCAGACCATTATTTAGGTATAGTAAAAGAGGCTCTTGCGATTGGGGTAAGGCCCAGATGCCATTTGGAGGATATTACGCGTGCGGATTTTTATGGTTTTGTTGTACCTTTTGTAAATGAGTTAATGGCATTGTCACGAGAGGCAGGTATCCCCATTAAAATAAGAGCATGCGATACCATGGGTTATGGTGTAACTTATCCTGGTGTTGCACTTCCGAGAAGTGTGCAGGGGATTATTTACGGACTTCATCATTATGCTGACGTACCAAGCGAGTTGATAGAATGGCACGGACACAATGATTTTTATAAAGGAGTAGTAAATGCTGCCACTGCATGGTTATATGGCGCGTCAGCGGTTAATTGTTCATTATTGGGTATTGGAGAACGTACTGGTAATGTTCCTTTAGAAGCTATGGTATTTGAATATGCAAGTTTAAGAGGTACTACTGATGGGATGGATACTACTGTGATCACTGAAATTGCAGAATATTTTGAAAAAGAAATAGGTTATGATATTCCGCCTATGACGCCTTTTGTAGGTAAGAATTTCAATGTCACAAGAGCAGGAATACATGCAGACGGTTTATTAAAAGATGAAGAAATATATAACATATTCGACACTACCGAGTTGCTTAATAGACCTGCTTTAGTAGCAGTAACCAATCTTTCAGGCTTAGCCGGAATAGCACACTGGATTAACGCCTATTATAATCTTAGTGAACAACAAAAAATTGATAAGAAGGATCCATTGGTTGCTAAAATAAAAGAATGGGTGGATGCTGAATATGAAAATGGCCGTGTTATCGCAATAAGTGATGAGGAGTTGGAAGCGCTCATTAATCAATATGCGCCGGGGAGATTTAAAAAATAATGCAGAATTGAGAATGCACAATTAGAATAGGGGCGTATATTTTTTATAACACATAGGAAATTATAGACCTGTATATCTGTGGATAAATTTATTTATAATTTCCGTTATGTGTTTCAAAAAAGGCTTCATTATAAAAGCTTTTTTAGAAGCCATTTTTATTTGAAGAATATTCTTCAAACAAATTAAATGTATCTCAAGATTAATATTATAATTGACAAAGTAATTGACAAATAGATGATAATAACAGAAAATAAAAAGTATGATAATGTGATGAAGAATATGAAAAATTTTGTTAATGAAGGGTGTGCGATGGAGAATCAATATTAATTCTGCATTCTGCATTATCCATTCTATATTTAGAGAAACGGGGGTTTTACGATGGGATATAATTTAGTGCAGAAAATTATCAAAGAGCATTTAGTAAGCGGTGAAATGATTGCCGGAAAAGAAATTTCTATTAGGATAGACCAGACACTCACACAGGATTCAACCGGAACGATGGCATATTTACAATTTGAAGCTACGGGTATACCTAGGGTAAAGACTAAAAAGTCTGTAGCTTACATCGACCATAATACACTTCAAGCAGGGTTTGAGAATGCAGATGACCACAGATATATACAGACAGTAGCTTCAAAACACGGTGTGTATTTCTCAAGACCGGGAAACGGCATTTGTCATCAAGTCCATTTAGAGAGGTTTGGCATTCCGGGTATGACCTTGTTGGGTTCTGACAGCCATACACCGACGGGTGGCGGATTAGGAATGTTAGCAATAGGTGCCGGAGGATTGGATGTAGCGGTTGCCATGGGGGGAGCACCTTATTACCTTATGATGCCGAAAGTATGTAAAGTGAATTTGGTAGGCGAGTTAAAACCATGGGTAGCTGCTAAAGATATTATTCTTGAAGTATTGCGTATCATGTCAGTAAAGGGTGGCGTAGGAAAGGTAATTGAGTATTCGGGACCGGGAGTCAAATCGCTTACTGTACCCGAGAGAGCTACCATTACCAATATGGGTGCCGAACTAGGCGCGACTACCTCTATTTTCCCAAGCGATGAAGTGACATATGAATTTTTAAAAGCACAGGGTAGGGAAAAAGATTGGATTGAACTGCTTCCTGACAGTGATGCAGTTTATGAGGAAGAAATCACCATTAATTTAAACGAGTTGGAACCACTTGCAGCAAAACCGCATAGTCCGGATAATGTTGAGAAAGTTAAAGATATAGGCAAAATAAAAGTAAATCAAGTGGCAATTGGCAGCTGTACCAATTCATCCTATATGGATATGATGAAGGTTGCAAAGATATTAAAAGGTAAGACAGTACATCCGGATGTAAGCCTGGTCATTGCGCCGGGTTCGAAACAGGTATTGAATATGCTGGCGCAAAACGGCGCCCTTGCAGATATGGTAGCGGCGGGTGCTAGAATATTGGAATCTGCCTGTGGACCTTGTATCGGTATGGGGCAAGCACCAAGTACTAATGCGGTGTCGCTTCGAACTTTCAATCGAAATTTTGAAGGAAGGAGCGGAACGGTTTCAGCACAGGTGTATTTAGTCAGTCCTGAGGTTGCGGCAGTAAGTGCAATTACTGGTGTATTGACTGACCCAAGAGAATTTGGAGAGGCACCAAAAGTAGAAATGCCAGCGGAATTTTTGGTGAATGACAATATGGTTGTGCCTCCTGCGCCGGAAGGGCAAGAGGTAGAAGTGGTTAGAGGGCCGAATATAAAGCCGTTCCCGGTAAACGTTGAATTACCTGATAAGGTGAAAGGAAAAGTTTTAATAAAAGTTGAAGACAATATTACCACTGACCATATTATGCCTTCAAACGCAAAATTGCTTCCATTTAGATCCAATATACCGTATTTATCTGAGTTTTGTCTTACACCATGTGATCCAGAATTTCCAAGAAGGGCGAAAGAAAATGGAGGCGGATTTATTATTGGTGGACATAATTATGGACAAGGTTCCAGTAGAGAACATGCTGCATTGGTACCGCTTTATCTAGGCATAAAAGGAGTAATTGCAAAGTCCTTTGCTAGAATTCATATGGCTAATTTAATCAATTCTGGTATTTTACCATTGATATTCGATAATGAACAGGATTATGATACCATAGATATGTATGATGAGTTAGTCATTGAAGATGCTGTTGACCAGATTAAGTCCGGATTGCCAATTATTATAAAAAATCTTACTAAAGGAAATGATATTAAGGTAAATATTTCTTTATCCGATCGTCAAAGAGAAATCATTCTTGCGGGAGGATTGTTAAATTATACTAAAAAATTAAGTGAAAACGGAAATAAATAATCATTCTCAATTTCTGTATTCAATATATTGAGGGAGGCAAAAATAATGAATGAAGCGATTAGAATAGCTACTGAAAAATTTACAAAACTGTTAGAAGAACAAATGCAAAGAGTAGAGAAAATGAAAAGTGAGAAAGAATTTCTTAACTATGATGAGTTGGACAAATTAGTCATAGGCATTGTGGGCGGAGATGGTATTGGTCCTGCTATTACAAACGAGGCGCATCGAATTTTGGAATTTTTATTAAAAGATGAAGTGGAAAAGGGAAAAGTAGCATTTAAAGTGATTGACGGTTTAACCATCGAAAACCGAGCAAAAGCAATGAAGGCAATACCCGATGATGTACTGCAGGAACTGAAGCAGTGTCATGTTATTTTAAAAGGGCCTACAACTACCCCAAGAGCTGGTGACCCATGGCCTAACATAGAAAGTGCAAATGTAGCCATGAGAAAAGAATTGGATCTCTTTGCAAATGTCAGACCTGTAAAAGTTCCCGAACAAGGAATTGATTGGACATTTTTCAGAGAAAATACTGAAGGGGCCTACGCATTAGGAAGTAAAGGTGTACATGTAGATAATGACATTTCAGTTGATTTTACGGTTACAACTACTGAAGGTACTGAAAGAATTGCTAGAGCTGCCTTTGAATATGCAAAAAAGAACGGAAAAAAGAGAGTTACCATTGTAACCAAGGCGAATGTAGTAAAAACAACCGACGGAAAATTTTTAAATATTTGTAAGGAAATTGCTAAAGAATATCCGGAAATAGAAGTGGATGACTGGTATATTGATATTATGACAGCAAAATTAATTGATGAAAAAAGAAGAACGCAATTTGAAGTGTTCATTTTACCTAACTTGTATGGAGACATTTTGACTGATGAAGCCGCAGAGTTTCAAGGCGGAGTAGGTACGGCAGGAAGTGCAAATATCGGAAAAAGGTATGCTATGTTTGAAGCAATTCACGGATCTGCACCAAGAATGGTGGATGAGGGAAGAGACAAGTATGCGGACCCAAGTAGTATTATAAGGGCTGCAGCAATGCTATTGGCTCATATAGGATATGCAGAAAAGGCACAAAAGCTTGAGAAAGCAATGGACATCTGTACAAATGTAGAGAAAAAATTAGTCATCACAGGAAGAGATACTGGGGCAACAGGGGCAGAATTTGCAGATTATGTAATGGAAACAATAAAAGCACTTTAAAGTTAAAAATTTAGGATTTTAGTTCACGCAGAATGAATTCTGTATTTTTAGTTCTTTATTCTGCATTTATTCATATACGGGGGAACAAACCAATGAGAAAAATAGTTAATGACGAGAATGAAAATTATTCATTAAGGGCTAGAGTATTTAAAGCATTAGAAGAAGATATAATCAATGGGAAACTGCAGCCTGGTGACAGTCTTATTGAAACAAAACTGTCAGAAGAACTTGGCGTAAGCCGTACACCTATCCGGGAAGCAATCCGGCAGTTAGAACTGGAAGGACTTGTAAAGATTTACCCGAATAAAGGTGCGGTTGTATTAGGGGTTTCAGCTCAAGATATTGAAGATATTTACACGATACGCACAATGATTGAAGGGCTTGCAGCACGGTGGGCGGCAGAAAAAATTACTCCTGAAGAGATAGAAGCGTTAAATGAATCAGTAGAATTGTTAGAATTTTATACCAATAAAAATGACATGCAGCATCTGCAAAAGCTTGATTCAAAATTTCATGAAATCATTTATGAAGCGTGTAAAAGTAAACCTTTAAAGCATACATTATCTACCTTTCATCATTATATACAAAGGGCGAGAGTGACTTCGTTTGAAACCCCCGGTAGAGCAAAAAAGGCGCTAGAAGAACATAAAGCGATACTTCAAGCGATTATTGACCGTGATGCTGAAAGAGCAGAAAGACTTACTTGTGAACATGTGAAAAATGCAAGTAAAAATTTAATTGCTCAAAAAAAGGTTGATATAAAATAGAGAAGTTCTGGGGGGAGTCAACACACTGACTGCCCCTTTTTATTATGAAGCGAAGCGTAATATTAAGACAATCTACCTTAATTTTTTTGTGACGAAAGGCACATCAATACGCTGAAGGCGATTGTCTTATTATGGAGAGAAGCGTAATATCAAGACAATCTACCTTGATTTTTTGTGCTGGTAGGCACATTAATTTGCCGAAGGCGATTGTCTTATTTGTGTATAATTTATATAAAGATTGGTAATTTATAGTTTAAAGAGTAATGGCAGAGGAATACTACATAATAGGAGATTGTGCAATAACAGGGCTGCAGGTGTATATTCTTCAAACAAATTAAATGTACCCCAGGGTTGTATAATTATTGACAGTATTTTTGTATAAGCGATATAATTAGTTTATGTACGTGGACACATACAAATATGAATACTATTATATAAAATAGTATTTTATATTAAAGAAGGAGTGATGGCATGGGAGAACAGCAGAAAAAGGTGTCTATTGCGGTTATTAGAAGACTTCCTAGATATTATAGGTATTTAGGAGATTTATTGAAAAATGATATTACCAGGATCTCTTCAAAAGAACTAAGCCAGAGGATGGGTGTTACTGCCTCTCAAATTCGACAGGACTTAAATTGCTTCGGTGGTTTTGGACAACAAGGTTATGGATATAACGTTGAACACTTGTATAAAGAAATAGGAAATATTCTGGGACTGTATAAGGGGTACACCACTATTATCATTGGTGCTGGTCATTTAGGTCATGCCCTGGCAAATCACACAGGCTTTGAAAAACGTGGTTTTAAATTAGTAGGTATATTTGACATTAAAAAAGAAGTGATAGGGGAAGAAATTCGTGGCATTAAGGTTAGACACATAGACGAACTGGAAGATTTTATAAAATCTAATAAGGTAGATATAGGTATTTTGGCAATTCCTAAAGAAGGAGTTTGTGAAATAGCACAGAGGTTGGCTAATCTCGGCGTAAAAGGGTTGTGGAATTTTTCGTATACCGACTTGGATTTATGTGCTCCTATACAAGTGGAAAGTGTACATTTAAGCGACAGTTTGATGACATTGTCTTATCAGATTACACAAAATAGCAATGATGAATAGATGATAGAAGTGACAGCATAATAGATGCGAAATTATAAGCAATGTGTTGATATTAAAGAAGGTAGAACACAGGAATAATTGAAAGATCTCGCATTTCATTATTTTAGGAGGTTATGTATTGAGAATAGTTGCTTTTATTGGAGCTAGCGGTTCGGGTAAAAGCTATAGTGCAATGTGGGTGGCAAAAAGGAATGATATAGATTTTATAATAGACGATGGATTGTTTATTAAAGGCAATAGAGTAGTTGCAGGATTTTCAGCCAAAAAAGAAAGCACAAAATTAGCTTCGGTGAGAAGGGCACTTTTTTTGGACCCTGATCATAGGCAGCAGGTAAAAGATGCCATCGGTGAGGAGAAACCTTCTGCCATATTAATCTTAGGGACTTCGCTAGGTATGGTAGAAGCTATTGCTAAAGCTTTAAATTTACCGCCAATATCAAAGATTATACGTATAGAAGACGTTGTAGACCGAGAGGATATTGAGAAAGCAAGAAAAATGAGGAAGACAGAGGGGAAACATGTTATCCCGGTACCTACGTTTGAGATTAAAAAAGATTTTTCAGGCTATTTTCTCCATCCATTGAAAATTTTCAAAAAAAAGCATCAGGGTGATGCACCCTTTATTGCAGATAAATCGGTGGTTAGACCTGCTTTTAGCTATATGGGGGACTATACCATATCTGACCAAGTAATTCTTACAATATGCAAACACGAAGCGAGCTCTATTCATGATGTAGTGAAAGTAAATAAAATACAGATTGAGGACAGTTTTTCAGGCGTTATAATCAATATGGAAGTTACATTGGTGTATGGTGTTATTCTCCATCAAGTGGCAAGAGTAGTGCAATCAACAGTTAAAAATGCAGTAGAAAAGTATACAGCTGTAAATGTTTTGGCTGTAAATGTCACTGTCAAAACATTGGCTATCTGATCTTCTCTATTGTATATCCCCGTTGGCGAAGCGAATTCATAATTTCAATATCGCTTAGTACTGTAGCATCATAGATAACTGAGATAAGTTTTTTTGAAGGATAAATTTTAATTTTACCGATACTGTTTAATGAGGTAATGATGTTTTTAATTTTAGCAATACTGTTTCTGTTCAAATTTTTATTGCTAATGAATAATTGTAATGTTTCGATTGTAACTACCTCCCAATCATTATTTTAAATAAAAGAATCTTTAATTCCAAACTTCGGGCATAAAACCCGAAGTATTTTATATAAAGTTAATTCTTTTGAAACTTTGTGTGGCATTCATCCTGATTCACAAGAGGTTAGGCTTTCTGACACAGTCGTTATAAAATTTTTTCTACTATATTGTATATTGTTGTGTAAATGGTCACATGGTATACATGAGGGAAATCATAACAATTTAAATAAACGAATCTACTGCATAAGCATATAGATATTTACAGTAAACAGTTCACGAATTACTAAATGGGTGGTTTAGAACTGTGAGCTGTTCGTTATGTGTAAAAATGTGGGTATACTAGGTGGAATATCAACGTGAAAATATTTCAAAGTCATAATGAACTTGTTTTAGAAGATATTAAAGATTTTAATCTTCAGCATACTTTTGAATGTGGGCAGTGTTTTAGATGGGAAAGAGAAGAGGATGGTAGCTACACTGGAATAGCCTACGGCAAGGTTGTGAATTTAAAGATAAATAGGGATACGCTCTTTATAAAAAATACAAATATTGATGATTTTAACAATATCTGGAGAACTTATTTTGATTTAGATAGAGATTATAGTACTATTAAGAATAGACTGAGTAAAGATATTATCCTGAAACAAGCTGTTGAATTTGGATGGGGAATACGAATTCTTAATCAAGAAATTTGGGAATGCCTGATCTCATTTATTATTTCGTCAAATAACACCATTCCGAGAATTAAAAAAATTATAAACAATATTTGTGAGAAGTATGGACAACCGATATGGTTTGGTGGTAAAGTTTATTATAGTTTTCCGCGTCCGCAAGATTTATACAACAAAACATTAAAAGATCTGGCTTTTTGTAGAAGCGGTTACCGAGCGAAATATATTTTAGATGGGGTTCAAGCGACAGTAGAAAAACAAGTAAGACTTAACAGTATTAAAGCGTTAGACACATTACAGGCGAGAAAAGAATTGATGAAAATCAAAGGTGTCGGCCCTAAAGTGGCCGATTGTGTTTTGCTGTTTTCAGGACAGAAGTATGATGTCTTTCCTACCGATGTATGGATTAAAAGAATAATAGAATATTTTTATTTTGACGGCAAAGCTTCAATCCAAGATGTACGTAAATTTGCCCATGAAAAGTATGGGGAATTGGCGGGTTTTGCACAACAATATTTATTTTACTATGCAAGGGAAATGAAGATAGGAAAGTAAATAAAAAAGGGGGTGTCATTACATGCTTGGCACTATTGTAAATGCAGTTGCAGTAATTGGTGGAGGATGGATAGGTGCAACAGTTGGAGGACGAATTAAAGATAAATACAAAGACACTATTATGCAGGGAGTAGGTCTTTCAGTTGTTGTAATAGGTTTATCAATGGCGTTAAAAGGACAAATGGTATTACTTATGATTTTTAGTCTGGTTATCGGAGGAATTATTGGAGAATACATCGACATTGAAGTGAGATTAGATAAATTTGGGAAATGGGTGCAAAACCTTTTACATAGGGACGGAAAGGCCAGCACTTTTGCTGAAGGATTTGTTATTGCCAGCCTTGTCTACTGCGTCGGCTCTATGGCAATTGTAGGTGCTATTGAAGATGGCATACGTCATAATCCGGATATTCTGTATGCTAAATCTGTTTTAGATGGTGTATCATCTATCATATTTGCATCTACACTAGGATTTGGGGTGATGGTTTCAGCTATTTCTGTATTTATATACCAGGGCACTATCACACTACTTGCCTCATATTTAGAACCTGTCCTTATGGATTGGGTAGTGAATGAAATGTCGGCAGTTGGAGGTATCCTTATCATAGGGATAGGCCTTACCATGCTTGAGATTAAAAAAATAAAAGTGGGAAATTTACTTCCGGCTATCTTTATTCCGACTGTATATGGAATGATTGTTACCTATATTGTTCCTGCTATTTATGAATTTATTAATCCTTTCCTAAAGTGGTTCACACTTTAAAAACACTACCCCTTACATGTATTACCTTCTAGTATATAGGAGGTAATGATGTGCGGTACCAGCCTTGATGTTTATATATCAGAAAACTTTGTTTGGAAATCATTGGTAAAAGATTTTGTTGTTTTTATGCAGGATTTTTTAATCCAATGAAGAATATATTATATAATTACTTGTTCACTGTAAACATTGAAATATTGATGGTTGGGTGCATTTAATTTATTCGAAGAATATTATTCCAATGACGGAGCTACAAGGCTAAGAGCCTTTTTGCAACGTTATTTCCATAATATTCTTCAAATAAAAAATATACGCCCGTATGGTTAAGTTAATAAAAAATGAGGTGGGGGCCAATGGTAGTGAATTGGTTAAACACAATTGCATATAAGTGCCCTGTTTGTGGTTCAATAGAGTTTAATAATATTTCGATTTTTGACTTTTCAGGGGAAAAAGAGTATACTGTTCATTGTAGTTGTGGAAAAGCTTTTGTTAAAATAATAACGCAATCTCGTCAGAAATGTACAATTTCTATACCTTGTATTGCATGTAATCATATGCATGCTTATACAGTTAATTTCAAGGCGTTATGGACTAAAAGAATAATCAACTTCAAATGTACAAAAACTAACATCGAATTGTGCTTTATTGGAGATGACGATATTGTCAGACAAAAAGTAGATCAATATGAGATGCAAATGGATAAATTGATGAATGATATTGGATATGACGATTATTTTAAGAACAGTACAGTCATGTTAGATACGATAGATAAGATTCATGACATTGCCGAAAAAGGAAATTTGTTTTGTGAGTGCGGTAACCATGATATTGATTTGCAGATATTTGGCGATAGAGTCGAACTTATCTGTACCAAGTGCCGCAGTTATGAAATGATTAAAGCCTGCACAAATCAGGATTTAAAGCATACATTCAAAAGAAACAGTATTATTTTATGTCATGATAGATATGATATGGTTGGTGGCAATAACTATATGCGATATGACGGTTTCAAAGCGCAGAAGCGCATTGATTATACATAAATATATAAACAAACATATAGGAGGTAAAATTAATGTTAGTCACAGGAAAACAAATACTTGATAAAGCCCATAAAGAAGGCTATGCTGTTGGAGCATTCAATATCAATAATATGGAAATACTTCAGGCGATTATTGAAGCTGCAGAAGAAGAAAGGTCTCCAGTGATTATTCAAACTTCAGAAGGGGCTATAAAGTACGCTGGTATAGATTATATTAAAGCAATGGTTTATGTTGCTGCCCAAAAAGCAAGTGTACCGGTAGCACTTCATTTAGACCATGGGACAACTTATGAAACAATTATAAGCTGTATTAGGAATGGATATACTTCCGTTATGATAGATGGTTCCCATCACCCATTGGAAGAAAATATTGCGGTGACCAATGAAATTATTAAAATTGCCCATGCATGCGGCGTTTCAGTAGAAGCTGAGCTAGGAAGATTGGGTGGAGTAGAAGATAATATCAGTGTAGATGAAAAAGATGCACGACTTACCCATCCTGACGAAGCAGTGAAATTTGTAAAAGAAACAGGTGTAGATTCTTTAGCAATTGCTATAGGAACTGCTCATGGTAAATATAAAGGTGAACCGAAATTAGACTTTGAGAGATTGGATACCATAAAAAAACTTTTAAATATGCCAATTGTTCTTCACGGTGCTTCCGGTGTTCCGGAAGATGCAATTAAAAAAGCCGTTTCCCTCGGTATAAATAAAATCAACATTGATACCGATATAAGGATTGCTTTTACAGAAGGTGTGAAATCTGTTATTGTAAATAAACCGGAAGAATACGACCCAAGAAAGGTTTTGGCACCTGCGAAGGAAGAAATGAAGAAAGTAGTAAAAGCAAAGATGCAATTATTCGGATGTTCCGGTAGAGCGTAAAATAAAAAAACAGAAACTGTGCTGCACAGTTTCTGTTTTTTTATAACACATAGGAAATTATAAACCTTTGTATTCTGTGGATAAATTTATTTATAATTTCCGTTATGTGTTTCAAAAAAGACTTCATTATAAATTACTTCTTTTAGAAGTCTTTTTTATAACGCATTATTTCAAAAACAAATGTTCAAAATCTCCCCAGGAATCTTTTAACTGTTCTTTATAAAATCCGTAGAAAAGATCTTTATGCCCTTTTTCCCACGTACTCAGTGCTTCTAGAAAGCCTTTTATTGCCGCATCGTCGACTTTTTCAGCAACTGTTTTATAGAAAGTTGAAAAATCATCTTCAATTGTATAAGCCATCCTTAAAATTGCTAAATCAGAAACCATGTCATCAATGTTGCTGTCGTTAAAATGAGCAGCTGCATCTCCAAAGATAGACGGATGGATAACTTCAGTGGTATCTACTACCCAAGAGATGTCATGCAGTTCTGTAGAATAGTATAGCTCATCATATCTTTTTTTAATAAAGTTGTAATGATCTCTTTCGATAGATACAAGTTTTTCAAACACTTTCTTATTATAAGGATTTTTTACTTGTTCAGCATAATAAGTGTAGAAGTTTTCACCTTGTTTTTCTAACCTCATTGCAAATTTTAAAATATTTTTTAACTTTTTCATTATTATCACCTTTCCTTTTATTGAATTGTATTGTATATACCCAAATACTAAAAGTACAAAACAAAAATTTTATGTATGAAAAAAACAAAAAATATACGTCCTTTTAAGGTTCTTTCCTTGACAACTGTTATATAATAGAATATAATACTAATCTGTAATGTGATCCTTGCTCTAATGAACAGTTAGGGCCATAGTCCAAAAGGAGGTGAAAGTAATGGTTAAAGTAGTAAACAAGTACGAAACGATTTTTATTATCAATCCTAACCTTAGTGAGGAAGAAACTGCAGGACTTGTTGAAAAATTTAAATCATTAATTGAATCAGCTGGTGAAGTTGAAAATGTTGATGAATGGGGTAAAAGAAGACTTGCATACCCAATTAATGATTACAACGAAGGGTACTATGTTATGATTGAATTTAGTGCTGAACCTTCACTACCACAGGAGTTGGAAAGAGTTTACAAGATTACTGACGGAATTCTTAGATCCATCGTTATTAAAAAAGATAAAAAGAAACAGGCGTAATGTTGAATGAGGTAGGTGTCAGCTAATGTTAAACAGAGTTATACTGATGGGAAGACTTACCAGAGACCCGGAGCTTCGTTATACAGCTAGTAATATACCTGTGTGTAGCTTTACCATTGCGGTAGACAGAAATTTTGTTCGTCAGGGCGAACAAAGACAGGCTGATTTTATACAGGTTGTTGCTTGGAGAAATACTGCTGAATTTGTTAGCAAGTATTATACCAAGGGAATGCAAGTTGTGGTAAGCGGTAGGTTGCAAACGAGAACGTGGGATGACCAAGAAGGAAAGAGGCATTACGTTACAGAAGTTGTTGTGGATGAAACCTATTTCGCCGATAGTAAGCGTGATAGTAATAATATCAACAAGTTTGATGCAGGATTTGGTGATGAAAATACTCAGGACATTGAAGGTTTTATGCCTATTGATGCAGATGACGATCTTCCGTTTTAACTAGGATGCCGTAAAATATAGTGCAAGGAGGTTAGGAGAATGGCAGAAAAAAGACAAAGAGGCAGAAAAGCTAGAAAAAAAGTTTGTGCTTTTTGTGTTGACAAAGTTGAACAAATAGATTATAAAGATGTTTCCAAACTCAGAAAGTATATCACTGAAAGAGCTAAAATTCTTCCACGAAGAATCAGTGGTAACTGTGCAAAGCATCAAAGACAGCTTACATTGGCAATTAAGAGGGCAAGACAGATTGCTTTATTGCCATATACATCTGAATAAACATGTGTATATTTCATCTAAAAGTACTAGATTTAAATAATAGATTATGAAATAAAAACCAGCGGCCAATGCGCTGGTTTTTAATATTTAGAGGTATGTAAATTTAATTCTAAATAAGTAGAGATACGGGTGCATTTAATTTATTTGAAGAAGTGATGCGGCTTTTCCTCCGCTGCGTTAACAGGCTCTAAGCCTTTTTGTAACGTTTTTTCTATAATATTTTTCAAATAAAAAATATACGCCCTATAGGTATTTTTTATTTGACAATCCACTTTTAGCAATATAGAATGAAAATAGTTCATAATAAGGAGTATGAAATATATGAAGATAGGTTTCCTAGGACCAAAAGGAACATTTTCACAGCAGGCAGCGGAAATTTATATAGACGGGTTACATGCAGAACTAATTCAATTTGCAAATATCGCCGAACTAATATTTGCAGTAAATAATGGCAAAATTGATGAAGCTGTTGTTCCTGTGGAAAATTCAATCGAAGGGCCTGTCAATGTAACGCTAGATATGATGGCATGGGATGTTGATTTAAAAATTAAAAGGGAGATCGTGGTTCCGATCATTCACAATCTGATGGTGAATAAGAAACAAAAAAATATTTCTCTTATTCTTTCCCATCCTCAAGCAATAGGACAGTGCAGAGAATTTTTAAACAAACATTATCCTAATATACCTATTAAATATACATATAGCACGGCACAGGCTGCTCAGCTGGTAGCTGAACACAGTTTTTCCGATAATAATGAAGGATGGGCCGCTATTGCAGCACAAAAAGCATCAGAAGAGTATAATCTGGTCATTACCCACCGATCTATTCAGGATAAAAGCAATAATGTTACGCGGTTTATCGTGTTATCTCAATATAGTGCCGAGAAGACAGAAAATAGCAAAACGTCCATTATATTTTCTACTGAGAACAAACCGGGAAGTTTATATAGAATCTTACAGATTCTTCATTTGTGGGATATTAATATGACGAGAATTGAATCCAGACCTGCTAAGAATAATCTTGGAAATTACATCTTTTTTGTAGATATAGAAGGACACTGGGAGGATGACGACATAAGAGATGCGCTGACCATGATAAAAAGAAAGACTTCTTTTTTTAAAATGTTGGGTTCATATCCAATAAACTCAGCAGACTAATGACAAGGATAGTTTAAAACCATACTGGAAACATTGCAAAAGGTATATAATGATATTTATTACATATTCTTCTATGTATTATAAAAAACTAAAGCAAAACGGATTTATTAATGATATAATATACTATGGTTAAGTTTGTGACGAGGTGAGGGGTATGGGTTTTTTTGATAGGGAAATTGATATTACTCGAAATATAAAAATGATAGAATGGCTCAAAAGTGAGCTTTTAACTGATATTGCGGCACTTTTTAAACAATTGGTAAATGGTGTTAAAGATGATGCTCAGGATCTTTTGGCAGAAACACTATCTAACTTAATTGTTATATGTTATTTACTGGCCAGAAGGCTGGGAATTAGTTTTAATACCATTGACTTGAAGATGGAAAATAAATTAAAATTGGGTATTATAGAAGGGCACGAACTGGAAAAGTGGTATGGAGATCTATCAGAACTTTCAAAGCATATAGATGCTACCAGAAATAACACCACAAAACAATCCAGGTGAATGATAAAGTTAAATCACAAGCTATTACAATGGTAAATAAAAATTTAAAATAGTCATAACGTTATTTCTTTTTTCATCGATAGAAAATGATGTAAAGGAGTTCTTTTAATGGATCACAATAGAAATGCTAAAAAATTACTTGAAGTGATATACCTTACCATAGCAACGGTAATTTTAGCAGTGATAGGTTTTTATATTCCTGTCTTAATGTTTCTAAGTGCTGTACCTTTAGCGGTCCTTAGTGTTAAGACAAATGAAAAAGTAGCCCTACTATCGGCAGCGGGCTCTTATATGTTCTTAATTATATTGACACAACAGATTGTTCTTGCTACAACCATTCTTTTTGCATTTGGATTTGCAGGTATTGCAATAGGTCATGGATTAAAGCGTAAGTGGACTTTTAGTGAAATGTTTTTTATCTCTGCGGGTGCGTATTTATTTTCACTATTAACTACCATACTTTTTCTTAACTATGTAGAAGGTGTCAATCAAATTAACCAGTTAATCACATTAAGAATAAAAGCATTGGAAGAGTTAATAACTCAGATAGAAGCAAATTTGCATGAGACCGGTGCATTGTTAGGAGATGAACAGAAATATGCTGACTTTTTTTCGATAGGAAAAGCTGAACTGGTGCGCATAGAATATATTATCAGACTTTTTATACCCAGCTTTTTCATTATATCTTCTGCTTTTTCCGGATATCTTGCTTTAATGTCATCTAAAGCAATACTTAGCCGTTCAGGATATGATTATAAGTATTTTCCTGCATTTTCAGAATTAAGGATCAGCAGAAGTGCAATAGTCGTTTTTCTCTTATCCTTTTTATTGTCTTCACTGGCTACCCAACAAATGATAAGAGGAGCATTTGCAAATATTGCTTTTATACTATCAATGGTATTTATGGTCTGTGGATTGTCAATATTGGATTTTTTTGTAAAAAAAGCAGGTATTCCTGGTGTAGTAAGGGTAATAATATATTTGATAGTTTTCGGAATAATGATGCTGCTAGGAATTATTGTACCATTTTTACATCCAGTAAATATTCTGATTATACTGACCCTGACCGACAGTATTTTTAATTTCAGAAAGTTAGGATATAAGGGAGAGAATCATGGATAATAAAAAGTTTTATAGGATATTAATTCCTGGTGTGAGTGTTTATTTGTGGATTATCTTTATTTTTATAGGGGTTCTGGTATTTTATAAACATTGGCTTATTGCTGCAATCGCATTTTTGATCTTTTGTTATTTATTATATTATAATGCAAGAAGTAAATATCTTAAAACCAGGGAGATTACGAAATATATTGAAAATCTCACCTTCCATGTAGATTCAGCTACAAAAGATACCTTGTTGCATTTTCCTTTGCCTATGGTTGTGCTACATCTAGATGGAATTATTGCATGGTATAATTCCAGTTTTGGTAAGATTTTTGAAGGAGAAGAACTTTTTGAAAAACCAATACAATCCTTTATAAAAGATATACAAATATCAAAGTTAATCGAAGATCAACATAATATTTCATTTAATTTTACTTACAAAGAACGATATTATCATATTTTAGGAAATGTTGTGAAAATTGACTCGGTTCCTGACGCTAATTATATGATTGTACTTTACTGGATCGATCATACTGAGCTGAAAAATTTAAAAAGCAAATACCGAGATGAAAAAATGATTGAAAGTATTATCATGATAGACAATTATGAAGAGGTAATGCAAAGTACAGATGATGCCTATAGACCGCAGGTACTTGCAGATATTGATAGAAGATTAACCAGCTGGGTTTCTTTTACCGGTGGTGTACTGAAGAAGTTTGAGCGGGATAAGTACATTTTTATATTTGAACACAAATATCTAAATAAATTTGAGGAGAAAAAATTTGATATCCTCGACAGTATTAGGGAGATAAATATAGGTAATAAAATACCTGTTACCCTCAGCATTGGTATAGGATTAAATGGGGATACCATAGCACAGAATGATGCCTATGCTAGAGCTGCAATAGATATTGCGTTGGGCAGAGGGGGAGACCAAGTTGTAATTAAAGATGGAGATCAGCTTAAATTTTATGGTGGTAAAACAAAGGAGTTGGAAAAGCAGACGAGAGTCAAAGCAAGAGTTGTTGCATATGCACTGCGAGAGTTGATTTCCCAGGCTGAACAGGTTATCATTATGGGTCATCAGAATGGTGATATAGATTCTGTAGGGGCGTCGATTGGCTTGTACAGAGGTGTTAAAAATAAAGGAAAGGTTGGGTATATTGTTTTAAACTCATTTAATCCTACAGTTCATAATTTGTTATCGCGGTTGGAAAAAGTAGAAGAATATCATGATGTATTTATATCCAGAAGTCAAGCAATTGATATGGTTACAGATAAAACATTGGTGATTGTGGTGGATACCCACCGAACAAGTTTTACAGAATGTCCGGAACTGCTACAAAAAACCGATCATATCGTTGTCATCGACCATCATCGCAGAGGTGTGGAATTTATTGAAAATGCTGTCTTAACTTATCATGAACCTTATGCTTCATCCACCTGCGAGATGGTTACAGAAATTCTGCAGTATATGGAAGAAAAAGTTAAGCTCAGTACTTTAGAGGCAGAAGCTCTTTACGCGGGTATCACTGTTGATACAAAGCATTTTTCGTTTAAGACTGGCGTAAGAACATTTGAGGCTGCTTCTTTTCTGAGAAGAGCAGGGGTAGATACTACCTCGGTGAAACAACTATTTCAGAATGACCTTGACACATTTATTGCAAGAGCTGATATTGTTAAGGCTGCAGAGATTTTTAGGGACAATATTGCTATTTCGGTTTGTCCTGAAAATATAAAAAATGCACAATTAATTGTGGCGCAGGCTGCTGATGAACTTCTCAATATCATGGGGATTACCGCTTCTTTTGTAATGTGTAAGGTAAACGATGAAATTATTATTAGCGGAAGGTCATTAGGGGATATTAATGTGCAGGTGATTTTAGAAAAGCTTGGAGGCGGAGGTCATCTAACCGTTGCAGGCGCACAACTGGCTGATGTTTCTGTGGAATCTGCAAGGGAGCAGCTCAAGATGGCAATTGATAAGTATTTTGATGAAATAAGTGAAAAAAGTTAAGGTTAAGATTTAGATTTAGAAAGCATAAGAGGAGGTATTTATATATGAAAGTAATTTTACAGGCAGATGTGAAAGGACAGGGAAAAAAGGGAGATTTAGTGAATGTTAGTGATGGATATGCAAGAAACTACTTGATTCCCAAAGGGTTGGCTGTAGAAGCCACAAATGCCAATGTAAATGTTATGAAGATGCAAAAGGCAGCACAAGCTTTCAAAAAAGAGAAAGAACTTGCACAAGCAAAAGAACTGGCTCAGAAACTTTCAAAAGTGACCGTTACCATTAAAGCAAAGGCTGGAGAAAATGGTAAATTATTTGGATCTATCACCAGTAAAGATATTGCAGAGACATTAAAAAGTCAGCACAAAATTAGTATAGATAAGAGAAAGATAGATCTGCCCGAAGCCATTAAAACGTTGGGCACTACAAATGTGGAAGTAAAGATTTATCCTGAAGTAACAGGCAAGATAAAAGTTAGTGTTATCGAAGAAAAATAGCGGGTGAAATTATGGAGATACCATTTGGGCAAATACCACCTTATAGTTTAGAGGCAGAACAATCAGTGTTAGGAGCAATGCTATTAGATAGAGAAGCGATTTTTATTGTTACCGAGATTGTAAAAGGTGAGGATTTTTATAGGGACGACCATCGGGAAATTTTTGAAGCAATGATGGACCTGTTTAATCAAAATGAGCCGATAGACCTGGTTACCCTTACCGAACAATTAAAGTTACGCGGAACTTTGGAAGCAGTAAATGGAATTGAATATTTGACCCAAATCGCAACGGCAGTGCCTACAACTGCAAATGTTAAATATTATGCCAAAATTATAGAAGAAAAATCGATATTAAGAAAATTAATAAAGGCATCGACTGAGATTGCTAGTATGAGCTATGAGGGTACTGAAGAAGTGTCCTTTGTACTAGATCAGGCCGAAAAGAGAATATTCGATATTCTTCAGAAAAAAAATTCTCAAAGCTTCACGCCTATAAAAGATGTTCTAATTGAAAGCTTTGACCAGCTTGAGGAGCTTTATAAAAATAAAGGGAAAATTGTTGGGATTCCAACGGGATTTATTGACCTGGATCATAAAACTTCAGGACTACATCCTTCAGACCTTATCTTGATTGCAGCGCGTCCTGCCATGGGAAAGACGAGTTTTGCGCTAAACATTGCGCAATATGCAGCTTTGCATGCCAATGTTCCTGTAGCTATTTTCAGTTTAGAGATGTCCAAAGAACAATTGGTAAATAGAATGCTGTGGTCTGAAGCGTTGATAGAAAGCCAAAAAATAAGAACTGGAGAATTGGAGGATGAAGATTGGCCTAAATTGGCCAGAGTAATTGGACCACTTTCAGACGCTCCAATTTATATAGATGACACGCCGGGGATATCTGTAGTAGAAATGCGTGCAAAATGCAGAAGACTGAAATTAGAAAAAAACTTAGGGTTAATTGTAATAGATTATCTGCAGTTGATGCAGGGAAGAGGAAGATCAGAAAATCGTCAGCAAGAAATATCGGAAATATCAAGATCCTTGAAAATATTGGCAAAAGAGATTAATGTACCAGTCATTACTTTGTCACAGTTGAGCCGTGCACCGGAGGCAAGGTCTGACCACAGGCCGATACTCAGTGATTTAAGAGAATCAGGGGCAATTGAACAGGATGCGGATATCGTAATGTTCTTATACAGGGATGATTATTATAATCCCGATACCGATAAAAAGAATATTGCCGAGTGTATCATTGCAAAGCATAGAAATGGTTCCACTGGAACAGTAGAATTGGTATGGCTTGGCGAGTATACTAAGTTTGCAAATTTGGATAAAGTACACCAGTAGAATGCAGAATTGAGAATGGAAAGTTGAGAGTTATATTTAGCGTATAATGTATAGGTTTTTAATTCTGCTATAATTGAATATTCAAAGGAATTTTGGAATTTCATTAACCTATATCGGGGTGTGAATAGTGGATAATGTCATTAATACGGTTAGAGAAACTATCGATAAATATAACATGTTTAATCCTGGAGATGGAGTAGTGGTTGGTGTATCCGGTGGTCCAGATTCAGTATGCTTATTACATGTTTTACATAAGTTAAAAGACGCATATCGAATTCAATTGTATGGTGCCCATGTAAATCACCAGTTACGAGGACAAGCTGCTGAGCAGGACGCTCTATATGTTCAGGAATTATGTAATAGACTGCAAATACCGGTGTTTATAACTTCGATAAATATAAAGCAGATTTCTCAAGAACAATCTGTTTCAGAAGAAGTTGCAGGAAGACAGCAAAGATATGCTTTTTTTTTCCGGATTGCCAAACGGGTTGGAGCAAATAAGATAGCTGTTGCACAAAATATGAATGACCAGGCGGAAACACTGATGATGAGATTTATCCGGGGTACAGGTTTAGAAGGGTTATCGGGTATTCACCCGGTTAGAAAGGATGGCGTAGTCCGGCCGTTATTGGAAGTTAAGCGGAAATGGATAGAGCAATACTGCAAAGAAAATCATTTAAATCCTCAGCTGGATGAAACGAATTTACAGGCAATTTATACAAGAAACAAGATAAGGATTCATTTAATACCGCAAATTATAAAAGAGCATAATGCTAATTTTATACAAACAGCTGCCAATACTGCTGATTTGATAAGAGAAGATCATGATTTTATTGAAGGCTATGTAAACAGCATTATCGGAAAGCAATTAAAAAAGGATGCTAAAGGTCTTTTTATTCCGAGTAGTTTTTTATTGAAAGAACATGTTGCGATACAAAGAAGAATGGTAAGAAAAGTCATTGAAATATTTAAAGGGAATACAATGAATATTGAATATAAACATATTGAAGAAATTTTACAAATGGCAAGGCAGGGATGTACAGGCACGGCAATAGATTTGCCCGGAGATTTAAGAGTAGAAATAATTTATGATCATATTCATTTGCTTAATAGTACAGCAGTAGGTAAAAAGACAGAAAAAATATTTTATCCTCTAAAATTAAATGAACAAATTTTCATAAGTGAATTAAATTCGACGGTTACAGCACGCATCATAGAGAAAGACGATTTAGCAAGTATAGAATTAAATAATTTTACAAAAGCTTTTGATTATAATGTCATAAATGAGGAAATATATATAAGGAATCGATTGCCCGGCGATAAATTTACACCTTTAGGAATGAAAGGAACAAAAAAGCTCAAGGATTTTTTTATTGATCTAAAGATTCCAAAGTACAAGAGAGATGAAATACCAATCGTCGCAACTAAAACTGATATACTTTGGGTTGTAGGATATAGAATAAATGAAAAATACAAATGTACGCATAACACGAAGAAAATACTTATCGTTAAATTTTCAGGAGGAATTACAAATGATTAATGATATAGCAAAAGTTTTACTTACAAGAGAACAATTAAAGGAAAAAACAAAAGAACTTGGGAAAATTATAAGTCAAGATTATAAGGGTAAAAAATTAATGGTGATTTGTGTTCTAAAAGGTGGGGTAATGTTTACTACAGATTTAATCAGGGAAATTACCTTGCCGGTTGAATTGGATTTTATGGCAATATCAAGTTATGGCGCTGCCACATCCACATCAGGTGTAGTGAGAATATTAAAAGATCTTGAAACAGATGTCGAAGGAAAGGATATACTAATTGTAGAAGACATTATTGATAGTGGGTTAACACTAAAGTATCTAAAAGAGCTTCTGATTTCAAGGGGGCCGAAAAGCGTTAAGATATGTACAATCTTAAATAAACCTGCGAGAAGACAAGAGAATGTACATGTGGATTATATCGGATTTGATATTCCTGACGAGTTTGTGGTAGGTTATGGATTGGATTATGCTGAAAAATACAGAAACCTCCCTTTTGTAGGGATCTTAAAACCGGAGATTTATATGAATAAAAATTAGGCTCACGTGTTATGCTAGTTTAATTTGGAGCTTGGAGCCCGGAGTTCGGAGTTTAAAAATATTGTGATAGGGAGTATAGTCAAAAAGCCTCAGAATTTCTTGGCTGTGAGCTTAGCGACTAGAACAATGTTTGGACGAGTACAACAGTTTAGGCTCTTAGCCTTGTAGCTCGGTGATTAGAATAACATTCTTCAAATAAATTAAATTTACCCAATAGTTGGAAAATAAGTTGTGTTTTTTAGATATTTGTGTTAATATATTATAACATACGGCTATAATGTATAGTGTTTATACTTGCATGTAGATGTATGGAATGAAATATTCGTATTTATGTATGCAGCATATGAAAGAAGCGGTTATTAAGGAGGGAGTTTTTTGAAGAAGTACTTTAAGGGCATTAGTTTTTATATATTACTGTTTGTAGTAATTTTAATGATTTTTACTTTATATAATTTGCCCAACAAGACTGAAGAAAAAGTTTATTCTGACTTGGTCAGATTAATACAAGCAGGTGAAGTGAAAGAATTAGAAATAATAGACCATAAAGCCATAGCACAATTAAGGGATGGTTCGAAGCTTGAAGTGACAATACCGTCAAAAGAGATTATTAACAGCGTTTTGAATAAATATGACCCAGAAAATAAGATTAACGTAAATTACCAAGAACCTCCAACGCCACCGTGGTGGATCACTATATTGCCTACCCTTGGATTAGTTGTTATTTTTATACTCTTTTGGGTGTTCTTCTTACAGCAATCTCAAGGCGGTGGCGGCAGCAGAGTAATGTCTTTTGGTAAAAGTAGGGCGAAGATGGCCACCGAAGACAAAAAGAAAGTCACCTTTGACGATGTTGCTGGAGCTGATGAGGAAAAAGAAGAATTAAAAGAGATTGTAGAATTTTTAAAATCACCTAAAAAATTTGTTGAATTAGGTGCTAGAATTCCAAAAGGTGTATTATTAGTGGGACCACCGGGAACAGGTAAGACGCTGCTGGCTAAAGCAGTTGCAGGAGAAGCCGGAGTACCTTTTTTTAGCATCAGTGGTTCTGATTTCGTTGAAATGTTTGTTGGGGTGGGTGCGTCTAGAGTTAGAGATTTATTTGAACAGGCTAAGAAAAATGCGCCGTGTATTGTATTTATAGATGAAATTGATGCGGTAGGTAGACATAGAGGTGCCGGCCTTGGCGGCGGGCATGATGAAAGAGAGCAGACTTTAAACCAATTGCTGGTTGAGATGGACGGATTCGGAGTAAATGAAGGAGTTATTATCATAGCTGCTACAAACAGACCAGATATACTTGACCCTGCGCTGTTACGACCTGGACGTTTTGACAGGCAAATCGTGGTAGGAGTTCCTGATGTAAAAGGACGAGAAGAAATTCTAAAAGTGCATTCAAAAGGAAAACCATTGGGTTCTGATATAGATTTAAATGTTCTTGCAAAAACAACTCCCGGTTTTACAGGAGCAGACCTTGAGAATTTGATGAATGAAGCTGCGCTGCTCGCTGCACGGCGCAATAAAAAACAAATTAATATGCAGGAACTGGATGAAGCTATTATTAAGGTAATTGCCGGACCTGAAAAAAGGTCTCGAGTAATTAGTGATAAGGCAAGAAGATTAACCGCCTATCATGAGGCGGGTCATGCTGTTATTGCAAAACTCCTTCCTACACAAGACCCGGTTCATCAGGTATCCATTATTCCAAGAGGAAGAGCAGGAGGATATACACTATCCCTTCCGAAGGAAGACAAGTACTATGTGTCTAAAACAGAGATGTTGGAGGATATCATAGAGCTTTTAGGCGGACGTGTAGCTGAAAAATTAGTATTGGACGATATTAGTACCGGTGCTTCAAATGACATCGAAAGAGCTACCAATATTGCCAGAAAAATGGTTACTAAGTATGGAATGAGTGACAAATTGGGGCCAATGACTTTTGGTTCAGATCAAGATGAAGTATTCATTGGTAGAGACCTTGCGCAATCAAGAAACTTTAGCGAGCATGTAGCCGCCCAGATTGATGAAGAAATTAAAAATATTATTGATAATGGTTATAGAAAATGCCAGCAGCTTTTAGAAGAAAATATGGATAGACTTCATGCAGTTGCCAAAGCACTTCTTGAAAAAGAAAAGCTGGATGGACCTGAATTCGAAGCAATATTTAACGGTAAAACAGAACAAGCTGAAGGAAAAGAAGAAAAAACAGAGGATTCAGAAACTAAAGCTGAAGATAAAGATACAGAAAAATAATAAAAATAATAAAAAATCTGTGGGAATCTCCACAGATTTTTTATAGTCTAAGAAAGTATATCTGCAAGATATACTTTCTGGCTTCAAGAAAATCTACCTAAATCATATTCGAACGAAGTGAGATAAATTCGTCGACGATTGTCTTATTATTTTTTGTTCATAGTTTACAGATGTTAACATCACAACGCATTCATTTAATATATCTTATTGATTTTTAGATGTACCATGGTATGCTATGAATCCGCCTAAAATACTAATTAATCCGGTAGTCCAGAATCCCCAAATCAATCCTATAGTATCGCTAAAAATGCCCACTACTACAGGGCCGAGAAACATGCCCAACCCATAGATTGCTTGAAAAAATCCCATTGCAGTAGCTCTTTTAGCGCTGTGTACATGCTTAATGCTTAACCCCATTAACAAAGAAAAAGCCAGACCTCTACCGAATCCGGCAATGAATTGGACGATGTACAACAAATAAATATGTTGAATATAAGGAATAACAATACACGAAAAAGCACTAATGAGAAAACCTGATACAATCGTTTTTCTTTCACCTATCCATCGGGTAAAAATTGTTCCGCTCATGAAAGAGGAGAAGATTACCGGGATGGTAGCAAAAGTCGTTAACAGACCTAACTCAAAATCACTAGCCCCCATTTGTTGGGCAATTACAGGTGTAAATCCATAGACAGTAGCAAAAGTAACAAATTGCGAAAGAATGGCCAGGGTAGAGAAGAGCAGCAATTGTCCGTCCAGTGCCACCGTCAGTACCTCTGATATTTTTAAAGGTTTGCGATGAATAACCTGATTTTCCGTCACGCCAAAACTTAATATGAGTGCAGCGCCCCCGCCAATAGAAGCTACTAAGAAAGGAGCTTGTGGGCCAAAGTATTGTGCTGCTATACTTCCTAAAAGGATAGCAGCCATCTGTCCGGAAAAGTTAAAGGAATTTAATATGCCGATCGCTTTTGGTGCTTTTTCGTCTTCAAAATAACTGGAAAAAAGTACGGTGTAAGTCACCCAAGCTGTGGCAGCAGCCCCTGCTAAAGCACGAAATACCAATACCAAACCTACATGGGGGAAATACCATAGTCCTAAACTACTGGCAAATGCCAACACTGCTCCGGTAATGACAAATATTTTTCGTTTGTTAAGTGTATCCGATACAATGCCCAAAGGAATTCGAAGAAGCATTTGAATAAAACCATAGGAACCTATGATAAGTCCTACCATTTTATATGAAGCCCCTAAAGATTTTGAATATGTAGATAAAGTAGGAACATAAGCATAAAGCGCAAACCAGTATAAACTTGTTACAATACAAAATAATGCAATACGGTTTTGATTATTTTTCACTAACATACCTCACATTTTCAACAATAGTTTTTAGTTCGCGGTTAACAGTTCACAGTGGTTCATGTACAGTATTTTACACCACCCACTGCTCAAATTTATATCACATATATGTTTTACCACGTTTTACCGAAAAAAACAACAAAAAATTATTATGCATATCTGTGAAACACACAATAGGGTGTATATTTTTTATTTGAATTATATTCTTGAAACAAATTAAATGCACCTCGCACAATAAAAATATTGGATAAGAAATGCGCAATATGATAAAATAATTCTAAATGTAATTGTTCAAAAACTGCATTTGATTCATTCGATAGAGCAGTTTTATCCGATGGCTAATCGCCGCTAAGACTCCCGCTTCATTATAAGCGGTCAGATAAGCGGCGATTAGCCCCTGGATAACGATTTCGAAGCTTCAGTGGGAGTAAAAATTCCCCCTGAAGCCAAGAACTTTGTTTATAAAGCATAAAAAATAAACTGGGTGGTGAATGAAATGAGTGGTCAATTGAAAGCAGGACTAAAGTCAAAAACAGAAATAGTTGTAACTGAAGATATAACAGCTAAAAAAGTAGGAAGTGGTGCAGTAGAAGTTTATGCTACTCCTATGATGATAGCGTTAATGGAGCAAACGGCAGCAGAATGTGTGCAGCCTTATTTAGAAGAAGGACAAGCTACTGTGGGTACAAAAGTGGATGTATCCCATATAGCAGCTACACCGGTAGGTATGAAAGTATATGCTCAAGCAGAACTTCTAGAGGTAGATAGAAGACGATTGGCGTTCAAAGTAGAAGCTTTTGATGAACAAGGAAAAATTGGGGAAGGCACACATGAGCGCTTCATCATTGACATAGAAAAGTTTATGGCAAAAGCACAGGAGAAAGCAATCCAGAATTAAGAATGCAGAACTATCGTTAGTGTTGTACATCTGACAGTATATAGTTTGCAAAATTCTGTATTCTGTATTAATATGAAGGCTCTCGAAAACTATTTTATAGGATTTCTCGCTGTCATCTCGAGGAGCGATAGCGAAGTGGCGATCTCATAGAATATAGCAGGGGTGAGCAAGGAGATTGCCACGCCTTCGGCTCGCAATGACAAAGGGTTGGAGTTTTCGAGAGCGTACTAATATGAACTTTGGGGGGATGAAAATGCTTACCGACATTGAAATAGCGCAACAGGCGAAAATGAAGCACATAGGCGAAATTGCCAAGGTGCTGGGTATCAACGAAGATGAATTAGAGTATTACGGAAAGTATAAAGCAAAAATCAGCCACCAATTGTGGGAGAGAGTAAAAGACCATCCGGATGGTAAACTTATTCTTGTTACTGCAATTAATCCAACACCAGCAGGAGAAGGTAAAACAACCACTACCGTCGGTTTAGGGCAGGCTATGAGCAAAATAGGAAAAAAGGCAGTTATTGCATTAAGAGAACCTTCTTTAGGTCCAGTAATGGGTATAAAAGGTGGTGCAGCAGGAGGCGGCTATGCACAAGTGGTTCCTATGGAAGATATTAATCTTCACTTTACCGGTGACATGCACGCAATTACTTCTGCTCATAATCTACTGTCAGCAGCCATTGATAATCATATTCATCAAGGCAATACACTAGGAATAGACCCACGGCAGGTTACATGGAAAAGAGTACTGGATATGAATGATAGAGCCTTAAGAAATATTGTGGTTGGGCTGGGTGGCAAAATCAACGGTGTGCCTCGAGAAGATGGGTTTATGATTACGGTTGCATCCGAAATTATGGCAATTTTATGCCTTGCGGATGGATTGATGGATTTAAAAGATAGATTGGGAAAAATCATTATTGGATATACATATAACAACCAACCCATTACTGCAAAAGATTTAAAGGTGGACGGTGCAATGGCAGTGTTGTTGAAAGATGCCATTAAGCCTAATCTTGTACAAACGTTAGAGAATACACCTTGCTTTATGCATGGAGGACCTTTTGCAAATATTGCACATGGGTGTAACAGTATTACTGCAACCAAACTAGGATTAAAGCTGGCCGACTATGTGATTACTGAAGCGGGGTTTGGGGCTGACCTTGGAGCAGAAAAGTTTTTAAATATTAAGTGTAGATATGGAAAATTGAAACCTGATGCAATTGTGGTAGTTGCCACGGTAAGAGCATTAAAGTATAACGGTGGGGTACCAAAAGCAGAATTAAAAACTCCGGATCTTGAGGCATTAATAAAAGGATTTGTAAACTTAGAGAAGCACGTTGAAAATATGAAAAGTTTTGGGGTCCCTGTGGTTGTGGCAATTAATCGTTTTGATACGGATAGTGAAGAGGAGATTCAGTACGTACAAAAACATTGTACCGAAATGGGCGTACAATGTGCAATTTCAGAAGTATTTGCAAAAGGTGGACAGGGCGGTATTGAATTAGCAAATAAAGTGGTAGAGGTAATCGATAAAACAGCTTCAAAATTTACGTTTTTATATGATGAAAAATTGCCTGTTAAAGAAAAAATCAGTAGGATTGTAACGCAAATTTACGGTGGTAAAGGTGTTGTTTATACCTCTAAAGCTGAAAAGGCTATAAAAAGATTGGAACTTTTGGGCTTTGATAAATTACCGATATGTATGGCAAAAACACAATATTCACTTTCGGATGATCCAGCTTTATTAGGAAAACCGGAAGGATTTACTGTCACTGTAAAAGAAGTAAATATTTCTGCAGGGGCAGGCTTTATCGTTGTACTTACGGGTGATATTATGACAATGCCCGGACTGCCTAAAGAACCGTCAGCGGAGAAAATCGATATTGATGAATACGGCAAAATCACAGGACTGTTTTAAAAGTGCAGAATTGAGAATGCAGAATTAAAATGAGTATATATTAGTACAGATGATAGTAATCAATTTAATTGGTAAAAAGACATAGATTTTATGAAGGCGCAGCTGAGTAAATGACCTCATATAATCATTCTGCATTTTATATTACAGTGCATTATATTTTAATTCATTTATTCATTGGTGGGATGTAGAGAGTGGATGATAAAATGATTAAACGAATCAGCAATTCACCGGAAGAAACTGAAAAAATCGCTTACGATATAGCAAAGTATTTAACGGCTGGAGATGTGGTGTGTCTTGACGGCGATTTAGGCGCGGGTAAGACGGCGTTTACCAAAGGCATAGCCAAAGCTTTTGAAGTAGAGGATTATGTCACCAGTCCGACTTTTACCATTATTAATGAATATAATGGGAAACTTCCAATCTATCATTTTGATGTATATAGAATCAATGATATCGATGAAATGTATGAAATAGGATTTGAAGAGTATATTGATGGCGATGGAATATCCATTATAGAGTGGGCAGATAATATTAAAGAAATTTTACCGTCTTCATATTTAAAAATTACCATCACCAAAGATATTGAAAAGAGTGAAAATTATAGACAAATCCTAATAGAAGCTATAGGTAAAGAATATGAAAAAGTTATGAGGTAAGTATTTAGAGTAATAATGTTTTGACATGTTTTAAATTCTTAATTACCTTTTAAAAGGAGTTGACATACTTGAAGGTACTTGCGGTGGATACATCATCCAATGTCGCAACAGCAGCTATATTGGATGATGATAGACTCATAGGAGAATATGTGTTGAACCATAAAAAGACCCATTCACAAAAGTTGATGCCTATTATAAGAGAAATACTTAGTAGTGCTGAATTAAAAGTAAGTGACATAGATATTTTTGCTGCAGCCAATGGACCCGGTTCTTTTACGGGACTCAGGATTGGTGTAGCAACAATTAAGGGGCTTGCCCATGCAGTGAATAAACCAGTTATTGGGATTTCAACTTTGGATGGCCTGGCTTTTAACCTGCCTTTTTGCAAATATCTTATCTGTCCTATTATGGATGCAAGAAGGGAGCAAGTATATAATGCATTGTATAAATGGATAGATAATACTTTTTATATGGTAGAAGAGCATCGAGCGATATCTGTTCAACAGCTTATCAATGAGCTGAAAGAAAAGAATGAAAAAGTAATCTTTTGTGGAGATGGGGTTCCGGTATTTCGAGACAAACTTATGCAGGCATTAGGAGAGCTCTGTGAATTTGCACCGATAAGCTGTAGGCTGCAAAGAGCTTCTTCAATAGCAGCATTGGCGCTTCAGAAAGCACAAAAAGGTGAAACCGAAAGCTATATGACCTTCGCGCCTTTCTACTTAAGAAAGTCCCAGGCTGAACGGGAATATGAAAAAACATGCTGTAAGCAGTGTTAAGTTTAGCTCGGAGTTAGGAATTTGTAGAATTAACAATGATATTTATCGTTAAACAAAACAAATTAAATGCACCCCCAAATCTAAAATGTTTTGACATAAAGATAAATATTTAATAAAATAGAAAAGGGTTTTTTGTGCGGTCTTTAACGGGAGCAGTGTGTAGTTGCAGAGTGTAATATTTTTATGTATTATCAAACATTCTGAACTGCAAATTCCAAACCCCGAACTATATAAAAAAGGAGTGTGAGAAAATGATAGCAATCGGCAGTGATCATGGTGGATTTGAGCTTAAAGAAGAAATAAAAAAATACTTATTACAAAAAGGTTATGAAGTAAAAGATTTTGGAGTAGATAGCCCGACATCTGTAGACTATCCTGATATTGCAAAAACTACATGTGCATCCATTGTTAGTGGAGAATGTGAAAAAGGCATCTTGGTTTGCGGTACGGGTATTGGTATTTCAATTTCGGCAAATAAAATACACGGCATTAGAGCTGCATTATGTGGTGATTGTTATTCAGCGAAAATGGCAAAAGAACATAACAATGCAAATGTTCTTGCCCTGGGAGGAAGAGTTATAGGTCCCAATCTGGCATTGGAAATTGTTGAAGCATGGTTAAATGCAGAATTCCAAGGAGGAAGACATCAAAATAGAATAGAGAAAATTCATATGTTGGAATGCTAATAAGGCAAATATAAGTTTAGGGTTTAGCGTTTGGAGTTGAAAAAGACAATTCTCAACGCTAAACCCTAAATTCTAAATAATATATAATTTTTTAGGTCTAGCAATATGAAGTATATGCAAAGGAGAGTTTTAAATGAGTGACAATGTTTTTATTATGGACCACCCATTGATTCAACATAAAGTATCTTTAATCAGAGACGTCAATACAGGAGTAAAAGAATTTAGAGAACTTGTGGAAGAAATTGCAATGCTAATGGGATATGAAGTAACTCGAAATCTGCCGCTTAAGGAAGTAGAAATCGAGACACCGATAGCTATTGCAAAAACAAAAGTAATTTCAGGTAAAAAGTTGGCAATTGTTCCTATTCTTAGAGCTGGATTAGGAATGGTAGACGGAATGTTAAAGCTTATTCCGGCGGCAAAAGTAGGACATATAGGGCTTTACAGAGATCCGGAAACGCTTCAGCCTGTAGAATACTATTGTAAATTACCCACCGATGTAGAAGAAAGGGATTTAATTATACTAGACCCTATGCTGGCTACCGGGGGCTCTGCTTCTGCAGCAATTGAATTTATTAAACAAAGAGGCGCAGCTAATATTAAATTCATGTGCCTCATTGCAGCCAGAGCAGGAGTAGAAAGGCTAAGCAAGGACCATCCGGACGTGGAAATCTATTGTGCTGCTGTTGATGAAAAATTAAATGACCATGCATATATTGTTCCCGGTCTTGGAGATGCAGGAGACAGATTGTTTGGAACCAAGTAACTTAACGCGTTGTGCTAGTTCAATTTGGGGTTTGGAGTTCGGAGTTTAAAAATATTGTGACAGAGCACAATGGAAAAGCCTTAGAAGTTCTTAAATATTTTAAAGGTATCAATGAATTTATGGTAGTTGTATTGGTAAGAGGAGGGAATACAAAGGTGAGGCCATCATGGGATGAATATTTCATGGAGATTGTAGATTTAATTAAAAGCAGGTCTACATGTATTAGGAGGCAAGTGGGTGCACTGATTGTAAAAGACAAACGTATTTTGGCAACCGGGTATAATGGTGCTCCCACAGGCTGCAGGCATTGTACCGAGATAGGATGTTTAAGGCAGAAAATGGGTATTCCATCAGGTCAGCGGCATGAACTTTGCCGGGCAATTCATGCAGAACAAAATGCAATTGTTCAGGCAGCTTACTCAGGCACAAGTGTAGCTGGGGGGACGCTGTATGTTACCCATCAACCCTGTGTGTTATGTGCCAAGATGATTATAAATGCAGGAATAAAGCGTATTGTATATAGGGGTGAATACCCGGATGAATTATCTATGGAACTATTAAAAGAGGCTGGAATCGAAATAAATCCATTGTGAAAAACGCTGGGAATGCCGGACATTTCTTTGATAAACATATGTGTATCAAGGAAATGTCCGGCATTTTTTCTAGTGCTGAAGAACTACTCTTATTGTATTTTATTCTCAAATTTCAAAAAATAGCTTAAAAAAAATCGAAACGTTAAGGCTTTACATCATAGCATTAAAGCCTATATTCCTTAATATGGGAAGTTAAAAATATTTCATGTGTTTATAGCTTTTAATTCATATCGTTCCCGTTCGTCCATCCAGCCATAAGTAATAATAATGATTTTATCTCCCGGCTGGGCTAATCGGGCTGCGGCACCGTTTAGGCAAATGACGCCGCTGTCCCGCTTGCCTGGAATTACATAGGTTTCAAATCTTTCTCCATTGTTATTATTAACCACCTGAACCTTTTGATTTGATAAAATGCCAGCAGCTTCCATCAGTGCAGCATCAATGGTGATACTGCCTACATAATTAAGGTTGGCTTCGGTGACAGTAGCCCGATGGATCTTTCCTTTCATCATTTCTAAAAACATATCATACCTCCACAATGATATTATCAATTAATCTGGTTTCTCCAAATCTAACAGCCAATGCAATTAAAGTTTTATTGGTAATTTGTCGGATATCCCTTAATGTTTCCATGTCTACAATAGAAACATAATCAATTTTGGCCAATGATTTTTCGGAAATCTTTTTTTCTATGGCAGCTTTGATCTTATATGCATTTTTTTCCCCTTGAACAATAAGATCTTTAGCCATAGTCAGCGATTGGAAAAGAACGACAGCTTGCTTACGTTCTTCCGGATTAAGATAGATATTCCGAGAGCTCATAGCCAGGCCATCTGCTTCCCGGACAATGGGGCATACGATGATTTCTAAATCCATGTCCAAGTCTCTAACCATCTGCCGAATTACAATTCCCTGTTGGGCATCTTTTTGTCCGAAGTAAGCGCGGTCAGGGTGTATAATATTGAACAATTTAGTAACAACAGTTGTGACTCCCCGAAAATGTCCGGGTCTGGAAGCACCGCAGAGGGTATCGGTTATTTTTTGAACCTCTACGTAAGTTTTGTATCCTTCAGGGTATATTGTGACAGTATCTGGCGTAAATATTACATGAGCTCCGGCTTCCTGTGCCAACTGGATGTCTCGATTCAAATCTCTGGGATATTTTTCAAAGTCCTCACCGGGACCAAATTGGGTAGGATTTACAAATATACTCACTACTGTGATGTCATTTTCACTGGCAGACCTTCGAATTAAGGACAGATGGCCTTCATGAAGATATCCCATCGTAGGGACAAAGCCTATGCTTTTACCATTTCTTTGTTCTGTTCTTAAATAGTTTTTTATTTCGGCAATCTGCTTAAATATTTGCATTTATTTTCCACCTCCATACAACTTTTCCATCATTTCAGTATCTACATGAAAGCTTTGTTTTTCTCCGGGAAACAGCTCTTGCTTTACTTCCTGGATATACCGGGATACTGCTTTTTCAATCATTGTTCCGATTTCGCCGTATCTTTTTACAAAACGGGGGCTTTTGCCTTGATAGATACCTAGTAGATCATGGGTAACCAGAATTTGTCCATCGCAGCCTTTTCCTGAACCTATGCCAATGGTGGGAATGGAAAGTTGGGAAGAAATCAAGTTAGCCAACTCAGCAGGCACACATTCCAGCACCAATGCAAATATACCGGCCTCCTCTAATGCTTTAGCATCCTGAATAAGCTTTTGAGCCTGTTCAGCTGTTTTCCCCTGAATGAAATAACCTCCTAAGCTGTGGATGGATTGGGGTGTTAATCCCAGATGCCCCATGACAGGAATTCCCGCTTTGATGATGGCTTTGACATCTTCAAGGATTTCTTGCCCACCTTCCAGCTTTACGGCCTGGACATGCCCCTCTTGAATGATACGGCCTGCATTGCGAACGCTTTCGGCTATTCCCATATGATAGGATAAGAAGGGCATATCTCCTACCACTAAGGCGTGTGTTACCCCGCGGCTTACTGCTTTAATATGATGAATCATATCTTCCATGGTTACCTGTGTAGTATCTTCATAGCCCAATACTACCATACCAAGGGAATCCCCAACTAGAATACCGTCTATTCCACTGCTGTCTAGCATTTTTCCGGTTGGATAATCATAGGCGGTCAACATTGAAATTTTTTGTTTATCTTGTTTCATCTTCCGAAATGTTGCTGTAGTAATTCTTTTATTCATGGTTTTCAATACCTCCTAAAACAAAAAAACCCTCTTGGACATGAGTCAAGAAGGTATAGTATTCCTATCATTTACACAAATTCTTGATTCTGTCCTTGTCCCTGTAGGCTCAAAGCAGAAAGTTATATAAAGTTAACCTGTTGTGCTAATTAAAATATTATTCTAGCTGCTGAAGCTCCAAACTCCCAACCCTAAACTTCCAACTCCGAGCTCCAAACTTCAAATTGAACTAGCACAACGCGTAAAGTTATTTAAATAAAATACAGTGTACAAGTATGGCTCCGAAGATACCATCTTATGTAATAAAGATATCATAAAGGGAAAAGAATTGCAATTGTATTTTAACAACATATATACTGTATCAAAATTGCTGCCGAAAATTTAATTTGTGAACATCCATAAGAAACATAGATGCTCTCACATTATCTTACAAACCACTATTAAATATGATATAATATGAAGCGTTAAAGTTTGGGAAACACCTACAAGCTTTGCAACGGCAAAAAATAAAACCAATATTTCTCAAGACATAACTTGTAGGTAAGGTTAAGCTTGCAGATTCATAAAATCATGTGGATGGCAGACACAAAAGGTGTATAGGAAAAAATTTATTGTTTACGTTGGTGCAGTAAAAATTTTCAAAATAGTACAACAGATTAATTGAAAAAGGAGAAGGTTTAATGATAGATCAGGATAAGATTCGTAAAGCGATGCGGATGATGATAGAAGCCATAGGCGAGAACCCGGACAGAGAAGGAATTAAAGACACACCGGATCGTGTAGCTCGAATGTATGCAGAGATATTTAGCGGATTAGGACAAGATCCAAAGGAGTATCTTCAGGTATACTTCAATGAAGACCATGATGAAATGGTACTGGTGAAGGATATTCCGTTTTATTCCATGTGTGAACACCATTTTCTTCCTTTTATTGGGAAGGCTCATGTTGCATATATACCCCAAAAAGGCAAGATAACTGGTTTGAGCAAACTGGCCCGGGTGGTGGACAGTATAGCAAAGCGGCCGCAGCTGCAAGAACGTCTGACCGGCGAGATAGCCGATGTGTTGATGAAATGCCTGGAACCGCAAGGTGTGGCGGTAGTGGTAGAAGCAGAGCACTTATGTATGAGCATGAGAGGCATAAAGAAGCCCGGTTCTAAAACAATTACATCGGCAGTCCGAGGAATATTTAGGCGAGATGCCAAAACCCGAGCAGAGGCGTTTGCCTTGATAAAAGATTAGGAGAGGTTTTGATGAAAAGAATTACTAAAATACTTAACCATCCACAGTACATTGAGTACTTAAATCGAAATGCTGAGGCTGAAAAAGAACGTGTATTTTGCCGTCATGATCTCCGTCATGCGTTGGAAGTTGCAAGAGTTGCCTATATCATGGTATTGGAGAATAAACTTATGATAAAAAAAGACATCATTTATGCCGCAGCTTTGCTGCATGATATAGGGCGATGGAAAGAATATGCCAGTGGCGTTGATCATACGGTTATAAGCGCTGAATTGGCAATAAGTATATTGGTGGACAGTGGATTTGATAGCGAAGAAAGTGAACAGATATTGAAGGCTATACAGGATCATCGTAAGAGCGGTAAACAGAGTACATTTCTCAGTTCCATACTGTATAAAAGTGATAAGATTTCACGGCTGTGTATCGAATGCCTAGTAAGGAATCAATGCAAACGTTTTTCGGATGGAAGGCAGGCTGAATTATATTATTAATAAAAGACATAAAATTCACACTAATGATAAAGGAGGATAATATGGCTAGGAAATTATGTATAGGAAATAGAGTATGGTATTGGGGCCAGCGTACCTATATCATGGGGATATTAAATGTGACACCCGATTCTTTTTCGGATGGAGGTTGTTTTTTTGACCATGATGCTGCCATAGAGCGAGCCCGACAGATGACAGCCGAGGGGGCGGATATCATAGACATAGGTGGGGAATCCACGCGGCCGGGTTTTAAACCTGTACCGGCTGAACAAGAAATGGAAAGGGTTATACCGGTAATAGAGCAATTATCTCGGCACACCAATGTGCCTATATCGGTGGATACATATAAAGCCAAGACGGCTGAAGCGGCGATACGAGCTGGTGCCCATATGCTTAACGATATATGGGGGTTGAAGGCCGACCCGGAAATGGGCAGTGTGGCAGCTCGGTATGGTGTACCAATATGCATTATGCATAATAAGGCTAAGGCGGAATATGATAATATCATAGAAGATATGATGAGAGAAATATCCGAAAGCATAGAAATAGCATTAAAGGCCGGCGTGAAGGATGAAAATATTATTATAGACCCTGGCATCGGTTTTGGCAAGACATGGGAGCATAACCTGCAGGTGATGCGGCATCTAGAACAGTTTAAGCGGCTGGGATATCCTATACTTTTGGGGGCATCCCGCAAGTCGTTCATTGGTAAAGTGCTGGACCTTCCGGTGGAAGAACGGTTGGAAGGGACCATTGCTGCTACGGTGGTAGGGATTATGAAAGGTGTGGACATCGTGCGTATACATGATGTATACCAGAACAAGCGGGCAGCAGTTATGACCGATGAAATGGGGAGATGAATATGGATAAGATCATCATAGAAGAATTAGAGGTATATGCCTATCACGGTGTGGCACCGGAAGAAAAAACCATGGGACAGATGTTTATTGTGTCGGTAGAGATAGCTACCGATCTGGAAGCTGCAGCCTGTTGGGATGACCTATCCTGCAGCATCAATTATGATGATGTATGTGCCGATATAGAGCAGGTATTGACCATACGTAAATATGACTTAATAGAAGCAGCCGCCATGGCATTAATTGATTGGATATTGAATCATTATCCGGCTGCGATATCGGTTAAGGTCCTGTTGAAAAAGCCATGGGCTCCCCTGGGCCGTCACCTGAAATATGTTGCAATAGAAATGGAACGCCGGCGGGAAGAAAAGTATGGTCATTCATAAAGCAATTGTCTATTTGGGGATAGGGTCTAACATGGGCGACCGACAGGCCAATCTGGATGCGGCTGTCGACATGCTTCGGTGCATGGAAGGCATAGAAGTAAAAGCCGTTTCTCCATTTTATCATACAGCTCCGGTAGGATATACAGAGCAGCCCGATTTTCTAAATGGGGCTGTAGAGGTAGAAACCATTCTTTCTCCCCATGAACTTTTAAAAGTGTGTCAGAGAATAGAAAAGAAGTTAAAACGGGTGCGTACTATACGCTGGGGACCGCGTACAATAGATGTGGATATATTATTATATAATCATTTAGTAATGCAGGACGAAAATCTTGTCATTCCTCATCCTCGCATGCATGAAAGGGAATTTGTGCTAAAGCCGCTAAATGACATAGCACCCCACGTTATTCATCCGGTCTATAAAATATCTATACGGGAAATATATATGAAAACCGGTGTAAAATTATAATTGTTAGTTAATGCTATAAATGATATAATAAAACCCATAATATAGTCTAAACTGTAGTAAGGAGCAATGAGACATGACTAAAAATAACAACATTGATAAAGAATTGAATCATGAGGAGATACCGACCAATTTTATTCACAACATTATTGATGAAGACTTAAAAGAGGGTGTTTACCATAACGTACACACCCGATTTCCACCTGAACCTAACGGATATCTCCACATAGGACATGCAAAGTCTATTTGTTTAAATTTCGGAACGGCAAGAAAATATAATGGGCTTTGTAATTTAAGATTTGATGATACCAACCCTATAAAAGAAGATATAGAATATATCGAATCTATTAAAAGGGACGTAAAATGGTTGGGATTTGACTGGGAAGACCGTATGTACTATGCTTCTGACTATTTTGAACAAATATATGAGTGTGCTGTTGCATTAATCAAAAAAGGGAAGGCGTATGTTTGCGATTTGACCCCTGACCAGATAAGAGAGTACCGCGGTACATTAACCGAACCTGGTAAGGAAAGCCCATATCGTAACCGTTCAGTTGAAGAGAATCTGAATTTATTTAAAAGGATGCGAGATGGGGAATTTGAGGATGGTTCCCATGTATTAAGAGCGAAAATAGATATGGCTTCACCCAATTTAAATATGCGCGATCCAGTTCTTTATCGTATTTCCCATGCAAAACATCATAGAACCGGGGATCAGTGGTGTATTTATCCCATGTATGATTTTGCTCACCCTATATCTGATGCATTGGAAAACATTACTCATTCTATTTGTACCTTGGAATTTGAAGACCATCGTCCTTTATATGACTGGGTGTTGAGGGAATTAGGATTTCAAAATCCTCCAAAGCAAATTGAATTTGCAAGACTTGAGCTTACCAACACGGTGATGAGTAAAAGAAAATTGAGGAAACTGGTAGAAGAGGGTTATGTAGACGGATGGGACGACCCGCGCATGCCGACCATTTCCGGGCTAAGAAGACGGGGGTATACACCGGAGGCTATTAGAGACTTCTGCGAACGCATAGGCGTAGCAAAAAGAATAAGTACTGTAGATATTGCATTACTGGAACACTGCATCAGGGAGGATTTGAAATTGAAAGAACCTCGGATGATGGCAGTACTTAGACCATTAAAAGTGGTAATTACAAATTATCCGGAGAACGAAGTAGAGTATTTGGAAGTAGAAAATAATCAGGAAAATCCTGAGATGGGCACAAGAAAAGTTCCGTTTTCACGGGTACTTTACATCGAACAGGATGATTTTATGGAAGAACCTCCAAAGAAGTTTTTCCGTTTATCACCGGGCAAGGAAGTGCGACTGAAAAATGCATATTTTATTAAATGTGAAAAAGTCATAAAAGATGAAGAAACGGGAGAGATTATTGAACTTCACTGCACCTATGATCCGGAAACAAAAAGTGGAAGCGGATTTACCGGTAGAAAGGTAAAAGGGACGCTGCATTGGGTATCTGCTGCTTATGCAGTGAAAGCAGAAGTAAGGTTGTACGACCATCTATTCCTAGAGGAGGATGAAGCCGGAGAGATGGAAGCAACAGTGATGGACGGAATGAATTTGAATCCCAATTCACTAGAAGTATTAGAAAGTTATGTTGAGCCAGCCTTGGCACAAGCCGAACCGGGAAGCAAATTTCAATTTTTAAGACATGGATATTTTTGTATGGATACCAAAGATTCTACCCAAGGAAAACCGGTATTCAATAGGATTGTATCTTTAAAAAGTTCGTATAAAGTTGAACAAAAATGAGGCAAAGGGAATCCCCTTTGCCTTTACCATTTATAGGAAATCGTTCAAACATAATATTCTTCAAATAAAAAATATACGTCCAAAAAGATATAAATCTGTCAGCTGTGAACCGTGAACTGTTGGCAAGTTTTTTCATTCATTATTCTCCAGCAATTCAATACCTTTTTTAATTCTCATTATACTTTCCTCTTTTCCTAATAAATCTGCCAGTTCAATGCTGCCGCCGGGAGAAGATGGTTTTCCTGATAGGGCAACGCGGATTGGCCAGAGCATCTGTCCGTTTTTTATACCTAATTTTTCAATCAGGGCAAACACTGCATCATGAATACTTTCTTCTGTCCAATTATCCAGTGCTTCAAGTACTGGTAATGCTGCTTTAAGATTTTCTAACGCATTTTCCCGATTTGTTTTCATTTTTTTGTGAATGTACAATTCAGTGCTGTATTCCGGAAGTTCATTCATGAAATCTACAATTTCTATAATATCAGAGAATTTTACTGTTCTGGTATGCAGAAGTTTACTTACCTTATATAAATCAATATTCGGGTTGGAAATGGCTTTTTGATAATAAGGTAGTGCTTTTTGGTGAAATTCATCTAAAGATAATTTTCTGATATACTCTCCATTTAACCAATCCAATTTTTGAACATCAAAAATTGCAGGAGATTTACTAATACCTTTAATATCAAAAGCTTCAATTAATTCATCTAAAGTAAAAATTTCCCGATCTCCTCCAGGACTCCATCCTAACAACGCGATATAGTTTACAATAGCTTCTTTGAGATATCCTTTGGCGATGAAATCTTCATAAGAAGCGTCTCCTTCACGTTTGCTTAGCTTTTTGCTTGCCGTTTTCATTACGGGAGGTACATGGATATAGGTTGGAATTTTCCAGCCAAAGGCTTTATACAGTAAGTTATACTTTGGTGTAGAAGATAGATATTCACTGCCTCTGATAACATGTGAAATTTTCATTAAATGGTCATCTACAACATTTGCAAAATTGTACGTAGGAAGTCCATCGGATTTTAATAAAATATTATCGTCAAGAGTACTATTTTCTACCGTAATGGTTCCATACACTGTATCAGTAAAAGTGGTAGTCCCTTCATTTGGAATTTTTTGTCTGATAACATAGGGTACGCCGTTTTTGAGTTTAGCTTCAACCTCATCTTGAGATAAATTTCTGCAATATCCGTCGTATTTGTGAGCACCTTTTTCGTCTTCTTGTTTTAATTTATCTAATCTTTCCTTATCACAGAAACAATAATAGGCCCCATCAAGTTTAACCAGCTTTTGAGCATATTCTTTATATATGTTTTTTCTTTTGCTTTGAATATAAGGGCCGTAATCTCCACCTATATCGGGACCTTCATCGTGTTTTAAGCCCGTTTCGGCAAGTGTTCTATATATTACCTCTGTGGCGCCTTCGACGTATCTTTCCTGATCGGTATCTTCAATTCTTAGAATAAATTTTCCATTATTGCTTTTAGCCAGTAAATAAGCATATAAAGCGGTTCTGAGATTTCCTATATGCATGTAACCTGTAGGGCTCGGTGCAAAACGCGTACGTACTTCTAAACTAGACATAAGAATCATCCTCCTTATATAAATATCAAAAATAAGACAATCGCCTTCGGCGAATTGATGTGCCTTTCGGCATAAAAGGCTAAGGTAAATTGTCTTGATATTACGCTTCGCTTCATAATAAAATGCTTTTATCCAGCAGGATAAAAGGCCGCTTACTATCATGTGCCAATAATAAATATTTGAATCTATTTAATTATATTATTATTAGATAATACTATTGTCAAGGAGGCAGAAACATGCAATACAGAAAAGGTTATAGGGCGGTGTTATGAAAATAAGTTTGTAATAGGCGTAGAAAATTATGGTAAATGCTTTACAATGTTCCTAAAATTATGATAATATTGTGAAAAATATTAATGTATTAAATAGCGAGGTGTAAAAGTCTGAAAACAAACCCGCGGGAGTCACAAACTAAAAAAGAGCATGACAAATAAACCATCCAAAGGAAGGTTTTTGAAAAATAAATAGTATGAACTT
>JASGMB010000057.1 GCA_030156665.1 Clostridiales bacterium
GGTATTTTACTATCCCTGCATCGGAGGTGGTTGGCGAGACTGGTAAAGTATTTGCTATGGATATATCGTTTGAAATGATTCAGGAAGTTGAGAAGAAAGTGGAAGAAAATAATATTACTAATATAAAAACTATTGTTACCGAAGAAAATGACCTGAAAGTTGATGATGGTGCTGTGACTTATGCTTTTATATGCACAGTACTGCATGAAGTTGAAAATATGCATAAGTTCTTAAATGAGGTTAAGCGGATAATGGCTGAAGGTGGAAGAATTGCAGTGGTAGAATGGCAAAAAACGAAGAGCGATTGGGGTCCTCCTTTAGAGCGCAGGCTGGATAAAGCATATGTGGAAAAAGTGATTAAGGATAATGGATTTAAGGATGTTACTGTTGTTGATATAAATGAACATTTTTATGCTGCGTTGGGGGTAAAGTAGAGATAGGATAAAGTTATGAGGATATCAGGTTAAAGGAAGTTAAAGGTTTAAATGATAACTATAATTGACCAAGACAGTTTGAATAATCAATAAAAGGCAAACAAATATAAGAAAATATAAAAAAATAAAATGTTATAAAATACACCTGAGATTATCAATAAAACTTGAAACATGCTTTAATCCTCTTTTATTATTCCTTTAAGTCAATAGGAATTCAGCATTCTATAAAGGACAAATGAACTAAGAATCGTTTTTGCTGAAATATCCGCTGAAATTTAATAATGAGGTGAAAAGTATGGGAACAGCATGCCAGATGAATAATTGTTTTAGTAAGTGCTTTAAAGAAAAGTTATTAAATACTGAACTGGGATTTTTAATAAAACAAGAAGGTGTTAAAGAAGGTATAAGAGAGGCAATACTAATACTTTTATTAAAGAAAGCAGATACTCTGCCAGACGATATTTATGAGAGTATTATGAATCAGGAAAGTCAGAATGCTTTGATGGAATGGGTAAGACTGGTTTCGGAAATACAAAATATGGAACAGATAAGAAAAGTAATAAATGGAAAATAAAAAATAAGCCTTTACGGCTTATTTTTTTTGCAGATTTGCTATTTCATCTTTTATGTATTCTCTTGATTTATATAAAGAATCATATAAGACGAAATCGGGGGTTATACCGAGAGCATTGCAGATATCAACAAGGGTTTTGAGGCTTGGTTTTGCAGACCCGCTTTCAATGTGACTCACATAAACGCTTGAAATCTCAACGGCTTCAGCCAATTGCTCCTGGGTTAGGTTTTTCTTTAGCCGTTCTTCCTTTATCCTTTTGCCTAATCGCTTATAATCCATTCAAATCACCCCTCTACAATCTAACAATTTTTAGGAGTGATTCTGAATAAACTAAAAGGACATATTGTAATAATAGTTTAAATGATGTAAAATAAACTAGGAATATTAACCACTTTTTGGGGAAATACGACAATTTTTTGATTGGTGCTATGGGGAATGCAAGTAAAAAACTAATAACAAATAAAAGAAAGGGTGTTGAGATGTAGAACAGACGTTGTATTTATGATGTAACAATCCTTTTGAAAAGAAGCAATTCAAGATTTTTATGTTCGCCTTGATTAGTCTGAAGGCATAAGGAATTTGAAAGACGTAATTGAATGTATTAGGGATGCTTCATAACACTAAAATTTTGGAGGGCTTTTATGAGAAAATCAAAACTTGCAAATATATGTCTGTATACTTCATTAGGGGTTATATTATTAAATATACTTGCTGTTATTATAATGTTTACCAAAACACCATCTAACTTTATAAAGGTAATGTCACGGCTGTATAGTCCGGTAATGATATTATCTGTTGTAATTTTTATTGCTAGCATAATATCTTTGGTGCGAATACTGATTTCGAAAGGGCAATTAAAAGGTTTAGCAAAGTCAATCGCTGCATTGGTGTTATCGGTAGTAATGTTTATAGGTGCATTTGCCCAGGGCTTACTTGCTGAGGCTGTAATTTCAATAAATAGAGCAGTTGACAGCACAGTTTCTGAAGTTGGACAAGAAACACCATCTAATAGTCTTCCTAAATTTGTAAGAAAAGATTTCGATATAGTAGCAGTTGCTAAATACAGCGACAAAAATAATCCTGGCTACTATATTGCTGGTTTTATAGATAAATCAGGTGATTTTGTTATAGAACCTAAATTCAGGGACGCCAAAGATTTCTATGAGGGCCTTGCACCTGTAAAGGCGAAAGAAAATGGTAAATGGGGGTATATCGATAAATCAGGTGAATTTGTAATCAAACCCCAGTTTGATGATGCAGATATTTTTTCTTCAGGAGTAGCGGCTGTAAAGGTAAATGGTAAATGGGGTTATATTGATAAAACAGGCAATTTTACTATACAACCTTCATTTGATGAACCAACAAGATTTGTGGAGGGATTAGCGATTTTGGAATCCCAAGATACTGGGAAGACAGGATATATGGATACTACAGGAAATTTTGTAGTAGACCCCCAATTTGAATATGCAAGCCGTTATTTTTCAGAGGGGTTATCATTAGTATTAAAGGATGCAAATGATTTTACAACTGCAGGCTTTGTGGATAAAGAAGGGAAATTTATGAACATACCTATTTATAGATTAAATTATAACGGTTTTTTTAGTGAAGGACTATTCCCAATTTGTAAAAAAGGCGAAGAATATTATGGATACATAGATAAAACAGGAGAGTTTGTTATAGAACCTAAGTTTTTAAGTTGCGATATTTTTTCAGAAGGATTGGCCGCAGCGATGCCCCAGGGCGAAGGGAAATACGGATATATTGATAAAACAGGCAACATAGTAATAGAACCTAATTATACTTTAGCCTTTCCTTTTTCTGATGGACTGGCTTTAGTTATGAGTGAAACCGAATCAGATGCTCGATATGGATATATAGATAAAACAGGAAATTACATAGTTGAACCAAAATTTTATGGTGCAGAAAGTTTTTCGGAAGGATTGGCTTTAGTTTACGAGAAAAATAAAGGACAGGGTTTTATAGATAAAACTGGCAAATATGTAATAGGGCCTATATTGTCTGCTGATTTTGGCAGATTTCACAAAGTCGATGCTGTATTTGACCCTAAAAAGGCAAACTTGAATGAATTGAAGATTGATTAATAATAGTGTATATATTTTTGAGTAAGATACTCATAAGGTTTATCTGTTAACTAAGGAGTGAAGAAAAATGAAAAAGGTAATTTCTTTATTGCTTATTTTATTACTAACATTAATAATGGTTGCTGGATGCAGTCAAAATGAAAAGAAAACAGAAACTACAGGGAATGAAACAACGAAATCAACTACTAATGTAAAAACGGATGAAAGTGTCGCTAAAACTACAGAGAATAATAGTAAAGATACTAAACTATTTGGTGTTCCTCAAGATACTGATATCTATTATATTGAAGATTTGTCAGACCCAACTAATAAATATGTAGTGGAAGAAGAAATGGGAGTAGTTTTTGGTATGGAAGGATATATGGTTTTAGGCGAAGGACAAGTAGGAAGTAGTTTTTTTATTTATGCAAAAGACGGTAAAGCCCTAGTTATTAAATCTATCAACTATTTAAATGAAAGTTATATTATTGTTTTACAAGAAGTAGAAAAAGGTACGCCATTTAGTCATGATAAATTATCTATTGTGGCTAAAAAATCATTTAACAAGCAATTCATAAAATATGAAGATGGAACTGAGTTAAGGAACTTTAATATACTGGATAAAGAAGTAGGATTACTGAGGACTAAAGGCATTTTCAAAGGGGTAGACGGTAATAAAATTAAAATTATTCCAGAAGGTTCGACTTTTACCAAGATTTATACTATGGATGGCGTGACAGCAGAATCATTAAAAGGGTTACAGCCAAATGATGATATTGAATATATGCTTGGAGTAACTATTGATACTGTTTATGCTGTTAGAAAAATAGAGGAATAATATTGAGCAAGTGTTAAGCAGGTTTTAAGGCTTAAAAAAGATACTTGTATAAATATATTAGATAGGACTTAATTTGGGTGAAGGAGGTATTTCGTATGAGAAAACTATTTTTCCTCATATTAATTGGAATAATGTTAATTACTGGTCCATTAAATCCAGTTATGGTACATGCATCTTCAGAATTTCAATTTTCTGATGTTAAGAAGACAGATTGGTTTTACCCAACAGTATCAAAGTTAGTGGAAAAAGGATATATAGGAGGGTATCCTGACGGGACTTTTAAACCACAGAATAATATTAGGGTATCGGAGTTTACAAAGATATTAATTTCAGCCATTGGTTATCAAGTAGATGTATCAAAAGGTGGGTATTGGGCAGAAGGTTACATAAATAAAGCAAAAGAACTTGGAATTATTAAAGATGGTGAGTTTGGTGATTATGACAGATATATAACCCGTGGAGAAATGGCGAGAATGATTGTTAGAGCGGGTACAGACAGTAGTATTAAGGAGCAAGGAATAAGTTTGGATGTTCCTGAAAACTATAAAGAGTATTCTTCCCTTATCACTGATTACTCAACCCTTGACCCTAATTCACAGGATATTGCCTTAAAAATCTTTACTTCTGGAATTATTTCAGGTTTTCCAGATGGAAGTTTTGGATTTAATAAAAATGCTACAAGAGCAGAAGCCTGTGCAATTCTTATTAGGTTTTTAGAAAAAGAACAGAGAAAAATTCCTATACTACCTGAAAAAGTTGACTTCAGCAACACACTAACTGTAAAAGAGTTCACTGAAATGGTTTTAAAGGCTGTAGGTAGAGAGGCTACTATGGAGTATGCTCAAAGCAAAGAATTTGTGAGGCCTTCGGCAGACTATCCTTCTTATGAAAAACCTATTTTAAGAAGAGAGGCTGCACTAACTGTAGCAAGAATAATGGATGATATTACTGGAATGCCAGCACTATTTACAAGTGGGAAAAATGATTATTTTTTGAAAGGATATACAGAAAATCATAGAATTCAACCTTATCAAATAAACACATTAATCAATGATATTGGATTAAAAAATAACAGTTATGAAAAATATTTTACTCTGATTTACTGGCATGACTATATAGGAAATATTAAAGATATACGAATGATTACAGAAGAATATCTAAAAGAAATGATGACTCTATATCTGGCAGGACTGCTGGATACAGATGAAGATGGGAAATTAAGACCCTATGATTTCCTAACAAAAGAGGAAGCAAAGGAATTGGTGGATAGGTTAAAGAGATATGATTTGAAAGATAGTAAAAAGATAATTGAACAACTACCTATGTATGTAAGAGATTTAGATGCAAAACCTATGGAAAATTTCTTAAAAAGCACAAATACTAAGATTTTATATAAAAGGATATTAGATGAAGTACCTATATTTGGACCAGAAATAGAAAAGCCGTCAAACAAGGAATTATGGTGGACTACATATGCCTATGTAAATAAAAGACTGTACGAATATCCTCTTGAGACAGATTATGATTTTATCAGCAATAGTGAATTAAAAACTAGGAAATATGAGAGACCACTAAATGAAATTGATAATGCTTTTATACATCTAAACGATTTTGATAATTATGCCAGAACTGCTAAGAATTATATGAATGTTCGATATAATGTTGACTATAGAAATCTAGATGCTGAGGCGCCTTATTATAGTCCCCTTGTTGCTAACAAAGGTATGAAAAAAGAAGTTGGCGATTATAAAACAAGAGTTTTGTTTTATTTTAACCCTCAACATGTATTGAATGGAATCGAAGATGAAGATGGAAATAGAAAAGATGAGAGCACCTGGATTTTGCCAGATGATTTTATAAATCAAGAAATTGAAAAGTATAAAAAATATAAAATTGTTTCACAAGCAGAATTTATTACTCATGATTCTTTAGTGTATTGGGAAAATGGCTCAGGACATATAAGAGGAACATTAAGAATTATCTATTATCCGCCAACAGACCCTAATTACTTAAGAGATAAAGGCTTAGAAGTTGGAAAATGGTATGAAAAAGATATAGAAGTATTGTTTACTAATGCGGTTTTGTCAGGAAATGCAAGCAAATATGGAAATAGATGGGCTCATTCTCTGCTATTTTATATGGGTTTAAAAGATTTAAATTCGATGTCTTATATAAAATTAAAAGATTTATTAGATTTTAAAAATTTTAGGTTATTAGAGGAATTAGACTTCAGAAAATAAGTCTTCTAAAAATACAAACACGAATACAGGTTCATGAAATGAATTAACCGAATCTGAAACATAGCATTTAGGAGTTAGAGTTAAGGGATTAGTCCAATACTTTATTACAGATATGTTTCAGATTTTAAAAAAGGACCTGACAAATTTTTTTGTGCGCGCTATAATCATCTTATAAATTAACAGAGGAGTTGATTATGGTGAAAAAGAGAATGAATATAATTTTTAACATGGTAATCCCAACGTTACTTGCATATGGAGTTTTCTATTTACTATATAATACATTTCAGCAACATTTTTATGAGTATAGGTGGCTTGCAGCAATACCACTTGCAATTGTAACAGGTTATATAATCATAGAAAATAAAAAAGAATGGAAAACAATAAAACAACAGGGATAAGGGAAACCTTATCTCTGTTTTATTAGGAGGATAAGTGGATATGGTGTATTTAATAGTTACTATGATTTTTTGCATTACCCTTGTCAGTATTGGTGCTATTTGGTTTATGTTAAAAAAGAAGTAGTATTGCTTATTTCAAAAGGTTGAATATATTTTGATATATACTTTAAATGCCATAAGATATTTAAACTTAATGTTTTTTATAAATGACTAAATTGATGTAAAATACACCCATATAAAACATGGGTGCATTGGTTTTTAAGATATTAATAATCTGTTAGAGCATTAATGCTTTTTTCCAAATCCTCCTGTCTCACTTTAAGATAAATAGCGCTACTTTCTATACTTTCATGACCTAAGAGGTACTGTACAGTATTGATATCAGCATTGGGTGTGTTAAGAACTTGAATTGCAAAGTGATGCCTGAACATATGAGGGTGAATTTTAATATTCGTGTCGTTTTCCCAACGCTTTAGCATTTTAAAGATTCCAGAACGGGTAAAGGGCCGTTTTCTTTCGCTTATTAAAAGAAAATCAGATGATATGGACATTCTATCTCTAACTTCCATATATGCAGTAATTGCCTTTCTAACATCTAAATGTAGAGGGATATTCCTTTCTTTCTGGTTTTTACCTATAACTCTTAGATTTCCAGAACGTTCATTTATGGTTATGTCAGCAAGGCGGATATTTATAAGTTCACTTACCCTGACTCCAGTTTTAGATAGTAACTCAAAAACTATTATCCATAAATCCTTCTGACTTCTATATACATATCGCTTAATTTTCTTAAATTCAGTGTCAGAAAAACTTTTTGGAGCGGTAGGTTTATTTGTACGTATCTTCTTCATGTTTTCAGCAGGGTTGTCTTTGATAATGCCATTGCTTTTAAGAAAGAAAAAATACTCTTTTAGTGCAGCAATCTTATTATTAATGGTAGATGCTTTTTGACGCTTGATATTCAGGAGATAATTTCGATAGTCCCTTAAGTCCATCATGATTACATTTTCTGGGATAAACTCCTCACCATATGATTCAACGTAGTATTTGATAAAGCCTTTGATATTAACAGTATAGGTTGATATAGTTCCAGAGGATTTATCGCTTTTATTTAAATAATCTACAAAAGCATCCAAGTAATATTCCTTCGTATCCATGACTAAACTCCTTTCCATAACTTTACCATGATTTTAAAAATATCTAAGATGAATTTCAAGTTTATATAAAAGGGTGATTTCAGGCTTAAAAGGAAGACTAGAAAGTTTTGTGGACAATTTTTAAGGGCTTATTGCATCAAATTAAGGCAATATCACATCTGATTTTTATTGTTTTTTCCACAAAATCCCGTTTTTGTTGAAAAATTTTGTGGATAAAAGAGGAAATGGAAGATTAATGTCAAATTAAATAATATATAAGTTATATTAGCAAAGGGGTCAGGGAGATTATGAAAGACGCAAAAATAGATAATAATATTAGAGTCTTTGTTGATGAGCCAATAGGAAATATAAATGGTGATGAATTCGGTCATAGACACTATGTGGACGTTATAAAGAATATTATTGACAACTGTCAAAATGAGCAATTAAATATTGGTTTATTTGGGAAGTGGGGAGTCGGAAAAACTACAATTATAAACTTATTAAAAAATCGAATCGATAATTCAAAGAAATACAAAACAGTTATGTTTGAATGCTGGAAATATTCAAATGAGCCTATATCTTTAAAAAGAAAGTTTCTTCTAGAAGTAGCAAAACAAACGGGCGAGCCTGTCGATGAATTGATAGAATCACTTTATATAAAAGGAAATCGACAGATAAATAATCAGTCATTTCTAAAAAGTGAAGGTAACCTTAAAAAAAGCATTAAGGAAATGTTTAAAGGATTGCTATGTTCATCTATTATAATATTAATTGCTGAAGTGATTTTTTATTTATTTTTATTTAAATGGCTTCATATAGAAGGACAAATGTCAATACCGTTATTTTTCAATGCTATTGTTGTTGGGGTTATTTATTATGTAGTTAAAATATTGAAAGACTATACTTCCAATGTAACAATAACAAAGTCAAATGAAAACTTAGAGAGTTTAGAGCAATTTGAAAAGTCATTTAAAAAACTTATAAATAATTTTGTCAAAAATAATAATAAAATTATTGTTTTTGTTGATGATTTGGATAGATGTCAGAGCAAAAAAGTCATTGAAGTATTAGAGACAATAAAAACGTTTATGAATATAAAAAATTGTATTTTTATTATTGCCTGTGATGATGCAGTTTTGAAAAAAGCCCTAATTGAAGAAAAAATAGATGATACAGATTATTTAGATAAAATCTTTCAAATCAAATTGACTATACCTCCATTTAGACAAGAAAAAATTAGAGACTACGCAATTAAATTGCTAAGTAGTATAGATATAGATGTTCCTAAAGAAGAATTAAAGGAGATTGTTCATGTTCTAATTTATAAAAATGTTATGAGCCCAAGAAAAGTAAAAATACTATTAAATAACTTTATTTTGTTATACGAAATTTTTAAAAAAAGACTACAAGATAATTATTTTAGTGCAAATTTTACATTGGACTTAAAATTTCTGGCTAAAATAACTGTATTGCAGACGGAGTTTACACAACTTTATTATGATTTAGTAAATAATAATAGATTATTAGAATACGTTGAGAGAGTAAGAAGAGGAGATAATGACTTTGAAGAGTCCCAAATTAATATTTTAAGTAAATATTATTGTGTTGAAGAAGAGCAGGAGTTTAGAGTTAAGGATGAGTTTAAAGAAGCAATAGAGTACTTGTATTATACAAGCAATTATATTGTTTCACGTGAGCATATTAAAACTTATATTTATTTATCTCAAGACATGTTAAATATTTCTTATTCTGATGAATATGTAGAGAATCTTGAGAATTTAATAATTAATAAAGATATTAATGGTTTTGTCACTGAAATAAACAAGACTAAGTCTCATGCTGAAAGAATCGAAATATTTAATAATTTATTACTGAGAATAGATAAATATGAAAACTTAGATATGATAAATATTCTTAGTAGCCTATCCGATTTAAATATTGTTAGGTTAATTCCAGAAGAAATTAAGTACCAATTTGCCAGTATTATTCTAAATAAGATACAGCAATATAAAAATAATATAAAACAGTTTAGTATAAATGGCGTTGTGAATTATATTAGTATAACCGAGCATTACAACTACTATTCCGATATAATTAATGAGTATGTAAATACGCTGGCACTAGATAATTTAAATTATACGAATAATGTATTGAATACTATTTGCATGAATAGTAATTTATCATTTAATATTAACCTCTTGGACAGAGTTTTAGTTAAATTATATGAAAAAGACTATAAAGAAGTACTACGGATAATTAGTAAGATAAATGATAACCAAAAATCATTAGAAAAATATTTTTCGGGAGATATTTTTGAAACAATAATGGATTTTAAAGAAGAATACTCAGAGGATGATAAAAAGATAATATCAAGGTATTTATTAAATATTAGCGAAAAGTTGGTTGATGATAATCATAACTTATTAACTGAAAAAATACTAAATTATATAAATGATGATAATTCGGAATTATCATCTACTTGTATTGAAATTTTAGATAGTATTCTAAATTTGGATAAAGATATAAGCAAATATGCAACAAACATAGTTGATGCTTTATCATTGGAAGCAAATAAATGGAAAGATGAAGATACATGTAATAAGATATTCAAATTGATAATAAAAATTGGGGCAGAATATAAAATTGATAATGAAAGTAAGATGAAACTAGTTACTAGGTTATGTGAATATTATGTTAAGGAAAAAGAATTATTTATAAGAAGTTATATAAATGCGGTTTGTGAAATTGTTAAAGTATATGGAAACATTGATAGAATAGTTCAAAATATAGTACAAGTTATAAATTCTTTAGAAATAACAAGTAATAGTAGCAAATATTTAGTTAAATACATCAATGGTGTAAAAGAATATATTAATTCTACACAAAGAAATACTATTATGCAAAACATACTGAACTTATTAAATAATCAAAACAATCAAATTAATAAAAACATAATGGAGTTTTTATATTCGTTACTAAGGCAATGCTCATTCATAATAGAACCTGATAAAATAAATCAATTGTCAAATAGTTTGATTTATATAGCAAATTCTCAACAAAGGAACCCTAATCCTGTGAACGAGGAAATTATTAAACTAACCTATACTATATATAATGATTTAATGCATTTATTTAATGTTGATGATTTAAAAAATCAATATTTTTCTAGTATTTTAAGTAAAATAGAAAGTAATCTAATATATGATTTTGCTGTTAAGCAGTTTATCCAAAATTATACTATATTATCTGATAATAATATTAGACAAAGAATTTTATCCAATATTATCTCAAAAGATTGTAAAGAGATAAATAATAACCCTCAAAAGATTATTGAAATATTAATTTACTATGGAAGTGAGACTATAAATCAACTTTTAGATGCGGTATTTAATTTTATTAATAAAAAATTTAACATGACTGACAAAATAAATAACTTGTGCGAGATAACTTCAAAGTTGGAATTTACTAATAAAGATGTTGAATTAAGAATTATTTTATCTATGTATTCAATATTCGAAAAGGAAGTTCAGAAGAATGTGTTCAATAACTTATTGTTTAATGAAAGAAGTGTAAGGGAAAACACTATTAAACTCTTTATAGAGGGTAAGGTTGATAATAAATATCAATATACTTTAAATACAGTATCAGAGAAAATAGATAGTGAAGAAGAAAGAATGTATTATTATTCACTAATAGAGGACAAGATTAAAAACACTTCATCAGAAATTGAAATTAATAACCTACTTCAACTATTTGTTGCATTAAAAGATAATAATAAGTATTTAGTAGCAAATAAAACAAATGATATTATTAATAATACTTTTATTTATTTACTTGAAGGCGGATTGGCTCAAAAGAAAGCAGCACTTGACACATTAACTTTGTATTATAATCAAAAAAAATTTCCAAGAGGAATGAGTTATAAGTTAGCGAAGATATTATATAATATTGCTAAAAATAATGAAGAGATAAGAGAGAAAGCAATTTACGTACTTATTAATTCTGGACTATATAAAATGCGTGGTATAAATAAAAGTGAATTTAAAGACATTATTGAGAAATATTCTAAAACAGGAACTGAAGATTAACAATTATTATCAAAAAAGGTTTTAGTATATGAGTTGGCTACTAGAACCTTTTTTGATAATAATGTTGATTTTGATTTAGGAAACTGATTTATAAAAAATCACTCCAAATGTTGATTTTACAGGTACTATTTATATAATAACCTTCAAATAAAAACTGAATGGAGTGATTAACCATGAAGGGCGTAACGATTTTTGGGAATTTTACAGTATTGGAAACTTTTATACTTAATGGCGTGCAAGTTGATAAAGGCTTTGATGAGCGGCTGGATATATTTTATAGAATAAATCTTTGTATAGAAAATAGTGAAGATGGTATTAATGATACTTTTATATATTGTTACTATAGAAATATTGATGATTTAAAGAAAGACATGGGGAATTATATTGGATAAAGCACTCTTGGACGTTAGGACGAATGAAACATATGCTACTCTTTACACGTCAAATAAAAAATAAAAATATAACTGTAAAATATCACGGATATAAGCATTTTATATTATAATTAAAGAATAGAATGATTTTAATGAGAATAAAGTGGAAGGAGTATAACTTAAAATGGAAAAGCAGTTTGAGTGTTTAAGGTGTAAAGAGCAAATGAAGTATCTGAAAGAATATCGCTTTGATTCCCAGGATAATAATAGGGGAATATTGGGAGTATTATTTGATATTGAAGAGCATTTGACTTTTGACGTATATGTCTGCCCTAAATGCAGGCATACAGAGTTTTTCTTTACGGGAGCAAGGGAAGGGTTTGACGAATGGAATGACTGGTAAAATCATTCTTTAATGTTATGTAATGTTTATTTTATGTGTTTATGGTGCAAGGGGGCAGTGTGATGGGGAAATACTCGTCAATAAAATATATATCAGATTTTTTGCTGGGCTTAGGATTTATCTTTACAATTAGTCCGATAATTTTATATTGGTTTATTCATGGTGATTATGAAAGATATATTTGGATTATAAATGGACCATATCCATTCAGCCATTTTGGCAGCGGACCATTTCAGTTGTTTATGTACTTAAGCCTGCTTATAATTGGGGCAGCATTGATTGTTATTTCAATGATTATAAAAAGAATAAAGAAAGAGTGAGAATAAACAGGAAGGGTGACGAAGGCAATGAACTGCACAGAATTGGCTTTGAAAGGATTTCTGGTCAGAGCAAAAAGGAATACATATGCTGGAGATGGGGTTCTTTCTGTATCTTCAAGACCGAACTCAAAGGATTTACATTATGGTGAAGGGGATTTA